>JAGRPN010000267.1 GCA_019449555.1 Ramlibacter sp.
AGCAGGAAGGCGAAGACCAGCCACGACAGGATGGAGAACACCGTCTTGTGGTCCCACTTGATGGTGTGGCCCGGGCCGTAGAGTGCCTCACTGAAGAACACGCCGGCCAGCAGCGTGGCCGACAGCAGGATGAACCCGGCCGTCGCGAAACGGAACGTCAGTCGTTCGAGGGTCAGCAGGGGAACGCCGGCGTGCGGATCGGCCGCCTGCCGGATCTGCTTTTCCGCGCGCGTCATCATCCACGCATGCACGACGGCCGCGGCGAACAGGCCGTACGAGGCGACGCCCAGCGCCAAGTGCAGCGGCAGCCATGGCGAGGCGCTCGGGTGCAGCGCCGTGCCGGGGAAGACCAGCGCCAGCACCACCGCGGCGGAGCCGAGCCCGGCCAGGGCCCAGCGCGCTTCGAGCTGCGGGAAAAGCTGCCGCTCGACCGCATAGACCGTGAGGACCAGCCAGGCGGTTACCGACAGCGCGGGTGCGAAACCGAAGCGCGGAGGCGTGCCGAGCAGGCCGATGGCGAGCACGATCGCGTGCAACAGCCATGCCAGCAGCAGGGCATTGCGCGCGGCCCGCTCCGACAGCCGGCGCGCGGCCGCCGCGGGCACCGCATAGGCCACCGCGGTGGCCACGGTCAACACCACGCTCGCTGGGGACGCACTGGCTAGAATCATGGGTTCACAGTTTAGCCTTGCTTCGTTGCTCGAAGCCCACATATCCGGCAGTGCCGACGTATTTCACGTATTTGTATGGCATCCGCCCTCTCCGACAAACTCTCCCGCCTGGCCAAGGAAATCCGCGGCCAGGCCCGCATCACCGACACCAACGTGCAGGACATGCTGCGCGAGGTGCGCATGGCGCTGCTCGAAGCCGACGTCGCCCTGCCGGTGGTGCGCGATTTCATCGCCCGCGTCAAGGACAAGGCCATGGGCCAGGAGGTCCTCGGCTCGCTCTCGCCGGGGCAGGCCCTGGTAGGCATCGTCAACCGCGAACTCGCCGCCACGATGGGCCAGGGGGTGAGCGACATCAACCTGGCCGCGCAGCCGCCGGCCGTGATCCTGATGGCCGGCCTGCAGGGCTCGGGCAAGACCACCACCACGGCGAAGCTCGCCAAGCACCTGATCGAAAAGCGCAAGAAGAAAGTGCTGACCGTCTCGGGCGACGTGTACCGCCCGGCCGCGATCGAGCAGCTGAAAACCGTGACGAAGCAGGCCGGCGCCGAATGGTTTCCGAGCACGCCGGACCAGAAGCCGGTGGACATCGCCCGTGCGGCGCTCGATTACGCGAAAAAGCAGTACTTCGACGTGCTGCTGGTGGATACCGCCGGCCGGCTGGCGATCGACGACGTGTTGATGCGCGAGATCAAGGAACTGCACGCCGCCGTGCATCCGGTCGAGACCCTGTTCGTGGTCGATGCGATGCAGGGCCAGGACGCCGTCAACACCGCGAAGGCGTTCAAGGAAGCCTTGCCGCTGACCGGGATCGTGCTGACCAAGACGGACGGCGACTCGCGCGGCGGCGCCGCGCTGTCGGTGCGGCAGATCACGGGCGCGCCGATCAAGTTCGCCGGCACCAGCGAGAAGCTCGATGGGCTCGAGGTGTTCGATGCCGAACGCCATGCCGGCCGCATCCTGGGCATGGGCGACATCGTGGCGCTGGTCGAACAGGTCACCGCCGGCGTGGACATGGAAGCGGCGCAGAAACTCGCGGCCAAAGTCAAGAGCGGCGGCTTCGACCTGAACGATTTCCTGTCGCAGATCCAGCAGATGAAAAACATGGGCGGCCTGTCCAGCCTGATCGACAAGCTGCCGGCGCAGATGGCGGCCAAGGCGGGCGAGGTCGACATGAACAAGGCCGAGCGCGAGATCCGGCGCAAGGAGGGCATCATCCAGAGCATGACGCCGCTGGAGCGCCGCAAACCCGAACTGATCAAGGCCACCCGCAAGCGCCGCATCGCCGCCGGCGCCGGCGTTCAGGTGCAGGAGGTCAACCGCCTGCTCAACGAGTTCGGGCAGATGCAGGGCATGATGAAAAAGATGAAGGGCGGCGGCCTGATGAAGATGATGAAGCGCATGGGGGGCGGCAAGGGCATGCCCAAGCTGCCTTTCAATCGGCCTTGATATTCGCCGCCTTCGCGACGGCCGTCCACTTCGCAATGTCCGCGGCGATCACCCGCGAAAATTCTTCCGGCGTGCTGCCGACCGGGTCCACGCCGAGCGTGGCGAACCGCTCGCGCACATCGGGCAGCTTGAGCACACGCACGATCTCTTCGTGCAGCCTGCGGATGACGGGCTGGGGCGTGCCGGCCGGCGCCAGCAGGCCCGTCCACAACTCGATGTCCATATCCTTGAAGCCCGCCTCGCGCATGGTCGGAACGCCCGGCCAGGCCGGATGCGCGGCCGGCGTCGTGATCGCCAGCGCCCGCACCCTGCCGGCCTTGAACTGGCCGACCACCGGCGGCGGGTCGGCCAGGGTCATGGTGATTTCGCCGGTGGCGACCGCATTGACCGACTCGTTGCTGCCCTTGTACGCGATGTGCTGGAATGCGGTGCCGGTCTTCTGCTTGAACAGTTCGGCCGCGAGCTGGAACGGCGCCGCGCTGGCACCGTAATTGGCCTTGTCCGGATTGGCCTTGGCGTATTCGATCAATTGCGCAACCGACTTTGCGGGGTGCGACTGTCCCACGACGAGGATCAGCGGGAACGAGCCGACCAGCGAAATCGGCGCGAAGTCGCGCAGCGGCGAATAAGGCAACTTGCTGTAGAGCGCCGGGTTCATCGACACCGGACCGCTCGGCCCCAGCAGCAGCGTGTACCCGTCGGGGTTGGCCTTGGCGACGTATTGCGCCGCGATGATCGATTGCGCGCCGACCTTGTTCTCGATCACGACCGGCTGCCCGAGGCCCTCCGCCATTTTCGCGGCGATGATCCGGGCGAGCAGATCGGTGCCGCCGCCGGGCGCATACCCGACGATCAGCTGGATCGGCTTGCCGGGATAGGGTGCCTGAGCCTGCGCTGCGGTGGAGGCAAGCACCGCGGCCGCGACGGTGACGATGCCGAACAACGCTTTCGTGAATCGCATGACGAGTCTCCTTCGGTGTCTGGCGGCTTTGCGCCGCTCTGGGGTTGCTGATCGTTCAAAGCCGCGTGACGCGCGCGCACAGGACGGCGGCCCGGCCCGCGTCGATGGCGGCCACGCAGCGCCCGATCGCGGCGCCAAGCCGGTCGGGATCATCGACGGTTTCCGCGTGCGCGCCGAACGCGGCGGCGACCTGCGCGAAATCGCGCCGCTCGCCCTCGAGCCGCGCCTGGAACTCGTTGGACGCGGCAGCGGCGCCATCCGGATACACGCGCAGCACGGCCTCCTTCACTGCCTGCCAGCCGCCGTTGTCGAGGACCACGGTGAAGATCGGCAGCCGGTATTGCTGCGCGATAGCGTAAACCGCCGTGGGACTGGAAAAATGAAAACCGCCGTCGCCGACGACCTGCACCACCCGCCGGCCGGGCCGCGCCAGTTTCGCGCCGAGCGCCATCCCGCCGCTGAATCCGAGGCCGCCGCCCGCGAGGCCGATGTAGCTGCTCGGCCGGGTGCGCCGGATCTGGTTCAACACCGCAAAGTTGTTGCGGATGGCTTCGTTGACCAGGATGTCGTCCTCGCCCAGCACCTCGTTCAACGCCGCGCAAACGAAATCCGGTGAGATCGCACCGACGCTGCCCGGCTGGCCCGCGGCCGCGGCGATCCGCTCGCGGCGCTGCGCCCGCTGCGGCTCCCAGCCCGCGATGCGCTGGGCCACTCGCGCGCGATAGGCGTCGTCGGCCCGCGCGCGGACGATCTCCAGCACCTGGGCGAGCACCGTGGCGCAGTCGCCCTGGACTCGCAGCTCGCTCGGGAAGCCCCACATCGGGAAATCCTTCTTGATCGCATCGACATCGACCTGGATCCAGGCGAGCGACGGATTGTCGGGGACGTACTTCGGCAGCCACGGCACATCGACGTCGAGCAACAAGCCCACGTCGGCCTGCGCGATCGCCGGGCCGGGGTCGTAGCCGGCGAAGCACGGAGAATCGCGCGGGATGCTCAGGCAGTGTGGGCTGGACTCGAAGACGCGGATGCCGCACTCGCGCGCGAGCGCGTCCAGCACGCCGACCGCTGCCGGCTTGCGGCCGAGGTACGCCGTGACCGCGATCGGATCGCGCGCGGCCAGCAGCCGCTGGGCGATCTGCCCTGCCATCGCTGTATCCACGCCGCCGCCGTTCACCGGGCCGTAGCGCTCCGCGGGGAAACTGCGGATCTGCGATTCGTCCCAGTCCTGCGCCAGCGTTTCGCGCGGCAGCGTCATGAACACCGGCCCCGGCGGGTCGCTCTGCATCACGGCGTGGCCGCGCCGCAGCGCTTCCTTGGCAACGACACCCGAAGGCAGCGTGTACTCCCATTTCACGTAAGGCCGCACGAGGCTGCCGAGATCGAACGGGTCCTGCACGAAATGCACGTAGTTGTCGCGCGAGCCCGGCAGCTCGCCATGGATCGTGTGGGGCGCCTTGCCCGCCAACAGGAACACCGGCAAGCGCGCCCGGAACAGGTTGTGCAAGGCCATGGCCGAATTGGCCGTCCCGGCATCGACATGGACCATGACCGCCTGGCCCCGGCCCGTCATCGCCGCATAGCCGCCCGCCATGTGCACCGCCACGTTCTCGTGCGGGCACAGCACCATCGCCGGATGCGCGCGGCCGTCGCGCTCCCACTGGGCTAACGCCTCGATCAGCGACACATGGTCGGTGCCGAGGTTGGAGAAGACATGTTCGATGCCGGCTTCGACCAGTCCCTCGAGAAAGAAATGAGCGGTGGAATGCGCAGCCATCGCCCGGATTCTGCTACGTCTCGAAGTAGAAGTGCTTGGTCTGCAGGAAATCGTTCAGGCCTTCGATCCCGTGCAACTTGCCATACCCGCTGTCGCGGTAGCCGCCGGTTTCGGCTTCGGCGAACAGGCGGTTGTGCGAATTGCACCAGACCGTGCCGAAATTCAGCCGCGTCGCGATGCGGCGCGCTCGCGCCGAGTCCTGCGTCCAGACGCTGGAGGCCAAGCTGTAGCGCGTGGCGTTCGCGCGGCGGATCGCGTCTTCCTCGTCCTGGCAGCGCTCGATGACCAGCAACGGCCCGAACAATTCCTGCTGGATGAAGGGCGACTGCAGGTTTTCGACCGCCACCAGGCTCGGCTGGATGAATGCGCCGCGTGCGAGTTCGCCGCCGGGGATCGCGCCGCGCAGCAGCAATCGCTCGTCGCGTTGCGCGGTGTCCACGAGGCCGTCCATACGGTCGCGATTGAGCCGGTCGATGAGGCAGCCCATCTGGGACTGCGGGTCGTTGCCGAGACCGACCCGCACGGCCTTCAGCGCCTCGATGAGCCGCGCGGAGAACGTTTCATAAAGGCTTTCCTGGACCAGCACGCGTGTGATGGCGGTGCATTGCTGGCCGGCCAGGACCAGGGCGCCGGCGACGACGCCGTTCACCGCTTTGCCGAGGTCGCAATCCTCGAACACCAGGGCCGGCGCCTTGCCGCCGAGTTCCAGCGACAGCCGCTTGAGCGTGCCGGCCGATGCCTGCGCAATCAATTTGCCGACCTTCGACGAGCCGGTGAAACTGATGACGTCCACGTCCGGGCTCTCGCACAGGAGGCGCGATACGTCGGTGCCGGACTCGATGACGGAATTGACCACCCCGCGCGGCAGCCGCGGATCGGTCACCAGGCACTCGAGCGCCAGGTCATGGGCCATCGCGGTCTGATGCGCCGGCTTGAGCACGACGCTGCATCCCGCGGCCAGGGCGGGTGCGAGCGAGCGCACGAGCAGGGTGATCGGCGCATTCCAGGGCAGGATGATGCCGGCCACGCCGGCCGGTTCGCGCTCCAGCGACGAGTAGCAGCCCGGCTCCACCTCGAGGATGCGCCCGTACAGCGTGCGCGCCAGCCCGGCGTAATAGCGCAGTTCCGACACGCCGGCCATGATTTCGCCGATCGCTTCCCGGCGCAGCTTGCCGTTGAGCGTCACCAGCCAGTCCGCGATCGTGTCTTTCCTTGCTTCCAGCCGAGACGCGAATGCAAGCAGGATGTCGGCGCGCAACCGCGGCGTGTGGCGCCAGGTGGTCTTGTCGAAAGCGTTCCTTGCCGCATGAATGGCGGCAGCTGCCTCAGCGGTGCCGCCGTTCGCACAGCGGGCGGCGGGTTCCGCAGTGGCGGGGTTCAACGCCTCGCCGCATGCCGCGGTCCCCCCGGGCCCCGCGAGCCACTCGCCATCGATGTAATGTCGTGCTGTCTGCATGGCTTCTCCAACGAAAGGCGCTGGGCCGAACGGGTCAGGCCGGGTCGGCTGCGTGCTCGGGCGGGATGGCACGGGCGAGCACCTCGCCGCGCAGCGAATGGGAGCTGGTGCCGGTGATGGTCACATCCACCATCTGCCCGACCAGGTGCGCCGGTCCCTTGAAGTTGACGACGCGATTGCACTCGGTGCGGCCGGCCAGCTCGCTCGCGTCCTTGCGCGAGGGGCCCTCGACCAGGATGCGCTGGACGCTCCCGACGCGGCTCGCGCTGATGCGCCGCATGTTGTCCTCGATCGCCGCTTGCACCTGCTGCAGCCGCCTGAGCTTCACTTCGTGCGGCGTGTCATCGTGCAAGGCCGCCGCGGGCGTGCCCGGCCGGGGGCTGAAGATGAAGCTGAAACTGTTGTCGTAGCCGACGCCCTCGATCAATTTCATCAGCTTGCCGAAGTCCTGCTCCGTCTCGCCGGGAAAGCCCACGATGAAATCGCTGGACAACGCGAGATC
Source organism: Ramlibacter sp. (assembly GCA_019449555.1). Lineage (GTDB taxonomy): Bacteria > Pseudomonadota > Gammaproteobacteria > Burkholderiales > Burkholderiaceae_C > Ramlibacter. The sequence goes on from JAGRPN010000267.1 coordinate 6,814, forward strand.
GGGCCGCACCGCGCGCAATTTGCGCACCGTGCTCTTGTACTCCATCGCGGTGTAGCCGCGCTTCATGGCCATCAGGATCCGGTCGCTGCCGTGCTGCACCGGCAGGTGCAGATGATTGACCAGCTTGGGCACCCTGGCATAGACATCGATCAGGCGCTGCGTGAACTCGTTCGGGTGGCTGGTGGTGTAGCGGATGCGTTCGATGCCGGGGATATCCGCCACGTATTCGATCAGCAGGGCGAAGTCGGCGATCTCGCCGCTGTCGCCCATCGAGCCGCGGTACGCGTTCACATTCTGCCCCAGCAAGGTCACTTCCTTGACGCCCTGGTCGGCCAGCCCGGCCACTTCGACCAGCACGCCCTCGAACGGTCGCGACACCTCTTCGCCGCGCGTGTACGGCACCACGCAGTAGCTGCAGTATTTGGAGCAGCCTTCCATGACGCTGACGAACGCGGTCGCGCCGTCCACCCGCGCCGGCGGCAACGCGTCGAACTTTTCGATCTCGGGAAAGCTGATGTCCACCTGCGGGCGCCGCTGCTCGCAGCGTTGCCGCAGCAGCTCGGGCAGCCGGTGCAGGGTCTGCGGCCCGAACACGACGTCCACGTAGGGTGCGCGCTCGATGATCGCGCGGCCTTCCTGGCTCGCGACGCAGCCGCCGACGCCGATCAGCACGCCTTTTTCCTTCAGGTGCTTGACGCGGCCGAGATCGCTGAACACCTTCTCCTGCGCCTTCTCGCGCACCGAGCAGGTGTTGAACAGGATCAGGTCGGCTTCCTCGACGTTGCGGGTCGTCTCGTACCCCTGCGCCGCGTGCATCACATCGGCCATCTTGTCCGAGTCGTACTCGTTCATCTGGCAGCCGAAGGTCTTGATGAAGACTTTTCGCGTCATGACCGCGCCCCGGTCAGCGGCGTGCGCCGAAGATGATTGCGAGCAGTTCCGCAAAACGTTTGTGACCTTCGGGGCTGCCACCCGACGCGCCGCCGAGCTTGCCGTACTCCTCTTCGGTCAAAACCCAGGCCTCGTGCACCAGGCCCGCGCCATCGCGGCGATACACCACCGGCAGCTCCTTGCCGACGATCGAGCCGGAAAGCACCAGCATGTTGTTGAGGTCGCGGATGCGCGATCCGGGCGAAAGCCGGTCGGGCTTGCCGTCCATCGTGACGATCGGCGGCTGGGTGACGACGAGGCGGCCGAGCACGACGTCTTTCGGCGCTTCGCGCCGGATGACCTGGGCGGAAGCCGCGGGGGGGAAAGCGAAGGCCAAGCCGGCCACAGCCGCGCAAGCGACCAGCAGGAGCCGGGCCATCGTCTCGTTGCAGCGATTCATGGTGTCAATCCAGAGGCTGTCGAAGTAAAAAAGGCGCTGCGCGCGCAGCGCCTCATGGCGAGCGCCAAGTTTACACTGCGGCGCGCGGCGCGCCGGGGAAGCGCCTCGGCCGCAAGCGCGCGCGCTTTACTGCAGCTTCGCCAAATCCACCGCGTTGGCCATCGCCGCATAGCCGGCGTCGTTCGGATGGAGATGGTCGCCGCTGTCGTAAGCGGGATTGAGCGTGGCGGCATCATCGGCACTGCGCATGGCCAGGTCGAAGTCGACCACAGGCGCATCCGGATTGCCGCGGATCCAGGCGTTCACGGTTTGGCGGTTCTCTTCGCCCGCGGCGGAAAAATAACCCGCGCCCTTGAATGGCAACAAGGTCCCCAGCAATGGCTTGAGCCCGGCCGCCTTTGCGCGCGCGGCCGCGGTCGCGATCGCGTCGATGATCTGCTGCGCCGAGACTTCCTGCGCGGGCGCGGGACTGACGGCGAAACCGATGTCGTTGATTCCCATCAGGATGATCGTGTGAGTGGCGCCGGCGACCCCCAGCACATCCCGATCGAAGCGGTTGTTGCCGCTCGGACCGGCGAAGTCGTGCAGCCAGCGGTTGCCGGGGATCCCCGCATTCACGACGCCGGTGCGCGTCGATCCGGCGGCCTTCACGCGGTCATCCAGCAGATTGGGGTAACGGCGGTCGGCATCCATGGAAGAGCCGGTCCCGTTCGTGATCGAGTCGCCGAATGCGACCACGACTTTAGTGCTTTCCGCGCTCGAGGTTTCCACCGCCGCCAGGCCATAGTAGGAGTCGCGCCGGTCCGCCCCGCCGGCGTCGATCGATGGCGCCGCCAACTGGTTGCCGATCGCGAGATAGGCGGTCTGGCGCGCGCCGGTGTGGATCGTCGGCATCGGGGTCGGGCCCGCGAAATACATGCTGACCGCGAGGTGCGACAGCGCGTTCACCGGCAGTGCGACAGGGTCGCTGAGCGCCTCCGCGCCGGCAGCCAGTGACACCGAGCCCTGTCCGCCGAACGTCACGGCGCGGTCGCTGGCGACATCGATCGCGGAGCCGCCGGTGCTGCGCGCCACCCGTACGGCGGAGATCGTGATGGCAGTTTTCCCGAACAGGTTCGACACTTTCAGCCGCAACGTACCGCCGCCGAGCGAAAGGCGCACGACCTGGCGGATGGTCTGGTTCGCGAACGTTTCCGGCGCGGGCGCGGTGGCGCCCGGCAGGACTGCCGTCGAATCCACGAGCGCCGCCGTCCAGGACGCGTAGAAGACGCTCTGCGCAGGTGCGGGAGTGGTCGTGGTGACGGTGGTCGTGCCGGCGACGGTGTTCGACGGTGTCGTGCTCGCCGTGGTCGTCGCCGTTACCGGCGAAGTCACTGCCGTGTTGGTGTCCGGCGCCGCGCCAGCGGTCGTGGCGGCGCTGTCCACGACGCCCCCGCCTCCGCCTCCGCAGCCCGCCAGCCCAATGACGAGCATCGCGGCCGCGAGCAAGTGCTTCAACGGATCAATTTGTGCAAATGGGCTGCGCACTGTGTCGGCTCCGGTTGCATGGTGCGTCCGATCCTATGCCAAACGTGGGCCCCGCGCGGGCTGCCGGATAGTCCGAACGCGCTATGGATCAGGCTGAGCATGGCCGATACAGTGGCCTGCACGATCGGGCACCTCCGGCCCCGGTCCCCTTCATCAAGGAGAGACAGGCATGGCAGATATCAGTGGCACCAGCGGCAACGACGTGATCCAGGCGAGCAGCGGCGGGACCCTCACGTTCCTGGCCAGCGGCACGACCCTTAACGGCGGCGGGCCTATCATCAATGTGCTCGTCAACGGCAGCCCTGTGTTGGCCGGTTTTCCAGTCACCGCCAGCCATGCCGCTGGCCAAACTCAGCTGGTGACCGTCGCCATTCCTGCTGGCACGATCGTCAGCAGCATCGGCATCGAGTTCACGAACGACGACCACACGCCCACTTACACCGAAGACCGCGACCTGTACCTGTCCAGCGTGCAACTCAACGGTATCGAGCTGCCGATCAGCGCGGCAAACTATCTCGCGTACGCCAGCCCCTACAACATCCCCGCCACGACCGACATGAAATGGGGCGGCACGCTCACTTACTCGGGCGCGGCGGTGGAGAGCGCCGGCGCGGCTGCGACCGGCAGCCTGCACATCGACGGCGGCGCGGGCATCGACACGGTCGTCTTCGGCGGAACGGAAGCAAGCTACGGCATAAGCCACCCTTCCTCCGGCTACCTGGTCTGGTCTACGGAGCTGGTGAAGGTTGAGCGACTCCAGTTCGCCGAGACGAAGCTCGCGCTTGACATGAACGGCCACGCAGGAACGGCAGTCGAGCTGATCGCAGCCCTGTTCGGGCCGAGCGCGGTGGGCGTGAAGGGATTCGTGGGCGCGGTCCTGGGCCTGTTGGACGGCGGGATGGGCGAGGAGCAGCTCGCGAACCTGGCGATCCACACGCCCTTGTTCCAGCAAATGGCCGGTTCGAGTTCGAACACCGATTTCGTGCGGCTGGTGGTCCATAACCTCCTCGGCGCGGACCCCAGCCAGCAGCTGCTCAATACGCTGGTCGGCGTGCTCGACAACGGCACGCTCACGCAGGCGTCGTTCGCTGTCATCGCGGCGGACAGCAGCTTCAACGCTGTCCACTTGGTGGGCGTGATGCAGAACGGGGTCGAGTTCGTCTGAGCCGACCGCGGTTCGCCGCCGGAAACGAAGAAGCCCGCGGTAGCGGGCTTCTTCGCTGCAGGATCTGGTGGCGCTTCACGGACTCGAACCGCGGACCTGTGGATTATGATTCCATCGCTCTAACCGACTGAGCTAAAGCGCCGAGCCGGTGATTATAGCCAATGGGCCGCGGTCCGGCAGCCGTCCGCGCATGACCCCAGCGCCCACCGGATCATCCGCGGCATACTGCGGCGGGCCCGTCGGCCGCTAGCGGTGCTTGAACTGGGCCTTGCGCTTGTTGACGAAGGCGTCCATGCCTTCCTTCTGGTCGGCCGTGGCGAACAGGGCGTGGAACATGCGCCGTTCGAACATCACGCCGTCCGACAAGGGGCTCTCGAATGCCCGGTTGACCGATTCCTTGGCGGCCATCACGGCGAGCTGGGAGTAATCGCAGATCGTGAGCGCCGCCGCCAGCGCTTCATCCATCAACTTTTCGAGCGGCACGACCCGGCTCACGAGTCCGGAGCGCTCGGCTTCGACGGCATCCATCATGCGGCCGGTGAGCGCCATTTCCATCGCCTTGGCTTTGCCGACCGCGCGGGGCAGCCGCTGCGTGCCGCCCGCGCCGGGAATGATGCCCAATTTGATTTCGGGCTGGCCGAACTTCGCGTTCTCCGCCGCGATGATGAAGTCGCACATCATCGTCAGCTCGCAGCCCCCGCCCAGCGCGAACCCCGCGACCGCGGCGATCACGGGCTTGCGGATGGAGCGGATCGTTTCCCAGTTGCGGGTGATGTAGTCGTCCCGGTACACATCGGCGAATCCGTAGCTCGCCATCGCGCCGATGTCGGCGCCCGCCGCGAATGCCTTCTCGCTGCCGGTGATGATCATGCAGCCGATGGCCGGATCGGCGTCGAACGCCTTGAGCGCCGCGCCCAGCTCATCCATCAACTCGTTGTTCAGCGCGTTGAGCTGCTTGGGCCGGTTCAGCGTGACGATGCCCACCTTGCCGCCTTCCGTGCGGACCGCGATCGATTCATAGGCCATGGTTTCTCCTGTAGGAATTTTTTCGACTATACCCAAGGCCCGAATTCGCCGACCGATCAGTCGGTGAATGATAGAGTACCCCGAAGACTGCATTGATAACTGCGCAGGAGTCCCGATGACAGAAGAATCCGTCCTGTACGAAACGCGCGGCGCAGTGGCATTGATCACGCTGAACCGCCCGCAATCGCTGAACAGCTTCACGCGCCAGATGCATCGCGACCTGTGGGCCGCGCTGGACCGCATCGAGGCCGACCCATCCATCCGTGCGCTCGTGATCACGGGCGCCGGACGCGGCTTTTGCGCCGGGGCCGACCTCGCGGAATTCGATCTCGAGCCCGGCCCGGACCTGGTGCGCCGCGCCGACCCCGGGCCGGTGATCGAGGAAGCATTCAACCCCACGGTGCGCAAATTGCAGGCTTTGCGGGTGCCCACCGTCGCGGCGGTGAACGGCGTCGCCGCCGGAGCGGGCGCGTCGCTCGCGATGACCTGCGACCTCGCTGTGGCGGCGCCGAATGCGTCGTTCATCCAGGCTTTCAGCAAGATCGGCTTGGTTCCGGATGCGGGCGGCAGCTGGTTCCTGGTCAAGCGCCTGGGGCTGGCGCGCGCGATGGGCTGCGCGATGCTGGGCGACAAGCTCGGTGCGAAAGACGCCAAGGAGCAGGGACTGATCTGGGACGTCGCCGGCGACGGCGAGGACTGTGTCGAGGCGGCGCTGAAGCTCGCGCAGCGCCTGGCCGTGCTCCCGACCAGGGCGCTGGTCGCGACGCGCCAGCTGCTGCGCGGCGCCGCTTCCCGCGACCTCGACGCGCAGCTCGATGCCGAACGCGACATGCAGTCCGCTTTGGGCAAGACACACGATTACATCGAAGGCGTGATGGCGTTCCGCGAGAAGCGGCCGGCCAACTTCAAAGGCGAATGATGACCGACCGCGAGCTTGCCGCGAAGGTCGGCGAGGCGATGTACGCGGCGGATCGCGCCAGCAGGGACTTCATGCGCATGGAGCTGGTGAGCTGTGAGCCCGGCCGCGCCGTGATGCGCATGACGGTGCGCGAGCAGATGCTCAATGGACACGACATCTGCCACGGCGGCCTGATCTTCACGCTGGCCGATTCGACCTTTGCGTTCGCCTGCAACAGCTACAACAAGGCCACCGTGGCGGCGGGCTGCAGCATCGAATTCCTGCGGCCCGCGCATGCGGGCGACGTGCTCACCTGCGAGGGCGTGGAGCAGGTGCTGCAGGGCCGCAATGGCGTGTACGACATGAAGGTGCTGAACCAGCACGGCGAAGTGGTGGCGATGTTCCGCGGCAGGAGCAGCCACATCCGAGGGACGGTGCTGCCGGCCGACACGGCTTGGCCCCTTCGATAGACTCAGGACGGTCGGACCTGCTTCGACAAGCTCAGCATGGACGGAGGAGCGCATGAAGAACTTTCCCCTCGAACCGATCGAAAAAGCGAGCGTGGACGAACTGCGCGCGCTGCAGCTCAAGCGCTTGCAGGCCACGCTGCATCATGCGTACGCGAACTCGCCGGTGTACCGCGCCAAGTTCAATGCCGCGGGGCTGCGGCCGGGCGACTGCCGCTCGCTGGAGGACTTGGCGAAGTTCCCTTTCACCAGCAAGAGCGACCTGCGAGACAGCTATCCGTTCGGCATGTTCGCGGTGCCGCGCCAGCAGTGCGTGCGGCTGCACGCCTCCAGCGGGACGACCGGCAAGCCGACGGTCGTGGGCTACACGCAGGGCGACATCGACACCTGGGCCCACCTGATGGCGCGCAGCATTCGCGCATCGGGCGCGCGGCCGGGCGACCTGGTGCACGTGAGCTACGGTTACGGCCTCTTCACCGGCGGCCTGGGCGCGCACTATGGCGCGGAAAAACTGGGGCTGACGGTGGTGCCGTTCGGCGGCGGCCAGACCGAGCGCCAGGTGCAGCTGATCAACGACTTCCGGCCTGACATCATCATGGTGACACCGAGCTACATGCTGGCGATCGCGGATGAAATCGAGCGGCAGGGCCTGGACCCCACGCGGTCGAGCCTGCGGCTGGGCATCTTCGGCGCGGAGCCCTGGACCAACGACATGCGCGCGGCGATCGAGCAGCGCATGCAGATCGATGCGGTGGACATCTACGGCCTGTCTGAGGTGATGGGGCCGGGCGTGGCCAACGAGTGCGTCGAAACCAAGGACGGGCCGACGATCTGGGAAGACCACTTCTACCCGGAGGTGATCGATGCGACAACCGGTGAAGTGCTGCCCGAAGGCGAGTTCGGCGAACTCGTGTTCACCAGCCTGACGAAAGAAGCGCTGCCGATCATCCGGTACCGCACGCGCGATCTCACGCGCCTGTTGCCCGGCACCGCCCGCACGATGCGCCGGATGGAAAAGATCACCGGCCGCAGCGACGACATGATGATCGTGCGGGGCGTCAACGTGTTCCCCACGCAGATCGAGGAGCTGATCCTCAAGCGCAGCGAACTCACACCGCATTACCAGTGCATCCTCACGCGCGAAGGACCGCTCGACGAGCTCACCGTGGCAGTCGAGACCCGCCACGGCCTGGCGCCCGATTCAGTGGAAGCGAACGCCGCCGCCCAGAAACTGGCGCACGAGATCAAGACCTACATCGGCACCTCGGCGCGTATCGAGCTGCGGCGTTCCGGCGGCGTCGAGCGCAGCCTGGGCAAGGCCAAGCGCGTGCTCGACGAGCGCAAGCTGTAGCTGCGCTCTTCAGCCGCGCGGCTTGAAGGCGGGAATGGTGCGTCCGTCGGCCGCCTCGATGAAGGTCACTTCGAGCGGCATGCCGCACTGGATCGCCTGCGGCTCGGGCTTCACCCCGACGAGGTACGTCATCATGCGAGGACCCTCGCGCAGCGTGACCAGCGCCGTCACGAACGGCACTGCCTCGCGCAGTTCGCGAATGCCGGTGTGGTGATGGATGCAGAACGAGTACAGCTCCGCGTGTCCGGACGCGCGCACCCACTCCAAGTCGCGCGAACCGCAACTCGGGCAGACGGAGCGCGGGTAGAAGAAGTGGCAGCGGCAGCCGCGGCAGAACGGAAGCATCAGCTCTTGCCGGCTGGCCGCATCCCAGAAGATGGCGGCATCGGGGCTGGGCGACACGACAGGTCGAGGCGTCTGGGTCATGGTCACGTCCTTGCGAGGATGGCTGTGGCGGCGCTCGACAGATAACCGCCCATGCCGTTGACGAGCGCGGTCTGCGCATTGGGGACTTGGCGCGGCCCGCATTCGCCGCGCAACTGGCGCACCGCTTCGATCATCAGGTACATGCCGAACATGCCCGGATGGTTGTAAGACAGGCCGCCGCCGCTCGTGTTCAGCGGAAAATCCCCGCCGGGTGCGGTCCGCTGCCCGGACACGAACTGGCCGCCTTCGCCCTTGGCGCAGAACCCGAGGTCCTCGAGCGTGACTAGCACCGTATAGGTGAAGGAGTCGTAGAGCTGGACCACGTCGATGTCGGCCGGATTCAGCCCCGCCTTCGCGAAGACCTCCGCGCCTGTGATGCGGGCCGGCGTTTCGGTGAGGTCCGGCATCTGCGTGATCTGGTAATGGCTGGTGGCCACTGCGGACGCCAGCACCTCGACCACCGGCACGCCGAGCTCCCGGGCGCGGCGGGCGCTGGTGAGCACGACGGCGCCGCCGGAGTCGGTCACGAGGCAGCAGTCGTTCAGGTGGAACGGGTACACGAGCCACGGCGAATTCATGACGTCGTCAATCGTGAGCGGCTCACGGCTGAATGCCTTCGGGTTAAGCGCCGCCCACTTGCGCGTAGCGACCGCGATTTCGGCCAGCTGCGCGCTCGTGGTCCCGTACTGGTGCATGTGGCGCGTCGCCGCGAGCGCATACGCGGCCGGGGGCGACTCGACGCCGTATACCCGTTCCCATTGCCAGTCGGGCATCCACGGGTCACCGTGGGTGGGGCGTGCCTGGACGCCGCGCTTGCGGTTCGAGCGGCGTGTCTCCCCGTGCGTGATGAGTGCCACTTCGCACGCACCGGCCTGGATCGCCTGCACCGCCTCGTGCAGGTGCGCCACGAAGGACGATCCGCCGATGGAGTTGCTGCCCGAGATTTTCGGCGTGATGCCGAGGTATTCGGCCACGAGCAGGCTGGGCATGAAGTCCACCCCGCAGGTGAAGAGCGCATCCACGTCGCGTAGCGTCAGGTTCGCATGCGCCAGTGCATTCGCCGCGGCCTCCGCGTGCATCTGCATCGCATTCTTGTTTGGCACGACGCCGATCTGGTCCGCCTCGGCGGCGCCCACGAGCGCGACACCCGTGCTCATGACTCGGACCGGTAACGGTTGATGTACTCCCAATCCAGCTCGAGGCCCAGTCCGGGCCCCTGGGGGACGGAGTAATAGCCGCCGTCGAAGGGCCGGCGGTTGGCGATGATGTTCCAGAAGATCGGATCGCGGTCCGGGTCGAACGTCTCGACATAGGTGCCGTGGGGAATGGACGCGAGCAGGTGGGCCGAAACCTGCGGCTCTTCGTGGTGACCCATCTGCACCTCGTACGCCGAAGCGATTGCGGCGACGCGCCGCCACTCGCTCGGGCCGCCGATCCAGCTGGCATCCGCGTTGCAGACATCGATCGCGCCGGAGGCGATCAGGTCGCGCTGGCCGGCGCGCGTCGATTCGCTCTGGCCGGCAGCCACCGAGATCGGGGCGGACAGGCGCACGTCGCGCATCGAGAAACGGTCGTTCAGCCACTGGCAAGGTTCCTCGAACCAGCGCAGGTTGACGTCCGACGTGGCGCGGGCGAACTGGATCGCCTGCTGGCGCGTGTAGCCCTGGTTGGCATCGACCATCAGGACGAAGTCGTCGCCGGCCGTCTTGCGCGCCAGCCGCGTGCGGCGGGCATCGACCTCGGGCGAGCGGCCGCCGACCTTGAACTTGCAGCCGCCGAATCCCAGGGTCATGTAGTTCTCGATCTGCCGCACGACATGGGCGTCTTCGTCGCCTTCGTCGCTGTAATAGCCGCCGATGCAGATCGCCTGCAGCCGGTCGCGGTAGCCGCCCCACAACTGGAACAGGGGAACGCCCAGCGCCTTGCCGAGCAGGTCCCACAGCGCCGTGTCGACGCAAGCCATCGCCTGCAAGGACATCGAGCGGTCGCGCAGGATGTCGTAGGTGGAAGGAAGCATTGCCTCCCACGCGCCCTCGATGTTCAATGCCGAGCGGCCCAGCAGGTTCGGGGTGATCTCGTCGGTGAGGATGCGCACGATGGTCGACTGCTCGGCGTCGGTGTCCCCGTTGTAGGCTTCGCCCACGAGGCCGCCCGCGGTGTACACGCGCGTGACGATCGTGCAGCGCGACGTCATCGAGTAGTGGCTGCCCTTGAACCGCTTCTTGAGTGGAACCCGCACGGGTGTGATCTCGATTCGTTCGATCTTGAGGTCCGCCGGGTTCAGGCGTGCCGCCGTGGGCGCTTTCATCGTAGTCATAGGTCTCCAGGAGTCAGGGGGATAAGCGAGCCGCAGGGGCCCGGGTACGGGCGCTCCTCACCGGCCACTCGGGATTCAACGCTGCACGCGGCTACCCTCGCGCGTTCATGAATTGCTGCCGGCGCTCCTCGGCTTGCGGGCGCCGCGGCGCGGTGCCCGCAGATCGGCCTCGAACCGGTCGAAGCTCACGTGGGCCATCACCAGGCGCTGGGCCTGCGCGACATTGCGCGACCGCAGTGAAGCGAGGATCGCGCGGTGCTCGCTGTGCCACTCGGCGTAGCGGCTCACGCTCGCCTTCAGGCCGCCCGACAGCGACCGCCAGGCATCGCGCAGCATCATCTCGATCTCGTACAGCCATGAATTCCCGGTGATCTCGATCAGCGCGAGTTCGAATTCAAGCGGCTCCCACACGTAGGTGGGGTCTTTCCTCATTTGCTCGGCTTGCTGTTCGAGCAATTGCTCGAGCCGGTCGAAATCCTCGTCGGAGGCACGCTGGGCCACCGCGCTCACGACCGCCATCTCGATGCCGACGCGGGTCTCGACCAGGTTGCGCAGCGCGTTCTCTTCGGTGGCGTCGAAGATCGCCGAAGACGATGCTTTCCATGCTGCGGTCGGAGCAGCGACGTAAGTGCCGTCGCCATGCCGCACTTCCACCAGGCCGAGCGTGGACAGCACCCGCATGGCCTCGCGCAGCGAAGAGCGGCTCACCTTCAGCTGCTCGATGAAGTAGCGCTCCGGTGGCAGCTTCTGCCCCGGTTGAAGTTCGTTGGCCACGATGTATGCACGGATTTCATGCACCACCCGTTCGGCCACCCTGCGTTCCGGAACCGTGCGAAGGGCGGACGTCTGATGTGGGTCGACGGCAGGAGTTTCCATGGTGCGTTTTGTGTCTCCGCTGGCCGGGCGAAATGCGCGTGAGACGGCAGGTTTGTTCATAACGCAAGTAGAATACCGTACAAAGGTCTGATAAGTCAACCTTGCATCTTTGAAAATTGCATGGTAATCTGACGTCTGACCTTAGTAGCCATCAGCGCCTAGACATTGCCGGCGATGAGGTATTTTGGTTCGGACGTAGGATGTCTGCCCGCATTGGACCTGATGCGCGGCAATTCGAACACTAGTGGAGACAAGAGCAGTGTTGAACTTCATGGACAGGTCTCGCGGCGTGAAACTTGTGGTGATCGGCGCGGGCACGATGGGCCGCGGCATCGCGACCGTGGCCTTGCAAGCCGGACTGGGCACGACGATCGTCGATCTCGATCCGGCGGTGCTCGAAGATGCGCGGCAAGCCATCGAGCGGCGCGTGACGCGCGGCCGCAACGCCGATTCGACCGATGCGCTCCCACCCTCCTTGCGACTGAGCACCGATTTGCGCGCGGCGTTGGGCGATGCGGATGCCGTGATCGAGGCGGTGCCGGAGGTGCGCGATCTCAAGCGCGCCGTGTTCGGCCAGGTTCGGGAGTTCGCGCCAAAGCGCGCCCTGTTGGCTACCAATACGTCGACCATGAGCGTATCGGAGCTGGCGGAGGCGTGCGATGGGTCTGCCCGCGTGATCGGCATGCACTTTTTCAATCCGGTGCACCGGATGGCCCTGGTGGAAATCGTCGTCGGCAACGGGACCAGTGAACAGACGAAGGCCGACGCCATTGCGCTGTGCGCGCGCCTCGGCAAGGAGCCGATCGTCGTGCGGGACGTTCCCGGGTTCGTGACCAGCCGGTTGGGACTCTTGCTCGGGAATGCGGCCATGCGCCTGGTCGAAGACGACGTAGCGTCCGCGGCCGACGTGGACAAGGCCATGCGCCTGGGCTACGGCCATCCCATGGGTCCGCTGGAACTCGCGGACCTCGTCGGGCTCGATGCGCGATTGAACAACCTGCGCAGCATGTTCGCGCGTTCCGGCGACCCGCAGTACAGCCCGCCCGCGATCCTCGAGCGCATGGTGGAGGCAGGCCGGCGCGGCAAGAAAAGCGGCACCGGCTTCTACGACTACGACGAGCAGGGGCGCCGCGCCCCGTCCACGCAAGGCCTGGCGTCTTGACGTCGCGCTGACCAGAAGTTCCAGGAGCGGCAATGACCACATCAGTCCATACGGGGCGGATCGATCCGCCTGCGCAACAGGGCCGCGGCAGCATCGATATCCGCGGCGTCTCCAAGCTGTACCGGCGAGCGGGCAGTCCCCCGGTGCAAGCCTTGTTGCCCGTCAATCTCTCGATCGCGCCCGGCGAGTTCGTGAGCCTCGTCGGGCCCAGCGGATGTGGCAAGACGACGCTGCTCATGATGCTGTGCGACCTGCTCGACCCGACCACCGGAACCGTCCTGATCGATGGCCGGCCGGTGCTGGCGGCGGACCCCACCGTCAGCATTGCATTCCAGAAGCCGACGCTGCTGCGCTGGAAAACCGTGCTGGATAACGTGCTGCTGCCGGCCCGCATCATGCACAAGCTGGACGAGGGCGCGCGACGGCGCGCCGATGAACTGCTGCAGATTACCGGTCTGAACGCGTTCAAGGACCGCTATCCGCACGAACTCTCCGGGGGCATGCAGCAGCGCGCGTCGATCGTGCGGGCGCTGGTCACCGATCCGAACGTGCTGCTCATGGACGAGCCCTTCGCGGCGCTGGACGAATTCACCCGCGATCTGCTGAACGACGAGCTGCTGCGGCTCTGGACGAATCGCAGGAAAACCGTGGTCTTCGTCACACACAACATCAGCGAGGCGGTGTACCTGTCCGACCGCGTCGTGATCATGGCGCCCCGCCCCGGCCGCGTCCTGGACGTGATCGATATTCCCGTGCCGCGTCCCAGGCGCGCGGAGATGCGGGACGACATCGAGTTCATGCAGGTCGTGCGAAGGATACGGACCTCGCTGAACGACTCGTCCGGCCCGACGGCGGGCGAAACGAAGCAGCCTGCCCTCGTGGAGGAGCAATCCTGATGATGACACTCGACTTGAAATCCGACCAGCCGGCGGCCGCGGTCAGCCCGGCGCCGCCGGTGCGGGCAGCGCGTCCCGAGCCGCTCGGCGTGCCTGCCGAGCCCGCGTTTCCAAAGGACCGCACCAAGGCGCTTGCCGTCGGCCTGGCCATTGCCATGGCGTGCGCCATCCTGGGCCTGTGGGAACTGGCGGTGACCCGCGAGTGGGTGTCGACCATCGTGCTTCCCGCGCCGGAAGAAGTCGCCGTGGCCGTCTATCAGGGGCTCGTCGCGGGCAAGGTGACCTGGTGGGGCGACATATGGACCACGTTGAGCGAGACGGTCATGGGCTTTGCCTGCGGCGTGACGGTGGCGCTGGTGCTGGGCGCGCTGTTTGCATATGTTCCGGTGCTGCGGATGGCGGCGTACCCGTTCGTCGTGTTCCTGCAGACGTTCCCGAAGATCGCCATCGCTCCCGTGCTCGTGGCCTGGCTGGGCTACGGCCTGCTGCCCAAGGTCGTCATCGGCGCGCTGCTCGCGTTTTTCCCCGTGTTCGCCAACACGGTGGCGGGCCTGTCGCAGATCAACTCCGACGAGGTCCGTCTCATGCGGTCCTTCGGGGCCACACGTTGGCAGGAGCTCCGGTTCCTGCGGCTGCCCAACGCACTGCCCTACATCTTCGCGGCGATGGATGTGGCCGTGGTGGTGTCGCTGCTTGGCGTGATCGTCGGCGAGTTCGTCGGCTCCGAGCAGGGCCTGGGCTACCGCATCCAGGCGCGCACCGGCTTCGGCGACATGGCTTCCGTGTATGCCGTCCTGTTCATCCTCGGCTGCATCGGCACCGGGCTGCACCAGTTGATGCGCCTGCTCAAGTCCCTGGTCATTTTCCAGGAATAGGCAGAACTGCCTGTTCCCCTCGTTCACTGAAAGGAACACACATGTCACAGCACCGTGCTGGAAGAACCGGCAGTTTCCGGCGCCATATCCTGATCGGAACCTTCGCGCTCGCGTCGCTTGCGGGCAGCGGGCTGAGCCTGGCTGCCGACGCCGGCAAGGATGCCACTGCACAGGCAGCCAAGCATGTCGTCTTCGCCGTCGGCAATCCCGCGCTCGCCGTGGACACGGCTCCCTACACGTCCGTGCCGGCTGCGATGAACTACTGGAAGGGCCTGGACGTGAAGGTCCTTGTCACGCAGGGCGCGATCCAGAATCTGCAGGCGCTGCTGACCGGCCAGGCGGATATCGCCAACCTCGGCATGTCCGCCATGTATTCGCTGGCGACCAAGCATCCCGAGCTACAGGTGATCAGCCTCGCCGCCGGCAACATCTGGCACACCGCGGTGCCTGATAACAGCCCGATCAAGACCGAGGCCGACCTCAAGGGCAAGACGATCGGGGTGCAGACCTTGACCTCGGCCAGCTTCCTGTATGGCCGTGCCGCGCTCGTGGGTGCCGGGCTGGACCCGGACAAGGACGTGAAATGGCTGCCGGTCGGCGTCGGCGCCGCAGCGGCCAACGCGCTGAAGCAGCACCACATCGATGCGTACGCCAGTTACGACGGCCCCATCGGCACGATCGCGAATATTTCCGACACGCAGATGCGGGTCCTGCCCAGCGTGATGGATGACCAGCGTGGCACGTTGGGTCTGGTCACGACCAAGAAATACCTCGCAGCCAACCACGATACGGTGGTCGCTTTCCTGCGCGGCTTCAACGCAGGCCAGCACTTCGCCGCCTTGAACCCACTCGCGGCGGTGCAAATCCACTGGAAGGCGCACCCCGACCAGAAGCCGACAAACGTGGATGAGGCGAAAGCGATCAGGCAGGCCCTCAGCCTGGTCGAGACACGGTTCAAGGTGATGGACCAGCCTGGGACCAACGGCCTCGTCGGCTATCTCGACCCGCCGACGGTGCAGAAGTCGCTCGACTTCTTCTTCAAGAACGGCGTGATCGAGCACCCCCTCAAAGCAGCGGCCGTGACGGCCCTGGACGTGGCCAAGGAGGCCGCCCAATTCGACGCGAAAGCGGTGGAGCGCGATGCGAAGGAATGGGCGAAATGACAGGTGCGAACAAGGCTGACGCGAAATCCGCCGGACGCGACAAGCTGCCGCTGGCCGGCGTGCGCATCATCGACTGCACGCACGCCATGGCGGGTCCGTATGCCACGAGCCTGATGGGCGACCTCGGGGCCGACGTCATCAAGATCGAGGCACCCTCGGGAGATTTCCTGCGCAAGATGGACCAGAAGCTCGCTCCCGCCGAGAGCATCTACTTCCACAGCATCAACCGCAGCAAGCGCTCCCTCGGCCTGGACCTGAAGCAGCCCGCGGGCCGCAAGGTGCTGGAGGCGCTGCTCAAGGACGCCGACATCTTCCTGACCAACCTGCGTGTGTCGGCGGTCCAGAAGCTCGGCCTGGACTACGAGAGCATCGCCCGCATCCGGCCGGAGATCGTGTATTGCTCGGTCACGGCGTTCGGCGAGACCGGCCCGCGCGCCGCGGAGCCCGGACTCGACCTTCTGGGACAGGCGGTGAGCGGCATCATGGGCATGACCGGCGAGCACGATGGGCCGCCGCTGAAGGCCGGCCCATCCATCACGGACATCGTGACTTCGTTCCTGCTGTGTTTCAGCGTGACAGCGGCGCTGCGCGGGCGCGACCGCGACGGCAAGGGCCAAAAGATCGAACTGAACCTGGCGGACAGCGGTTTTGCCACCATGCCCAACCTGGTGACGGAGTATCTGCATACCAAGGCGCCGATGCGGCCCTGGGGGAGCGGCCATCCGCAGGCCGTGCCCTACCAGGCCTTTCTCGCGCAGGACGGGTACTTCGTCCTCGCGTGCCTGTCGGACGAGATCTGGAAGAAGATTTGCGACGCGATCGATCATCCGGCGATCACCCAGGACGAGCGCTATGTCAAAAACGTCGGCCGTATCGAGCACCGCAAGGAACTGGTGGATGCATTGCAGCGGCTATTCGCGACCGCACCGCGCGAGCGTTGGATGCAACCGCTGCGCCGGCTGGGTGTGCCCTGTGCGCCCGTCAACAACCTGGAGGACGCGGTCGCCGATCCGCAGTTCAACCACAACGGCATGCTGCTCAAGATGGAGCATCCGGTGTTCGGCGAGTACACGGTCGTGAACAACCCGATCAAGTTGAGCCGCACCCCCGCGGCGCCGTTCGGCTATGCGCCGGCCATCGGCGAGCACTCGGAACAGATATTGACCGAAGCGGGATTCTCGCGCGAGGCGGTCCAGGACCTGTTCGCAAGCGGTGTCGTCGTCGGGCGAGGGCGTGTATGAACGGCGCGGCATCGGTCAAGACCGCGCCGGCAGCGACGATCAATGCTCCGCACGACGCCACCGCGAGCGAACCTCTCGCAGTGCTGCAGGAAGGAGCTGTCGATCGTCTCCTGATCAACTCTCCCGCGAATCGGAACGCGCTCTCGATCGCAATGATGGAAGGGCTGGTCGCCGCGATCGAGCGTAGTGCCCGAAGGTCGGCCCGCGTGCTGGTGCTCGATCACACGGGCGATGTGTTCTGCGCCGGGGTCGATCTCAAGGAACGGCTCGCGATGAAGGACGATCCGCATCGGCATTCGCAGCTGCTCGGACGGCTCCTGGCAGCGCTCTGGAACTACCCTTCACCCGTGATCTGCCGCATCGCCGGCCGGTCCCGCGGTGGCGGGATGGGGCTGGCGGCGTGCAGCGACATGGTCGTGTGTTCACCCGGCTCGGATTTCGCTTTCAGCGAGGTGCGGGTGGGCGTCGCACCGGCCCTGGTCGGCACCTTCAGCCTGGCGGGCATTTCCTCGCGCGCGCTGAAGCCGTGGCTGCTCACCGGTGAAAGCTTCGATGCCCGGGAAGCGCTTCGCTTGGGGCTGATCACGCGAATCGCAACCGACGATGCGACTTCGATCGATCCAGAGCTCACCGCATCGCTCAAAGGCGCCCCGGAAAGCCAGCGTGTCACGAAACGGCTGGTGCGCGAGCTCGCCGGTGAGGCGCCGGGGAATGCGCTGGCCGCGATGCAGCAGCTCTCGGCGGAATTGTTTGCCACCGATGAAGCAGCGGAGGGCATGGCAGCTTTCCGCGAGCGGCGCCCGCCGGCATGGGCCGCTGGCGGGTCGAGGTGACTTGGGCGGCGGCTGCCCGCCGCCCGCTCAGCGCTGCTCGATCCTGTCCACCATCAGGTCGACGTAAGTGCCTTCGCCCATGCTGACGCGGATGCGCACCGGCAGGTATTGCAGGCTGGGCGCGAACCACAGCTCCGCCGTGATGTTGCCGCGCGGATTCACGATGGTGCGTGGCTTGAGGTGGAACGCCTCGACCGCGCCGAGCTGTCCCGTCTGCAGCGTCTCGCGCTCGACGATGTCGTAGGTCCACAGGTCGACGCCGCCGGGGCGCGCCATCCAGAAGCTCACGCTGCGCCCCACCTCCAGCCGGTCCTGCCCCGTGGCGAAGCGGTGGCTGAGTTCCACGAACTGGCTCGCCGTATCCTGCACGCCATCCGGGCGCGGCACGCGGCGGCCGTCCCCGAGCGTGATCGTTTCGTCGGCGAGCCGCACGGCGCGCGGGCCGCTGCGCCGCAACTCCTCGTAAGCCCGGGGGATCAGGCCTTGCGGCGCGACTTCGCCCTGGCTGGTCAACACCAGGCTGGCCAGCAGCGTGATGTCGATGTCGACGCGGGTCTCGTAGCGGTCCCCCTGGCGCAGCCATTGCACCCAGGCCGCCCCGTGCAATTCGCCGCTGCGGAACTGGCCGCCCAGCCGGTAGTTCAAGCGCGTGTCGACGGGCCAGCTGTCCAGCGCCGTGGCATCGGTGGCGGGCCCGGCCGACGGGGCCGCGTCGGCGGCAGCCGGAACCGGCTCGCTCGCCGGCGTGCTTGCAACCTCCGGCTCGCGCGGCGCCGGCGCGACTGTGTCGGCGCCTTCGGCGACCGGTGCCGGTGCTTCTCCGATCGGTTCGGACGCGGCCGGCGAAGGCTCATCCGATGCGTTGGCCGCTTCCGATGCGGCCGGTGCGGGCGGTTTCGCGCTCGCCTTCGCGACGGCAGTGATGGCGTTGCGCCGTGGCCGCGCGGGTGCGGCCGCAACGGGCGCAGGCGCCGGGGGCGCGACGCTTTCCTGCTGGAGCAGCCGCGTGAACATCGGCGTGGCCAGCGGCCGCAGCAGGGTGACCTGCTGCAACTGCGTGGCGATCCACTCCAGCCCCGCCAGGTGCAACAGCAGCACGGCCGCCAGCAGGACCAGCAGCCGCGCGCCGGTGCCCCGCGTCAGGCGTGCGCCGCCAGCCATGGCTGCGCGCGGGCCGGATCGCGCAACAAGAGCCGCCAGGTCGTGGCTGCGGCCGGCAGATTCAGCTCCAGCCGCAGCAGCCGGCGGTCGCGCGCGACCAGCGCCGTCATCTTCTTGTGGTTGCCGGCGTACAGCAGCAAGTCATCCAGCTTGGCCAGGCGCCAGGCCGTTCCAGCGACTTCGACGCCCAGCCACTCGTCGTTCGCGGCGAGGCCGGCCTGCTCGGCCGCGCTGCCCCGCAGCACCGTCTTGACCAGGATGCCGGAGGTCTCTGTCACGCGCACGCCGAGCCGCTGCTGCAACTGCGACGGGTCCTCGAGCACCACGATGCCCTGGGCCTTCAGCAGCTCTTGCAGCGGCAGCTCCCGGGTCCCG
Organism: Ramlibacter sp.; assembly: GCA_019449555.1. Taxonomy (GTDB): domain Bacteria; phylum Pseudomonadota; class Gammaproteobacteria; order Burkholderiales; family Burkholderiaceae_C; genus Ramlibacter. The sequence continues at coordinate 25,903 of JAGRPN010000267.1, forward strand.
TGCACCCATGCCGCGATCTCGCGCGTGAACGCGCGGCCCCCGAGCTCCTTCAGCACCGCGGCGAAATCGGCTTCGGTCATCGGACCGCCCTTGCAGCGCTGCCAGAGCGCTCGCATCACCTCATCGAGGTTCGTGTGGCCTTCCGCGCGCAGCGTGAGGTCGAAACACAGGGCCACCAGCGCGCCCTTGGTGTAGTAGCTGACCGTCGCGTTGGCCGTGTTCTCGTCCTGCCGGTAGTACTTGACCCATGCATCGAAACTGGCCTGGGCGACCGGTTGCACCTCGCGCCCGGGTGTCTGCAGCACCTGGTTGATGGTCTTGTTCAATAGCTTCACGTAGGTCACGTCGTCGATCAGCCCCGCGCGGCGCAGCAGCAGGTCGTCGTAGTAGCTGGTGAAGCCCTCGAAGAACCAGAGCAATTGGGTGTAGTTCTCCGCCCCGTAGTCGTAATGCGTGAACTCGGCCGGCCGCAGGTGCTTGACGTTCCAGGTATGGAAATACTCGTGGCTGACCAGTCCCAGCAGCGTCACGTAGCCGTCCGAGGTGCGCGGGTCGTCGATCCGCGGCAGGTCGCGCCGGGACGCGATCAGCGCCGTGCAATTGCGGTGCTCCAGGCCGCCGTAGCCGTCGTCGACGGCGTTCAGGATGAAGAGGTAGTAGCGATGCGGCGGGCGTTTGCGGTCGTGCCAGAAGCGGATTTCCGCCTCGCAGACGCGGTGGATGTCGGCCAGCAGGCGCGCGCTGTCGAAAGCTTCGCTCGCGCCGGCGACCGCCAGCCGGTGCGGCACGCCAGCGGCCTTGAACTCGCCGGTCCAGAACGTGCCCATCTCCACCGGGCAATCCACCAGTTCGTCGTAGTCGACCGCCAGGTAGGTGCCGAAGCCGCGCTTGCCGACCCGGTACGCCGCGAGGGCGGTCACGGCCTCCCAGTTCGGCGCGGCGCCCGGTCCGACCAGTTCGAGCGAGTGGACCGAACTCTCCTGCCCGTGCACTTTCAGGCACAGGCTGGTGCCGTTGAAGAAACCCCGCTGCGTGTCGAGCCACGCCGTGCGCACCGAATTGTCGAAAGCGTAGACCTCGTAGGCCAGCACCAACGGGCTGCTGGGCACGCATTCGACCTGCCAGCTGCACTTGTCGAGCTGCTGCACGGCGATCGCGCGGCCTTCCTGGCGCGCGGCAAGGCGCTGCAGGTTCTTCGAGAATTCGCGCACGAGGTAGCTGCCCGGAATCCAGATCGGCAGCGAAACGCGCTGCTGGGCCGCGGGCTGGTCCACCGTCAGCGTCACGCGAAAGAGGTGCGCGTGCAGGTCGGCCGCTTCGATGCGGTAATGGATGCTGGCGCTGCGGGGCGGCGGATTGGACATTGCAGGGGACTATACGCAAGCGGCGGGTCGGGCGGACCCCCGGTCGAGCGCGGGTCGGGCGGGCGGCTCAGGCCCCGGCCGCCTTGCCGAACCTGCGAACCCGCCGGCGCGGTTTCATCACCTGGCTTGGGCCAGCAGTTTCTCCACTTGGGCCGCGCCGACCGCGCCCGGCACCCGCGTGCCGTCGGCAAAGACCAGCGTCGGCGTGCCCGTGATCCTGAAACGCTTGCCGAATTCGACGTTGCGCGCGAGCGCACCGGTGTCGCAGGCGGCGGCGGGGGCCGCCTGGTCGCGCACCATCCAGTCCTGCCAGGCCTTGCCCTTGTCACGGGCGCACCAGATGTTGCGCGACTTGTCGGCCGAGTCCGCCCCGAGGATCGGGTACAGGAACATGTAGACGGTGATGTTGTCCACCTTTTGCAGGTCGCGCTCGAACCGCTTGCAGTAAGGGCAATTCGGGTCCTGGAACACGGCGACCTTGCGCTTGCCGTTGCCGCGCACGATGGTGAATGCGTCCTTCACCGGCAGCGCCGAGAAATCGATCGCGAGCAATTTGTTTTGGCGCTCCTCGGTCAGGTTGCGCTGCGCTTGCGTGTCGATCAGCTGGCCGTGGAAGAGGAAGTTGCCGTCGCCGTCGGAGTAGTAGAGGTCGGTGCCGACGCGCACTTCGAACAGCCCGGGCATGGCGGTCTTGCCGACCTCGTCGATCTTGCCCAGCTGCGGCAGGCGCTCGCCCAGGTGCTTGCGGATGGCGGCTTCGTCGGCCTGCGCCGTGGCGGCCAGCAGGCCGGCGGCGACCAGGATGGCCAGCGCCGCGTTCTTGATCAGTTTCATTGTTGTTCCATTCAATCCATATCGCCGGCCGGCCTCAAAGCCGGCCCATCGCCTGTCGCGCCACCCACTGCTTGAGCGGGCCGCTGCGGTCGAATCCCGTCATGCCCCAGTTGCGCAGCAGCGTCCAGGGCTCGCCCTGCTGCGCGAACAACTGCTGCAGCCCGTCCGTGGCGGCGCCCATTGCCAGCACGTCCGCCTTGCGCGATCGCTCGAACCTGCGCAGCAATTTCAAGTCGCCCACGCCACGCCAGTTCTCGCGCTCATGGAGCACCGCGGCCAGTTTCCTCGCATCCACCAACCCCAGGTTCAGTCCCTGGCCGGCCAACGGGTGCACCGTATGCGCCGCGTCGCCTGCCAATACCCAGCCCGGACCGCACCACCGGTCTGCCTGCGCGAGCTGCAGCGGCCAGGCCGCCCGCTCGCTGGCGAGCGTCAATTTGCCCAGGCAGTGGTGACTCACGGCTTCGAGCTGCGCTTCGAACGCACCGGCATCCAGCGCCAGCAGGTCCGGCGCGCGTTGCTCCTGGACTGACCAGACTATGGCCAGCGAGTTCCCGCCGGCGCCCGGGCCCGAACCGCCCAGCGGCAGAAAAGCGAGTATTTCGCAGTCGCAAAACCACTGCCGCGCGATTCGGTCATGGGGTTTTTCACAGTTCAGGCGCGCGGCGATGGCGCGCTGCGGATAGCGCTTGACGTCGTATTGCACGCCGAATTCGGCTCGCGTGGCGCTGGCCTTGCCCTCGCACACGACCGTCAGCGTCGCGGGCTGCGGCGCATCGAGCGACTCGACCAGCGGCTGGTAGCGCAAGGCGTCGCCCAGTCGCTCCTGCAACGCCTGGACGTCGACGATCCAGGCGAGGGCCGGCACGCCGTGGGCGTCCGCCTTGAAGCGGACCTGTCCGCCTTCGTCGCCATGCACCTGCATCGCCGCCACCGGGGTGGCGTGCTGGGCGTCGGGCCAGGCCCGCAACGTCTCGAGCAGGTCCTTCGAAGCGGCGTTGAGCGCGTACGCACGCACGTCGCTCGTCGCGCCGCCGCTCGCCGCCGCGTGCCGCACCAGCCCGACGCGCAGGCGGTCGCGGGCCAGCAGCAATGCCAGTGTGCGGCCGACGATGCCGTCGCCGCGGATACAAACATCAAGGGCCTGCGCCATGCGACGATTGTAGGAGGGCGGCGACGTGTTGCCTTGCCTGCCCGGGGCGTTCCCGCCTGCGGGCACAATCGGGCTGCCGCCGGTTCCCGGTGCCTTCGACATCCGCTCATGAGTTCTCCGATGCCCGACATGATGGGGCGCATTGCCCGCCTGTTCGTCTATCCCGTCAAATCCTGCGCCGGCGTGGAATTGACCGAAGCCGTGCTGACCGAAACCGGCCTGGACCTGGACCGTGCCTGGATGGTGGTCGACGACCGCGGCGAATTCGTCACGCAGCGGGAGCTCCCGCGCATGGCGCTGGTGCGCCCGCAGATCAAACACTATGAGGTGGTGCTGCGCGCGCCGGGCATGCTGGCGCTGCACCTGGCGATCGACTCGGCGCAGGAGCCGGCGACGGTGAAATTGTGGGACGACACGGTGCCGGCCTTCGACATGGGGGATGTGGCCGCGCAATGGTTCACCGATTTCCTCGGCCGCAAATTGCGCCTGGTGCGCTTCGACCCGCAGTGGCGCAGGCTGTCCGACCGGCAATGGACCGGCGGGCTGGAAGTGCCCAACCAGTTCAACGACGGCTTTCCGCTGTTGGTGCTGGCCCAAGCTTCAGTGGACGAGCTCAACCGCAAACTGGCGGCCGCGGGTCACGCCGCCGTCGGCATCGAGCGGTTTCGCCCGAACATCGTGCTGGCGGGACTGGAGGCGAACGACGAAGACCGGCTGGACGTGCTCACCATCGCCACCGGCGGCGACGAGGTGTTGCTGCGGCCGGTCAAGCCGTGTGCGCGCTGCCCGATTCCGGACATCGATCCGGCCACGGCGGAAATCGATCCGCAAGTGAGCGGGACGCTGCGGTCCTACCGCAGCAACGAGCGGATGAAGGGGGCGGTCACCTTCGGCATGAACGCGATCGTGCTGGCGGGTGCCGAGCAGACCCTGCGGGTCGGCCAGGAAGTCACCGCGAGCTGGCGCTTCGACTGATCGCGTTCCTCGGCCATGCCGCTGCCGGCGCAGCCGCCCGCCACAGCAGCAGCGCAGGCGCGTGGCGCGGCCGAGGCCGCTCGGCGATGCATCGCATACACTTTCCGGTTGATTTTCTGGAACTGCCATGAGCTTGAAGTGCGGGATCGTCGGTCTGCCCAACGTCGGGAAATCCACCCTGTTCAACGCGTTGACGAAGGCCGGAATCGCTGCAGAAAACTATCCCTTCTGCACGATCGAACCCAACGTGGGTGTGGTCGAACTCCCGGATGCGCGGCTGGCCCAGTTGGCTGCGATCGTGAAGCCTGAGCGCATCGTCCCGGCCATTGTCGAGTTTGTCGACATCGCCGGCCTGGTCGCCGGCGCGAGCAAGGGAGAAGGCCTGGGCAACCAGTTCCTGGCGCACATCCGCGAAACCGACGCGATCGTGAACGTGGTGCGCTGCTTCGACGATCCGAACGTGATCCACGTCGCCGGCAAGGTGGACCCCGTGTCCGATGTCGAAGTGATCCAGACCGAGTTGTGTCTGGCCGACCTCGGCACCGTGGACAAGGGCCTGGCGCGCTATACCAAGGCGGCGAAATCGGGCAACGACAAGGAAGCCGCCAAGCTGGTGCAGGTGCTCACGCGCGTGCAGGCCGCGCTCGACCAGGGCACGCCGGCGCGGGCGCTGCAGTTCAGCGAAGAGGAGCGCGCGCTGGTCAAGCCGCTGTGCCTCATCACCGCCAAGCCCGCGATGTTCGTGGCCAACGTGGACGAGGGAGGCTTCGATCACAACCCGTACCTGGACCGGCTGCGCGAATACGCGGCAAAGCACGATGCGCCGGTGGTGGTGATCTGCGCCAAGCTGGAAGCGGAGATGGCCGACATGAGCGAGGACGACAAGAGGATGTTCCTCGCCGAGATCGGCCAGGACGAGCCGGGCTTGAACCGCCTGATCCGCGCTGCATTCAAGCTGCTGGGACTGCAGACCTACTTCACGGCGGGCCCCAAGGAGGTGCGGGCGTGGACCATCCACCAGGGCGACACGGCGCCGCAGGCCGCGGGCGTCATCCACACCGATTTCGAGCGCGGGTTCATCCGCGCGCAGACCATCGCTTTCGGCGACTACATCGCGTACGCAGGCGAGCAGGGCGCCAAGGATGCCGGCAAGATGCGCAGCGAGGGAAAAGAGTACGTGGTCAAGGACGGCGACGTGCTGAACTTCCTGTTCAACGTCTGAACGTCACTTGGGAAACACCCACAGCAGCGCCATCGTCATGATCAGGTAGCGCAGGAATTTGCCGACGACCATATAGCCGACGCAGGGCCAGAACGACATCTTGAGCCAGCCGGCCACGGCGCAGAGCGGATCGCCGATGACCGGCAGCCACGCGAGCAGGCAGGCTTTCGGCCCGAGCCGCTCCAGCCATTCGATCGCCTTCACGTGCGAGCGGGAGTGGCGGTACTTGTCCACGACCTGGTGGGCGCCGTAGCCCATCCACCAATCCAGTGCGCCGCCCAGCGTGTTGCCCGCCGTGGCCACGAACACGGCGCTCCAGAAAAGGTCGGGATTCAGCCGCAACAAGCCGAACAGTGCCGGCTCCGAGCCCACGGGCAGCAGCGTCGCCGACACGAAGGCGGCGACGAACAACGTGCTGAGGCCATACTGCGGCAAGGCCAGCAAGGCCAGCAGCGATTCGAGCCAGGCGGCCATATCAGCGCCGGCCCATCCGCGTGGCGGACGGCGTTGACGCGACAACGGAATCGCGGCGAGCGGGCAGGAGCTTCATCCGGGGCCAGTATAGGCACAGCCGCTGCGTGAAGTTGTAGGCAGAAAGCGGTTTTCCTTTTCAGCCGCTGAAATGCCGCGGGCATACAATCGTGCCTCATTTTTCAGCAGCTCGCCCCGCATGAACATCGGCCCCCACGTCCTCGCGAACAACCTGTTCGTCGCGCCGATGGCAGGAGTCACCGACCGTCCCTTCCGCCAGTTGTGCCGCAAGCTCGGCGCGGGCTACGCGGTCAGCGAGATGGTCACTTCCAGGCGCGAACTGTGGGACAGCCTGAAGACTTCCCGCCGCGCCGACCATGAAGGCGAGCCCGGCCCCGTCGCAGTGCAGATCGCGGGCACCGACGCGGCGATGATGGCCGAGGCGGCGGCGTACAACGTCGCGCGCGGCGCCCGGATCATCGACATCAACATGGGTTGCCCGGCCAAGAAGGTGTGCAACAAATGGGCCGGCTCGGCGCTGATGCAGGACGAGGCGCTCGCCACCGCCATCGCGCACGCGGTGGTGCGCTCTTGCGCGCCGCACGGCGTGCCCGTGACGCTGAAGATGCGCACTGGCTGGAGCCGCACGCACAAGAACGCGGTCACGCTCGCGCGCGCATTCGAGGACGCCGGCGTGCAGATGATCACGGTGCACGGGCGCACTCGCGAGCAGGGTTACGGCGGCGAGGCGGAATACGACACGATCGCCGCGGTGAAGGCCGCGGTCGCGGTGCCGGTCGTCGCGAACGGCGATATCAGGACACCCGAACAGGCGCGCGACGTGTTGTCCCGCACCGGCGCGGACGCGATCATGATCGGCCGCGCCGCGCAGGGCCGGCCGTGGATCTTCCGCGAAATCGCGCACTTCCTCGCAACCGGCACGCGGCTGGCCCCGCCGCTCGTGGCCGAGGTGCGCCGCCTGCTGCTCGAGCACCTGCGCGATCATTACGCCCTGTATGGCGAGTTCACCGGCGTGCGCAGCGCCCGCAAGCACATCGGCTGGTACGTGAAACACCTGCCCGGCGGCGAGGCGTTCCGCTCGCGCATGAATTCGATCGAGGACTGCGAGGCGCAGTCGCATGCGGTTGGCGCGTTCTTCGAGCGGCTCGGTACGATCATGGACAGGATGCCCGCCGACAGCGCAGTGCGCCTCGGCGAGCCCGGGCGCGTGGAAGCCGGCGCATGAGTCCGGCGCGCCGCTTTCCGCTGCTGTTCGAAGGCCCGGAGGGGGCCGACGTGGGGTCTGAATGAGCAAGAAGCACATAGAAGAATGCGTGCGCGCCAGTCTGGAAGGGTATTTCAGGGACCTGCACGGGACCGAGCCCGACGGCATGTACGAGATGCTGGTCAAGGTGGTGGAAAAACCCCTGCTCGAATTCGTCATGGCCAAGGCCGAACAGAACCAGTCCAGGGCCGCCGAGTGGCTGGGCCTGAACCGCAACACGCTGCGCAAGAAATTGCTCGAACACAGGCTTCTCAAGTAACTTGCAGGGCAGCTCCTCCAGCTCTGTCCCACTGATCATGAACGCACTGATTTCCGTTTCGGACAAAACCGGCATCGTCGAGTTCGCCCGCGCATTGCATGCGCTGGGCATCCGGCTCGTCTCCACCGGCGGCACCGCGAAACTGCTGGCCGGCGAGGGGCTGCCGGTGGCGGAAGTGGCGCAACTCACCGACTTCCCGGAAATGCTGGACGGCCGGGTGAAGACCTTGCACCCGAAGGTGCACGGCGGCCTGCTCGCGCGACGCGACCGCCCCGAGCACATGGCGGCGCTCAAGGCGCATGGCATCGCGACGATCGACCTGCTGGTGGTGAACCTGTACCCGTTCGAGGCGACGGTCGCGAAGGCCGGCTGCACGCTCGAAGAGGCGATCGAGAACATCGACATCGGCGGCCCGGCAATGGTCCGGTCGGCGGCGAAGAACTGGAAGGACGTGGGCGTGCTGACCGACGCGTCGCAATATCCGCTGGTGCTGCAGGAGCTGAAGTCGGACGGCAAGCTGTCCGAGAAGACACGCTTCGCCCTGTCCGTGGCCGCCTTCAACCGCATCAGCAACTACGACGCGGCGATCAGCGATTACCTCTCGAGCATCGAGGAGGGCGGCACGCGCGCGCTGTTCCCGGGACAGGCGAACGGGCGTTTCGTCAAGCTGCAGGATCTGCGCTACGGCGAAAATCCGCACCAGCGCGCGGCCTTCTACCGCGACCTGCACCCGGCGCCCGGCTCGCTCGTGACGGCCGCGCAATTGCAGGGCAAGGAGCTTTCCTACAACAACATCGCCGACGCCGACGCGGCCTGGGAGTGCGTCAAGAGCTTCGCCGAAACCGCTTGCGTCATCGTGAAGCACGCGAACCCATGCGGCGTGGCGGTGGGCGCCGACGCGCTGGAGGCGTACACGAAGGCGCTGAAGACCGACCCGACTTCGGCGTTCGGCGGCATCATCGCGTTCAACCGGACCGTCGATGCCGCGGTCGCGCAGGCGGTCGCGAAGCAGTTCGTCGAAGTGCTGATGGCGCCTGCTTTCACCGACGAGGCGCTCGCGGTGTTCCAGGCCGGAGTCAAGGCGCGGGTGCGCGTGTTGCGGATTGCGCTGCCGCCGGGCGGGCCGACCGACTGGGACAACGGGCGCAACGCGATGGACATCAAGCGGGTCGGCTCGGGACTGCTGATGCAGACGGCCGACAACCATGAACTGACCCAGGCCGATCTGAAAGTCGTCACGAAGAAGCAGCCGACGCCGCAGCAGCTGGCGGACCTGCTGTTTGCGTGGAAGGTGGCGAAGTACGTCAAATCCAATGCGATCGTCTTCTGCAAGGACGGCATGACGGTGGGCGTGGGGGCGGGCCAGATGAGCCGGCTCGATTCGGCCCGCATCGCGAGCATCAAGGCCGAACACGCGGGACTCACGCTGCAGGGCACCGCGGCCGCGAGCGATGCGTTCTTCCCGTTCCGCGACGGGCTGGACGTGGTGGCGGATGCCGGCGCGAGCTGCGTCATCCAGCCGGGCGGCAGCATGCGCGACGCGGAAGTGATCGCCGCAGCCGACGAGCGCGGCGTGGCGATGGTGTTCTCAGGCGTGCGGCATTTCAGGCACTGAGGACACGGGGATTGCGGGTCAAACCCGCAATGACAACGATTTGAACACGTCGCGCGCCACGGCGATCGTTTCAGCGATGTCCGCTTCGCTGTGCGCGGCGCTCACGAAGCCGGCTTCGTAGAGCGCGGGCGCGATGTACACCCCGCGGTCGAGCAGGCCGTGGAACAGCAGGTTGAATTGCGCGCTGTCGCTCTTCATCACCTGCGAATAGTTGTGCGGCAAGGCGGGCAGCAGGAAAAATCCGAACATGCCGCCTTCGCAATCGGCGCTGAAAGGCACGCCTTGCGCGGCCGCGGCGGCCTTCAGCCCATTCATCAGTGTGGCTGTCTTGCCCGCCAAACCATCAAAAAATCCCGGTTTGCGGATTTCTTTCAAAGTGGCCAATCCGCACGCGGTGGCCACGGGATTGCCCGACAGCGTGCCCGCCTGGTACACCGGCCCGAGCGGCGCCAGCTGCTCCATGATCGCGCGGGGGCCGCCGAACGCGGCCAGCGGCATGCCGCCGCCGATGACCTTGCCCAGCACCGACAGGTCGGGCTTGAAGCCGGGGATGGCTTTGGCATACACGCTCTGAGCGCCGCCCAGGGCAACGCGGAATCCGGTCATCACTTCGTCGAAGACCAGCAGCGCGCCGTGCTGGGTGCACAGCTCGCGGCAGCGCCGCATGAAAGGCACGGCCGCCCGCACGAAATTCATATTGCCGGCGATCGGCTCGATCATGAGGCAAGCGAGGTCCGCGCCGTGCAATGCGAACGCCTCCTCGAGTTGCGCGAGGTTGTTGTACTCCAGCACGAGCGTGTGCTGCACGACTTCGGGCGGCACCCCGGCACTGGTGGGATTGCCGAAGGTGGCCAGGCCCGAACCGGCCTTGACGAGCAGGGCGTCGGCATGGCCGTGGTAACAGCCCTCGAACTTGATCAATTTGTTGCGGCCGGTCGCGCCGCGCGCCAGCCGGATCGCGCTCATCGCCGCTTCCGTGCCTGAACTCACCAGCCGCACCATGTCCATCGACGGGACCAGCTCGATGATGGCCTGCGCCAGTTCCACTTCGCGCTCGGTCGGCGCGCCGAACGAAAAGCCCTCAGTTACCGCGCGCTGCACGGCATCGACGACCGCGGGGTGGCCGTGGCCGAGGATCATCGGTCCCCAGGACCCGATGTAGTCGATGTAGCGCTGTCCGTTGGCGTCCCAGAAATACGGCCCCTGCGCGCGCGCGACGAAGCGCGGCGTGCCGCCTACTGCGCGGAACGCGCGCACCGGCGAGTTGACGCCGCCGGGGATGAGCTGGCGGGCGCGATCGAAGAGCTGTTGGTTGCGGTCAGTGTTTGGTGTCATGGGCGGGCATGTCGAAAACTTGCAGGGCTTGCGCCTCTTCTTCCGTCAGCATTTTCGGCTCGCCTTCGGGTTGCGCCCAGAAGAGGCGGTCGGGCACCACGTTGCCCATGCCGGGGCGAAAGCCCGCGTCCAGGCAACGGTCCAGATAGCTCAGCGCTTCGCTGGCGGCCGCCGCCAGGTCGGTGCCGCTGGCGACCAACGCGGCGAGCGAGGCCGACAGGGTGTCGCCGGCGCCGGCAAAGACCGCTTCGAAACGCTCGAACTTCTCGCTGGCCAGCACGGCCTGCGGCGTGGCGAGCACGTTGTCGATGAACTGGTCGGGCAGCGGAATGCCCGTCACCAACGTGTACGGCACGCCCATCTCGGAAGCGGCCTTGGCGATGTCGCGCGCGCTCGGGCTGCGTTCGCTGCTCCACTCGGGAAGCAGCCAGCGCCACAGCGTGCTGTGGTTTCCTACCAACACGGTTGTCTGCGGCAGCATGAGCTCGCGAAATGCATCCAGATACAGATCGATCTGGCTTTCTTCCCACCATGAGAGGTCGGGCATGTACGCGATCAGCGGGACTTCCGAATAGTCGGCCGCGATCTCGGCGACGGTGCTGATCGCCTCGGGGCTTCCGATGAAGCCGACCTTGAATACTTGCACCGGCGCGTCCTCGAGGATGGCGCGTGCCTGTTCGGACACGACATCCTCGTCGAACGCGAAATGATCGAATGTTTCGGCGGTGTCGCGGGCATACGCGCCGGTCACGACGGGAAGGGCATGAGCGCCCACCGAAGCCACCGCCGTTACATCGGCCGCCAGTCCGCCGGCGCCGCTCGGGTCGCTCGCGTTGAACACCATCACGCATGCCGGGCTCGAATCGTCGTCCTCGGAATCGGAAGCGGAGCCGGTGGCGGCGGGTGAATTGGGGTTTGTCATAGGCCTGAATCTTCCAGCCGTTGGCACGCCGTGCAGGCTGGCTGCGAAGGGCCTCGATACAATCGTTGCATTCTATTCGAAGGCCCTTTAAGCTGTGACCGAAACGAAAACCTGGATGTGTCTGATCTGCGGGTGGATCTACGACGAAGCAGCCGGCGCTCCCGATCATGGTATCGCGCCCGGGACGCCCTGGTCGGAGGTTCCGATGAACTGGACTTGCCCGGAATGCGGCGCCCGTAAGGAAGATTTCGAAATGGTCCAGATTTGAAGGGTGGCGCCTGTTACATCTTCGGATGATGCCGCCCCCACGCAGTTACAAAAGAGGAGCAGCGTCAAGTGAGCACGAGTGGGTTCAAGGTGCTGGTGATCGACGACAGCAACACGATCAGGCGCAGTGCCGAAATCTTCCTGAAGCAAGGCGGCCACGATGTATTGCTGGCGGAGGATGGATTCGATGCGTTGGCCAAGGTCAACGATTACCAGCCCAACCTGATCTTCTGCGACATCCTGATGCCGCGGCTCGACGGCTATCAGACCTGCGCGATCATCAAACGCAACGCGCGCTTCTCTTCCGTTCCGGTCGTGATGCTGTCGTCCAAGGATGGCGTCTTCGACAAGGCGCGTGGGCGCATGGTCGGCTCGCAGGACTACCTGACGAAACCCTTTACCAAGGACCAGCTGCTGCAGACCGTGAGGCAGTTCGGCGCCGCCCAATAGGAGTGATGTGATGGCAATACAAAAAATACTCGTCGTCGACGATTCGAAGACGGAGCTCATGTTCATGACGGACCTGCTGCAGAAGAACGGGTTTTCCGTCAAGACAGCGGAAAACGCGGAAGACACTTTCCGGCGCCTCGCCGAGGAAAAGCCGGACCTGATCCTGATGGACGTGGTGATGCCGGGCCAGAACGGGTTCCAGCTCACGCGCGCCATCACGCGCGATCCGCTGTACGCCGACGTGCCCATCATCATGTGCACAAGCAAGAACCAGGAAACCGACCGCGTCTGGGGCATGCGCCAGGGCGCGCGTGACTACATCACGAAACCGGTGGACGCCGGCGAACTCGTGGCCAAGATCAGGGCGCTGGGCTAGGCCTGCCCCAGGCGGGCATTTCAAGGCAATGGCAAATCGCGAAGCGCTGCGTGAACTGCAGAACCGGCTGGCCAGCCGGCTGCAGGCGGCCCGCACCGAAGGCGTGCAGGCCGCCTGGCTCGCGGTGGAGGCCGCGGGCGCCCGGTATCTGTTTCCCCTGACGCAGTCGGGCGAGATCTTTCCCTTCGCGAGCGCGCAGCCTGTGCCCTACACGCAGCCGTGGTTCCTCGGCGTGGCCAACTTGCGCGGCGGCCTCTATGGCGTGGTGGACCTGGCCGCGTTCGTGGGCGGCCGAGCGCCAGCCATCCGTTCGGACGCGACCCGCGCCGAGTCGCGGCTGGTCGCGCTGAACGCGACGCTCGAGGTCAACTGCGCCCTGCTGATCGATCGGCTGGCGGGATTGCGCAACCTGGAAGCGTTTGCTTCCTCGAGCGAGCCGCCCGAAGGTTCGCCAGACTATTTCGGCAGCGGTTACACCGATGCCACCGGCGTCTTCTGGCAGGAGATCAACCTGCAGGCGCTGTCGCAACAACCCCAATTCCTGAGCATCAGCGCTTAAGCCCCTCTCCCGGAAGGCCCGACCATGTCCGTTGTTGACCAACTCAAAAACCTGTTCGCGACAAAATCGCCCGAGCCCGCGGTCGAAACCAGCGGCCAGCTGAGCCTGGGCACGCCCGAGGGATCGGGCCTGCGGATGGCCGACCCCGACAGCGTCGCCGACGATTCCGTCGTGCCGCTGGAGTCCGCCCATGAAGCGGAACTGATTTCGGTCCCGCTGCTGGGCCGCCGCACCATCGGCACCCACCAGCGCGTGCTGTTCACGTTGCTGGCCCTGTCGCTGGTCGTGTTGGGCTCGGTCGCGGTGTTCGCGGTCCGCCAGGCCGATACGGTCGCGCAGCAGGTGGCGGGTACGGGCCAGTCCCTGATGCAGTCGCAGCGGCTGGCCAAGTCGGTGTCGCAGGCGCTGGTGGGCAGCGCGCAGGCCTTCCCCGACGTGAAGGAAAGCGCCGACGTACTGGCCCGCACGGTGCGCGGCCTGCAGTCGGGCGACGAAGCCTTGCGCCTGCAGCCCGTGATCGCCGAATTCCAGGACGATGTCGCGAAGATCCTCCCCCTCATGGAACGCGCCGAAAAGAATGCCGGCACCGTGATGGGGCAGCAGAAGATCCTCACGCAGGTGGGCACCGCCCTGCGCACGATCAACCGCCAGTCGTCCGACCTGCTGGAGATCGCGGAGACCGTTTCCTCGCTGAAGCTGCAGCAGAACGCCGCGCCGGCCGAAATCTCCGCGGCGGGCCAGCTGGTGATGCTGACGCAGCGTATCGGCAAGTCCGCCAACGAATTCCTGACGATGGAAGGCGTGTCGCCCGAGGCCGTGTTCCTGCTGGGCAAGGACTTGAATTCATTCAAGGAAATCGCGCAAGGCCTGCTCGAGGGCAGCCCCGAGCTGCGCCTTGCCGGCTCCAGGGACCCGCAGACGCGCGAGCGGCTGCAAGCGCTGATGAAGCTCTACGAGCAGACCCGCACGCAGGCCGGCGCCATCCTGGGCAACCTGCAGGGCCTGGTGTCCGCCCGTGAAGCGCAGGCCGCGATCATCGCCGACAGCGAACCGCTGCGCCGGTCGCTGGAAAACCTGCAAGGCAAATTGTCGGCCGAAACCGGCCTCGGCGTCGGGGCGCTGGTCGCACTGGGCATCGCGGCGGTGTTCGCGATCCTGTGCTCGGTCGGCCTGGCGTACGTGCAGCTGCAGGACAGCCGCAAACGCCAGTCGGTGGCCGAACTGCAGCGGCAGGAAGCCGAACACCAGGAGCTGGAAGCCAAGCGCGTGAACGACGCCAACCAGGCGGCCATCTTGCGGTTGATGAACGAACTGCAGACGGTGGCCGAAGGCGACCTCACGCAGGAAGCGACCGTGACGGAGGACATCACGGGCGCCATCGCCGACTCGGTGAACTACACGGTGGAAGAGCTGCGCCAGCTGGTGGGCAACGTGCAGAACACGGCCACCAAGGTGGCGCAGACGACGGCGCAGGTGGAAAGCACGTCCACCGAACTGCTGGCCGCGTCCACCGAACAGCTGCGCGAGATCCGCGAAACGGGCCAGTCGGTGCTCGACATGGCCGGGCGCATCAACCAGGTTTCCGGGCAGGCGCAGGAATCGGCCCAGGTGGCGCGCCAATCGCTGGTGGCCGCCGAGTCAGGCCTGCAGGCGGTGCAGAACGCCATCGGCGGCATGAACTCCATTCGCGACCAGATCCAGGAGACCTCCAAGCGGATCAAGCGGCTCGGCGAATCCTCGCAGGAGATCGGTGAAATCACCGAACTGATCTCGGACATCACCGAGCAGACGAACGTGCTGGCGCTGAACGCGGCCATCCAGGCCGCGTCGGCCGGCGAGGCGGGACGAGGCTTCTCGGTGGTGGCCGAAGAAGTGCAGCGCCTGGCCGAACGTTCCGCCGATGCGACGCGCCAGATCTCGGCGCTCGTGAAGGCGATTCAGACGGACACGCAGGATGCCGTGGCGGCCATGGAGCGCTCCACGCAGGGTGTGGTGGAAGGAGCGAAGCTGTCCGACAACGCGGGTACGGCACTGTCCGAAATCGACCAGGTGTCGCGGCATCTCGCGGAGCTGATCGAGCAGATTTCGGCATCCGCCTCCAAGGAAGCCGAATCCGCCAACGTGGTGGCGGGCAACATCCAGCACATTTTCGCGGTGACGGAGCAGACCGGAGAAGGCACGCGCTCGACGGCCCAGCAGGTGCGCGAG
Source organism: Ramlibacter sp. (assembly GCA_019449555.1). Taxonomy (GTDB): domain Bacteria; phylum Pseudomonadota; class Gammaproteobacteria; order Burkholderiales; family Burkholderiaceae_C; genus Ramlibacter. Next base: position 41,198 of record JAGRPN010000267.1, read on the forward strand.
CTCTCGCGCATGGCCGAAGAACTGCGCCAGTCGGTGTCGCGGTTCAAGATCGCGTAAGGCGGCGCGCGCCGCGCGAGTCCCGAGTCCCAGCCAGAGCATTCCATGCACGCCAACGAAATCGAACCCGACCTGGCCACCAACGACCTGGGCCCGCTGGCCTGGGTGCTGGACGAACTGCGCAAGTCGCTGGACTCGGCGTCCGCCGCGCTGCGACGTTTCGTGCGCGACACCACGCTGGCACGCGGCTCCGACATGGCGTCGGTCGATGGCGGCCACCTGCGTATCGCGCGCCAGCAGCTGCACCAGGCGGTGGGCGCGCTCGAGATGGTCGGGCTGCCGGCGCCTGCGCACATGCTGCGCTGCATGGAAGCCGCCGTGCAGAAGTTCGTGGAGCGCCCGGAGTTGTGCAACGAGCCGGCGGCGGCCAAAGTGGAGCGCGCCGGTTTTGCGCTGACCGATTACCTCGAAGGCGTTCTGCTGGGCAAGCCCGCATCGGCCGTCGCCCTTTTTCCGCAGTACCGGGACGTGCAGGAGCTGGCGGGCGCCGACCGCATCCATCCGGCCGACCTGTGGGGCCTGGAGTGGCGCTGGAACGAGCCGCAGACGCCGGCGATGGTGGAGTCCATGGTGTACGACCCGGCAGTGCGCTCGCGCATGGACCAGGCCGTCCTGAAGGTCATGAAATCCGGCGATGCGCAAGCGGCCCGCGAGATCGCCCGGATCAGCCTTTCGCTGGCAGCGACGCAGACCGCCCGCCAGCCCCGGATTTTCTGGAAGATCTGCGCCGGCTATTTCGAGGCGGTCGAGCTCGGCCTGTTGCCGCCGGACATCTATGTGAAGCGGGCCGGCTCGCGCGTGTTGCTGCAGTACGCGTCACTGGCCAAGGGCGAGCTCGGCGTGTCCGACCGGCTTGCGCAGGATCTGCTTTTCTTCTGCTCGCAGGCCGTGCCCGAGCGCGATACCGACGCGCCGGCGCTCGCCGCCGTGAGGCTGGCCTGGGGGCTTGCGCGCTTCAGCCCGGTGGATTACGAGACGGCCCAATACGGGCGATTCGACCCGGTCCTGCTGGCGCAGGCGCGCAAACGCATCGGCGCAGCCAAGGAGACCTGGTCGGCGCTGTCCGGCGGCGACACCAGCAAACTCAGGAGTTTGGCGGACCAGTTCCACCTGGTGACCGATTCACTCGTCAAGCTGCATCCGGCCAGCGGCCCGTTGGCGCATGCACTGTCGAGCGTGGTCGATACGGTCGTGCGGACCATGCGCCCGCCGGCCCCGGAACTGGCGATGGAAGTGGCCACGGCCGTGCTCTACCTCGAAGCCGCATTCGAGGACCTGGACCCGTCGGATGGGCAGCTCGGGGCGCGCACCGCTCGCTTGGCCGAGCGGCTCGAAACCGCCCGGCAGGGTGGGCACACCCAGCCGCTCGAGTCCTGGATGGAGGAGTTGTATCGGCGCGTGAGCGATCGCCAGACCATGGGCAGTGTCGTGGGCGAGCTGCGGGGCACCCTGGGCGAGCTCGAAAAGCTGCTCGACCAATTCTTCCGTGACCCGGCCGACAAGTCGCCGTTGCGCGACGCGCCCAGCCACCTGTCGCAGATGCGAGGCGTGCTGTCGGTGTTGGGGCTCGAGCAGGCTGCGCAGGCCGTGCTGCGCATGCGCGAGAGCGTCGAGGCCATCATGGTCACCGAGGTCGACGAAGAACGCGCCCGTGCTGCGGGGACGTTCGACAAGCTCGGCAACAACCTCGGCGCGCTCGGCTTCCTGATCGACATGCTCAACTACCAGCCGGCGCTGGCGAAGAAGCTGTTCGTGTACGACGACAGCACCGGCGAGCTCAGGCCGTTGATGGGACGCGCGAGCACGGCCACGGCAGACGCCGGCGAAGTCCACGACCTTTCGCACGAGGTGCAGGCAGTGGTCAGCCACGCCGAACCCGGAGCCTCGCGCGAAAGTCTCACCGCCAGCCTCGACACGCTGGTGACGCACGCTGTTCTCGCCGACCAGACCCAGATCGCGCAGACTGCGCGCGAAGCCGCCGCGGCGGTGTCCGCGCAGGATTCGGGCGCGGCTGCGGCGGCCCTGAGCACCCTGGCGGCTGCCGTGCAGCCCGCGCCGCCGGCGACCGCCGCGCCCGCGCCCCAGGCCGAAATCGAAGAAGACGACCTGCGCGACATTTTTCTGGAAGAAGCGCGCGAGGTCATGCAGAACGGTTTTGCCGCGATCGCCGCGCTCGAGGCGGAACCGCGCGCGCTTTCGGAACTCACCACGCTGCGCCGGGCCTTCCACACGCTCAAGGGCAGCTCCCGGATGGTGGGTCTCACCGAATTCGGCGAAGCCGCGTGGTCGCTGGAGCAGGTGCTCAACACCTGGCTGGCCGACCAGAAGCCGGCGACCGAGGAACTGCGCCACCTGGGTAGCGAGGCGTTGCAGGGATTCGGCCGCTGGATCGAGGACATCACTGCCGGCACCGACGGCGGGTGGAAAGCGGCAATGTTCCGTGGCCCGGCGGACCTGTTTCGCACCGAACACCGGCGGGTGCCATTCGAGTTCGCCGAGGCTGCGGCCCCGGTACTGGACACAACGCCGGAGGGCACGCAAGCCGAAGCGCCGGTGGAAGAATTCTCGTTCGTCATCGACGGTGTACCGGGTGAGCCCGTGTCAGCCGCAAGCAGCCCGGAGCAGCCGGCGCGTGCCGAGGCCGCGGCCATTGATGAAGCGCTGCCGGACGGGTCCGCGCAGGGCGAACCCGTGCTTGCGGACGGCATCGGCGGCGACGCGCTCGAGGTGACCGAACTGGCCGGCGGTGAATTGCCGCCGGACTTCGATTTCGACATCACCGCCCCAGCTCCATTGCCGCTGGCGCCAGCCGAACCGCCGGTCGATCTGGTACTGGAATTCGACGCCATCGACTTCGGCAGCCTCGCGCCTGCGGGCGACGCGACGGGCGCATCGCCCGCAGGCGACACACCTGTGGCGGCAGAGCTTGCATCGAACGATTTGTCGTCCGAATCCCAGGAGTTCACTATCGACCTGTCGGATCTCCAGACGCTTGCCACGCCGGTTGCCCCAACCGGGTCTGCAGCCGGGCAGCCGGCCGGGCCGCTGGAAGAGACGGCCGAAGACATGGCCGAAGCGGACGAGCAGGTGAAGGTGATCGGGTCGCTGCGCATCGGCATTCCCCTGTACAACGTGTACCTCAACGAGGCCGACGAATGGTCGCGGCGGCTGGCCACCGAGGTGGCTGAATGGGCGCTGGAACTGAGTCAGCCCCTGCCGGACTCCACCGTCGGGCTGGCGCACGCGCTGGCCGGCAGCTCCGCGACCGTGGGCTTCCATTCGCTGTCGGACATCGCACGAGCCCTGGAAAGCACGATGATGCATGCCCAGACGCTCGCCTACGGCACCGAGTGGCATGGCAAGGCCTTCACCGACGCGGCCGAGGAAATCCGCCGGTTGCTGCACCAGTTCGCCGCGGGATTCCTGAAGGAAGCCGATCCGCGGGTGATCGAGAATCTCCACGCCCTGAAGCACATCGAGGTGCCGCAACGCGAGGACCTTCGGGAAGAAGGCATCAGCGATTTCGGCGATCTCGAGTTCGACGTGCCCGAACCGATGCCGGCCGCACAGGCGCCGCTCGAAGCCGCGCCTGCCACTGCGCCGTCGGCACCCGCACCGCGGGCCTTCATGGCCGGTCCGGCCACTGGTCCGCGCGATACCGCCGCGCCGCAACGCCAACCGGCGATGCTGGCGCACGGCGAGGAAGCCGACATCGACCTGGTCGATGTGATCGACCCGGACTTGTTCCCGATCTTCGAGGAAGAAGCGGCGGAACTCATGCCCCAGCTCGGCGGCGCGCTGCGGCAATGGACGGCCCGTCCCGATAACCGCAGTGCACGCGACGAGGTGCTGCGCGCCTTGCACACGCTCAAGGGCAGTGCACGGCTGGCCGGGGCGCTGCGCCTCGGGGAGCTGGCGCACCGGATGGAATCGGAGGTCGAATACCTCGGTTCCGAGGTCCCGGCGGTGGCCGACCTCGAAGCCTTGCTGCAGCGTTTCGACGCCATGCAGGCCAGCTGGGATACGCTGCGCGCGACCGGCGGCGCGGTAATGGGCACGACCACTGCCGCGGCGCCGAGCGGCGACGCTGTCACGGCCCAGCCGCAGGCACCCGCGCAGGCCTTGCCATCCGTCGACACCGGCGAAGTGGCGCCGGCGCGCGCGCTGCTGGCCCGGCCGGTCGCGAGCAACCTTGCGCCGCAGCGGGCGTCCGCGAACCAGGCGGTTCGGGTGCGCTCGCAATTGCTGGACCGGCTGGTCAACCAGGCCGGCGAGGTGATGATCACACGCTCGCGGCTGGAGGCGGAGCTGGCACAGCTTCGCGGCTCGCTGGTGGACCTCACCGGCAACCTCGACCGTTTGCGCGCGCAATTGCGCGACATCGAATTGCAGGCCGAGTCGCAGATGCAATCCCGGCTCGCCCAGGCCAAGGACTCGGCGGCCGGGTTCGATCCGCTCGAGTTCGACCGCTTCACGCGCGTGCAGGAGCTCACGCGCATGATGGCCGAGTCCGTGAACGACGTCGCCACCGTGCAGCGCAACCTGCAACGCACAGTGGAGTCCACCGAGGACGACCTGATCGCCCAGGCGCGGCAGACCCGCGAGCTGCAGCGCGACCTGCTGCGCACGCGCATGGTGGAGTTCGAGTCGATCTCGGACCGCCTGTACCGCGTGATCCGGCTCGCTTCGAAGGAAACCGGCAAGCAGGTCAAGCTGGACATCACCGGCGGTTCGATCGAAATGGATCGCGGCGTCCTCGATCGCATGACGCCCGCGTTCGAGCACCTGCTGCGCAATTGCGTTGCCCACGGCATCGAGGAACCCTCGGTACGCCTCGCGGCGGGCAAGGACCCGGCCGGCAGCGTGTTGATCGGGCTGCATCACGAGGGCAACGACGTGTCCGTGGAGTTCCACGACGACGGCGCGGGGCTCGACCTGGATCGCATCCGCGACAAAGCCCTGCAGCACGGCCTGATCGCACCCGGCCACGAGCTGACTGAAGCCGAAGCCGCGAACCTGATTTTCATGCCCGGCTTCTCGACCGCCGCCGAGGTGACGGAACTGGCCGGGCGGGGCATCGGCATGGACGTCGTGCGCGCCGAAGTGAATGCCCTCGGCGGCCGGATCGAGACCACCAGCGCGCGCGGCCAGGGCAGCACCTTCAAACTGGTGCTGCCGCTGACCACCGCGGTGACGCAGGTGGTGATGATTCGCAGCGGCACGCTCGCGGTCGGCGCGCCGGCCAACCTCGTCGAGCTGGTCCGGCGTGCCACGCCCAAGGAAATCCAGCAGGCTTACAACACCGGTTTCTACGAGTTCGGCGGCGAGCAATTGCCGTTCTACTGGTCCGGCGCATTGCTGCAGGCGTCCCGGCGCAGCATTGAACCGCAAAGCCGCACGCTGCCGGTGGTGATCTTCCGCAGCGCCGCGCAACGCATCGCGGTGCACGTGGACGAGGTGCTGGGCAACCAGGAAGTGGTGGTGAAGAACCTCGGGCCGCAGCTTGCGCGGCTACCCGGACTGGCCGGCATGACCGTGCTGGCTTCCGGCGCCGTGGTGCTGATCTACAACCCGGTGGCGCTGACGACCGTGTACGGCGAGCAGGCGCGCCGGCTCAGTGCCGATCACGCGCAGCCCGACATGCTCGAACAGGCCGGCGCCGGCGCGCCCGACGCCCTGGCCGAGCCCGCGGCGCCGCAGATTCCCCTGATCCTGGTGGTCGACGATTCGATCACGGTGCGGCGCGTGACGCAGCGCCTGCTGCAGCGCGAAGGCTACCGGGTGGCGCTCGCTGCCGACGGCTTGCAGGCGCTCGAACGGCTGGCGGAGGAAAAGCCGGCGGTCGTGCTGTCGGACATCGAGATGCCGCGCATGGACGGATTCGACCTGGCGCGCAACATCCGCGGCGATACGCGAACCGCCAAGCTGCCGATCATCATGATCACCTCGCGGATCGCCGAAAAGCACCGCGAGCATGCCAAGGAACTCGGGGTCGATCATTACCTGGGCAAGCCGTATTCGGAAGAAGAGCTGCTGAGCCTGGTCAAGCATTACGCCGCCGCGGCGATCGAAGCCTGACTGCGGCGGCGAACGCGCCAGGGAAACCATGACGGGCGCGCCGCTTTGCCGGCGCCCCGCACCGCGCGCGCACCGCTGGCCCGCGCCGGCCGGAGTTAAAATCCGCGCATGCCTTCCGATGCTCATTCGATGGATCTGACGCATCACTTCCTGATCGCGATGCCGGGGATGGAGGACGAGGCTTTCGCCCGCAGCGTGGTCTACCTGTGCGAGCACAGCGCGCGCGGCGCGCTCGGGCTGGTGATCAACAAGCCGAGCGACATCAACCTTCGGCACCTGTTCGACAAGGTCGAGCTGCCCCTCGGACGTGACGACCTGGCGCGCACGCCGGTGTTCCAGGGCGGACCGGTGCAGACCGAACGCGGCTTCGTGTTGCACGAGGCGGTGTTCGGCAAAGGCGCCGCTCCCAACGAGCCGGTCTACGCTTCCACGATGACCATCCCGGGCGGGCTGGAGATGACCACCTCGAAGGACGTGCTGGAGGCGTTGTCCACCGGCGCCGGGCCGCGCAAGGTGCTGGTCTCATTGGGCTATTCCGCCTGGGGCGAGGGCCAGCTGGAATCCGAACTCGCCGAGAACAGCTGGTTGACGGTCGGTGCCGACCCCGCGGTGATTTTCGACACGCCCGTCGAGCAGCGCTACGACAAGGCCCTGTCCCTGCTGGGCCTGGAAGCCTGGATGCTTTCGCCCGGAGCCGGCCATGCATGACGCTCGCCCCGACGCCGAGGCCGCGGCATGAGCGCCCCGGTGCTCGACGTTCCTTCCCACTTTCATACTTTTCTCGCTTTCGATTTCGGCCTCAAACGCACGGGCGTTGCCGTCGGCAACCGGCTGCTGCGCACCGCCACGCCCCAGGCGACGATCCGGGCGGAAGGCGCGGCGCGGCTGGCCGAGGCCGAGGCTCGGGTGCGTGAATGGCAGCCGGACGCCATCGTGGTGGGCGTGCCCTTCCATCCCGACGGGGCGAGCCACGAAAATACGGCCCGCGCCAGAAAATTCGCGCGCCAGCTGAGGGCCCGGCTGAAGCAGCCGGTGTTCGAGGTCGACGAGCGCTACAGCACCACCGAGGCACTCTCCGCTGGTGCGAACGACCCCGACGCGGGCGCCGCCTGCGTCATTCTTGAACAATTCTTGAGGAGTCTTCCATGAGCCATCGGGCGAATCGAAGGGCGAGCAGGCCGCACGCGGCGCGGAGGCGTTGCGATGAGTGAACTCGTACTGGACGCGGAAGCGCTTTATCGGGAGCTGCTGCGCGGCGTGCAACAGCTGCGCACGCCGGACACCCGGCTGGTCGGCATCACCTCGGGCGGAGCCTGGCTGGCCGAACGCCTGCAGCGCGACCTGGCCCTGGCCGGCGAGGCCGGCGTGATTTCGTCAGCGATGCATCGCGACGACTTCGCCAAACGAGGCCTGTCCGGTGCCGGCCAGCAGACCCAATTGGGGTTCGACGTCGACGACGCGCACATCGTCCTGCTCGACGACGTGCTGTACACGGGCCGGACCATCCGCGCCGTGATCAACGAGCTGTTCGATTACGGCCGCCCCGCCAGCGTGAAGCTGGCAGTGCTGGTGGACCGCGGCGGGCGGGAACTGCCGGTGCAGGCGGACTACGCCGCGGCGCGAGTCACACTGCCGCCGGCGCAATCGCTGGCCCTGGCGCGCGACGAGGCGGGCAGGTTCAGCTTCAAGGTGGAAGCGGCGGGAAGCATGACGGGCACCGGCCCGAAGGAGCATTGAGATGCTCTACAAGAGAAACCCCCAACTGAACAAGAACGGCGAACTGGTCCACCTGCTCACGGTGGAGGGATTGCCGCGCGACACCATCACCCACATCCTCGACACGGCCTCCAGCTTCGTCAGCGTGAGCGACCGCGAGGTCAAGAAGGTGCCCCTGCTGCGCGGCAAGAGCGTGTTCAACCTGTTCTTCGAGAATTCGACGCGCACGCGCACCACGTTCGAGATCGCGGCCACGCGCCTGTCGGCCGACGTGATCAACCTCGACATCTCGCGCTCTTCGGCTTCCAAGGGCGAGACGCTGCTGGACACCATCGCCAACCTGTCGGCGATGGCGGCCGACCTGTTCGTGGTGCGGCACAGCGAATCGGGCGCGCCCTACCTGATCGCGCAGCACGTGGCGCCGCACGTGCACGTGATCAACGCGGGCGACGGCCGGCATGCCCACCCGACGCAGGGCCTGCTGGACATGTACACGATCCGCCACTACAATAAGGACTTCACCAACCTGACGGTGGCGATCGTGGGCGACGTGCTGCATTCGCGGGTGGCGCGCTCGGACATCCACGCGCTGACCACGCTCGGATGTGCCGAGGTTCGCGTCGTCGGCCCGAAAACGCTGGTGCCGGACGACATGGCGCCGATGGGCGTGCGGGTGTGCCATAACCTGGAAGAAGGCATCCGCGGCTGCGATGTGATCATCATGCTGCGGCTGCAGAACGAGCGCATGAGCGGCGCGCTGCTGCCCTCGTCGCAGGAGTACTTCAAGAGTTTCGGCCTGACGCCCGAGAAGCTGCGCCTGGCCAGGCCCGACGCGATCGTCATGCACCCTGGGCCGATCAACCGGGGCGTGGAAATCGATTCGGCCGTCGTCGATGGCCGGCAGAGCGTGATCCTGCCGCAGGTCACCTTCGGCATCGCGGTCCGCATGGCCGTGATGAGCATCGTCGCGGGCACCGTCCGACAGGCACAGCACGATCGGGAGGCAGCATGAAGATCCTGATCAGGAACGGCCGGGTCATCGACCCGGCATCCAACTTCGACGAGACCTGCGACGTCGCGCTGGCGGCGGGCCGCATCCTCGCGATCGGCAACGTCGCGCCGGGGTTCGCGCCGAGCAGGGTCATCGACGCCGCCGGCTGCATCGTCGCGCCGGGCCTGGTGGACCTGGCGGTGCGGCTGCGCGAGCCGGGCCATGAACACGAGGGCATGCTCGAAAGCGAGATGGCGGCGGCGGTAGCCGGCGGCGTGACCAGCCTGGTGTGCCTGCCCGATACCGATCCCGTGCTGGACGAGCCGGGACTGGTCGAGATGCTGAAGTTCCGGGCGGAGAAATTGCACCAGGCCCGCGTGTTCCCGCTGGGCGCGCTGACGCGCAACCTCCAGGGGGAAGTTCTTACCGAAATGGTGGAACTCACCGAGGCCGGTTGCGTCGGGTTCAGCCAGGCCGAGGTCGCCCTCACCAGCACCCAGGTGCTGCAACGCGCGCTCCAGTACGCGTCCACCTACGGCTATACCGTGTGGCTGCGGCCGCAGGAGCTGCATCTGGGCCGCGGCGTCGCCGCGAGCGGCGCGCTGGCGACGCGGCTCGGGCTCGCGGGCGTGCCGGTCGCGGCCGAGACCATCGCGCTGCACACGATCTTCGAGCTGATGAAGGCAACGGGCGCGAAGGTGCACGTGTGCCGCCTCAGCAGCGCGGCGGGCGTGGAACTGGTGCGCAGGGCCCGGGACGAAGGTCTCGCGGTCACGTGCGACGTGAGCATCAACTCGCTGCACCTGACCGATGTCGACATCGGCTACTTCGACAGCCGCATGCGGCTCAATCCTCCCTTGCGCCAGCAGCGTGACCGCGATGCGCTGCGCGAGGCGCTGGCCGACGGCACCATCGATGCGCTGGTCTCGGACCACACGCCGGTGGACGAGGACGCGAAGATGCTGCCGTTCGCCGAGGCCGAGCCCGGCGCCACCGGCCTGGAACTGCTGCTGGGCCTCGCCCTCAAGTGGGGCCAGGAGAGCGGAGTGGGCCTGGCTCGCTCCCTCGCGGTGCTGACCAGCCAGCCGGCCGGCGTGCTCGGGGCGGCGCTGGGCACGCTGCGGGACAGCGCGGGGCAGTTGGTGGAAGGCGGCATCGCCGACCTGTGCGTGATCGATCCCCAGGCGGAATGGGTCGTGACCAGCGACACATTACGCAGCCAGGGCAAGCACACGCCCTTTTCCGGGTATGCGCTGCCGGGGCGGGTGCGCTGCACGATTGCGGCCGGGCAGATCGCGCACGAAGGCTGGGACCGGGCCTGAACGCACCTACGAACTGGCTGCGTGCCGCGGCGCGGCTGGGCCGTGGGCTTGCGCATGCGTTCGCCGGATTGCTGATGGTGATTGCGCGATTCCCGCGCATGACCCAGGGCCAGCGCGATGCGCAGGTGCAGGCCTGGGCCCTCAGGATGCTCACCGTGCTGGGCGTGCGGCTCGAACTGCGCGGGCGCCCGCCGGTGCACGGCCCGGTGCTGCTGGTGGCGAACCATATTTCGTGGCTCGACATCCTGGTGATGCATGCGGCGCGCCATTGCCGTTTCGTCTCGAAGGCCGATGTGCGCGGCTGGCCGCTGATCGGCACGCTCGCGAGCGCAGCCGGCACGCTCTACATCGAGCGACAGTCGCGGCGCGATGCGATGCGCGTCGTGCACCAGATGGCCGAAAGCCTGCGGCAGGGCGACGTGGTGGCCGTCTTTCCGGAAGGCACGACGAGTGAGGGCCTGGCGCTGTTGCCGTTCCATGCGAACCTGATCCAGGCCGCCATCTCGACCGACGGGCCGGTGCAGCCGGTGGGACTGAGTTTCCTGGACACGCGAACCCGGGCCGCGACGCTGGCGCCCTGCTATGTCGGCGACGATTCGCTAGCCGCGTCGATCTGGCGCACCCTCAGCGCGCCGTCGATCACGGCCGTGGTCCATTACGGCGAAGCGCAAATGGCGCAAGGGCGTGATCGCCGCACCTGGGCTCGCGACCTGCGCTCAGCGGTGGATGCCCTGCGAAGCGGCTGAACGGCCGCCCCGCCGATGCTGTCGAGTCAGGTTTGCGCTTACGTTCGGGTTGACGCGGCGCCCAGGCAGGGCGTCGCAATGCGGTTGGCTACAGCTCGTCGCTGAACTCGGGGCGGCTCGACGCGGCTTTGCGGAAGACCACTTCACCCGTGGGCACATGCACGACACGGATTTCCTGGCCGGACGGTTTGGTAATGCTCTTGGCGGCCATCGCTACTGCCAGGGCGCGGTCGCTGAAAAAATACTGTTGGGATCCGGAGACGGGGAACAGCCGGCCCGAAATGGGATGGCTGCTTTCGACGCGGAAGTCGGCGGACGTCATGGTGGAATTTCCTCGCTGTGAGTCTCTCTGCGGTTCTGTTTCGACTGCTGATGTGATCCTAGTCACATCCGATGACAGCGCAATGACACCAGTGAAAGGTCGGGTCAGAGGTGTAACCGGCCGCAATGGTGCGTTGCAACAGGTTAATAAAACAGGGGCTTCGTCTGTAGGCCGGCAACCATTCCACGTGTAGGACATCTCCTGTCCGGCAAGAAAAACGGCCGGCAGTGCGGATACGCCGTGGTACCACCGACAGGAATCGAACCTGTATCTAGCGCTTAGGAGGCGCTCGTTCTATCCATTGAACTACGGCGGCAGGGCCGCGCCATTGTAAATGGCGTACCCTGCCGCCGTGCGGCCGTACTGACAGCACCGCACTCCCGGCCTCCCTCTGCCAAGCGGAGGGAGGGGAGGTTCACCCGCGCGAAGCGCGGGGAAAAGGCGCGGGAGAAAACGAAGCGAGGCGAGGGCGAAGGCTACTTCGACAGCAGTCGCATCGCCTCTTCCAGGCCCTTGATGGTCAGCGGGTACATGCGCTGATTCATGAGCTGCTGGATGACACTGATGCTCTGGCGGTACTGCCACACGCCCTGTGGTTCGGGATTGACCCAGGCGAACTTCGGGAAGGCACTGGTGAGGCGCTGCAGCCATTCGACGCCGGCCTCCTCGTTGTTGTATTCGACGCTGCCGCCTGGCTGCAGGATCTCGTACGGGCTCATCGTCGCGTCGCCGACGAAGATGAGCTTGTAGTCCTTGTTGTACTTGCGAATGATGTCCCAGGTCGGGAACTTCTCCGAAAAGCGCCGGCGGTTGTTCTTCCACATGAAATCGTAGACGCAGTTGTGGAAGTAATAGAACTCCAGGTGCTTGAATTCCGCCTTCGCGGCCGAGAACATTTCCTCGACGCGATGGATGTGTTCGTCCATCGTCCCGCCGACATCCATCAGCAGCAGGATCTTCACGTTGTTGTGCCGCTCGGGCACCATCTTGATATCCAGGTAACCCGCGTTGGCGGCCGTGGACTTGATGGTGTCGTCAAGGTCGAGTTCTTCGGCCGCCCCTTCGCGGGCGAACTTGCGCAGCCGGCGCAGCGCGATCTTGATGTTGCGCGTGCCCAGCTCCTGCGTGTCGTCGTAATCCTTGTAGGCGCGCTGGTCCCACACCTTCACGGCGCTGCGGTTGCGGCCCTTGTCCTGCCCGATGCGGATGCCCTGCGGATTGAAGCCGTAGGCGCCGAACGGCGACGTGCCGCCCGTGCCGATCATCTTGCTGCCGCCTTCGTGGCGTTCCTTCTGCTCCTCGAAACGCTTGCGCAGCGTTTCCATCAGTTCGTCCCAGCCCATCTTCTCGATCTTGGCCTTCTCTTCGGCGCTGAGTTCGAGCTCCAGGTTCTTGCGCAGCCACTCGAGCGGGATGTCCTTGGTGAAATCGGCCACCATCTCCACGCCCTTGAAGTAGGCGGCGAAGGCGCGGTCGAACTTGTCGTAGTGCTTCTCGTCCTTCACCAGCGCGGTGCGCGAGAGGTAGTAGAAGTCGTCGATCTTGAAGCCGTCCTCGCTGGCGGGGCCGACCACGCCTTGCCGCAAGGCGTCGAGCAGCATCAGGTATTCCTTGACTGACACCGGCAGCTTGGCGCTGCGCAAGGTATAGAAGAAGTCGATCAGCATGGCTCGGAATTTCCTGGCCTGGCGAGCTGGTATTGCAGATGGGCCTTGACCTCGGGCCACTCGCCCGCCGCGAGGCTGTACATCACGGTATCGCGCACCGTGCCGTCGCGCCGCAGCGCGTGGTGGCGCAACACGCCGTCCTTCCTCGCGCCGAGGCGCTCGATGGCGCGCTGGCTGGCGAAGTTGTAGTTGTCGGTGCGCCAGCCGACCAGCCGGGCCCCCAGGGTCTCGAACGCGTGCGTCATCAGCAGCAATTTGCACGTGGTGTTGACGTGGCTGCGCTGCCAGCTCCTGGCGTACCACGTGTAGCCGATCTCGAGGCGCTCGACCGCGCTCACGATGTCGTGATAGCGCGTGCTGCCGATGATCTTTCCGCTGGGCACGTCGCGCACGGCGAAAGGCAGCATGTGGCCTTCGCCGCGGCCCTTCAGCGCAGCAGCCACGTAGGCACCCGCTTCGCCCGGCGCGGGCACGGACGTGACGCGCAGTTTCCACAGCTCGCCATCGCGTGCGGCTGTCTCGAGCGCAGCCGCATGATCCGCAGCGAGCGGCTCCAGCCGTACCAGCGTCGATTCGAGCGTGCAAGGTTCGATCTTGCGCATCAGTCTTCCTTCTTGCGAGAGGTGCGCCAGCGCCGCGCCAGTTGCAGGCCGATGCCGCCGCCCAGTCCCACCAGCACGATGCCCACGAGGCTGGCGTTGCTGTAGCCGGCGGCGAACACGTCCGCGCCGAAAACGCGGGCCAGCCCATAGCCCGCCAGGGCGCCGGCCACGAAGCCGATCGCATCGGCCAGGCCTTCGAGCAGCAGCGGACTCATGACGCCAACCCCGGCAAATACAGCTTCAGCGATTGTGCCGCTGCATGAAGACCAGCTTCTCGAACAGGGTCACATCCTGTTCGTTCTTGAGCAGCGCGCCGACCAGCGGGGGCACGGAGACTTTCTCGTCCTTGCTCTGCAGCGCTTCGAGCGGGATGTCTTCGGCCACCAGCAGCTTCAGCCAGTCGAGCAGTTCGCTGGTGGAAGGCTTCTTCTTGAGGCCGGGCAGGTTGCGCACGTCGTAGAACGTCTTCATCGCCGCGGTGAGCAGGTCCTTCTTGAGCCCGGGGAAGTGCACGTCGATGATCAGCCTCATCGTATCCGCGTCCGGGAACTTGATGTAGTGGAAGAAGCAGCGGCGCAGGAAAGCGTCCGGCAGTTCCTTCTCGTTGTTCGACGTGATGAACACCAGCGGCCGATGCCGCGCCTTCACCAGCTCGCGCGTCTCGTACACGTAGAACTCCATGCGATCGAGTTCGCGCAGCAGGTCGTTCGGGAATTCGATGTCGGCCTTGTCGATCTCGTCGATCAGCAGCGCCATCGGCTGGTCCGCCGTGAACGCCTGCCAGAGCACGCCCTTGACGATGTAGTTGTGGATGTTCTTGACGCGCTCCGAGCCTTCCACATCGGCCAGCTGCGAATCGCGCAGCCGGCTCACCGCGTCGTATTCGTACAGGCCCTGCTGCGCCTTCGTGGTGGACTTGATGTGCCACTGCAGCAGCGGGATGCCCAGCGCCTGCGCCACCTCCTCCGCGAGCATTGTCTTGCCGGTGCCCGGCTCGCCCTTGACGAGCAGCGGGCGCTTGAGCGTGATGGCGGCGTTCACGGCAAGCATCAGGTCCTGCGTGGCGACGTAGTTTTGTGAGCCTTGGAACTTCATGGGTGTGCAATGAAAGGGCGGCCAACGGGCTGCCGCATATAATGGAACGTTGATTCGAAGACTGACCCCTCACCGGATTGTGCTCGCAAAATGAACCAGTTGTTGACCACGTTTTTTGCCCTCGCTGTCGCTTGCGTGACGGGTCTGGCGCAGGCTCAGGCGCCCGCGGCGGGCACGGCGTCCGCCGCCGCGCCCTCGGGCAGTGCCAAGATCGAGGCGAAGGTCGCGATTTGCGTCGGCTGCCACGGCATCAAGGGCTACCAGGCCAGCTTTCCCGAGGTCTACAAGGTACCGATGATCGCCGGGCAAAGCGCCAAGTACATCGCCGCGGCACTCACCGAATACAAGCGCGGGGACCGCAAGCACCCGACGATGCGCAGCGTGGCCACCCCGCTGTCCGACCAGGACATCGCGGAGATCGCTTCGTACTTCGAGGCGCTGGGCAAGGATCCGGCGGTGAACCTGCCGGCCACGGCCGACAAGACCCCCAGCCCGCAGGTCGCGGCGCTGCTGCAAAAGGCGGCCTGCGTGTCGTGCCATGGGCCGAATTTCGCCAAGCCGATCGATCCGAGCTACCCGAAGATCGCCGGCCAGCATGCCGACTACCTGTTCGTCGCCCTGAAGGGCTACAAGAGCGACAACAATCCGAGCCTGGGGCGCAGCAACCCCGTCATGGGCGCGATCGCGAAGCAGTTTTCAGTGGCCGAACTCAAGGCGCTGGCGGCTTACGTGAGCTCGCTGGAGGGCGACTTGAAGACGGTGCCGGAGCGGCGATTCAGGTAAACCGAGCCCAGTAAACCGCTACGCTCCAGAGCGAAACAAAGCCCCGCGATGCGGGGCTTTGTACTTGTGGGTTTAATCTTTCGTCGCGCGGCGCTGCACGCACGCGATGTACGCGGCGCCGTCGGGCGGGCGGCCGGAGCGCTGGCTTTCCCACAGCATCTGGCCCAGGCACTCCATCGCTTCGTGATGCGCATCGTGCAGCGAGTCGCGCCGGCCGGCCAGCAGTTCGACCGCCTGGCGGATGCCGCGCGGCTGGTCGATCGAGCACTGCTCGCTGATGGACAGGTGCATCGCCAGGTGCAGGAATGGATTGGAGCGGCCGTCCTGCCCGTCGTAGCTGCGCGCCAGCGCGGCGTCCACGTCGGCGAGTTCGGCGTCGTACTCCGGATGCTCGTCGAGCCATTGGCCGGCCAGCGTTTCCAGGGCATCGAGCGGCTGGCCGGCGCGGTTCTTCCCGCGTACCGCGCAGAAGAAACGCCGCACGTCTTCTTGCGATGGATTGAACATGCGCCCAGCGTAGCATGGGCGCCTGCCTTCAAGTGCGCTGCGCTGCCAGCAGTTGCGATATCGATCGCGCCGCTTCCAGCAGCGGCGGCAGCATCGTTTCCTGCATGAGCCTGGCGCTGGTGCGGTTGGCCTGGCCGCTGATGTTGAGCGCCGCCACGGTGCGTCCCGCGCGATTCGCGAGCGGCGCCGCGATCGAAACCAGGCCCTCTTCCAGTTCCTGGTTGACGAGGCACCAGCCCTGCCTGCGCGCCTGTTGGACTTTGGCGAGCAGTGCGTCGACATCGGTGATCGTGTGCCGCGTCAGTTCGCTGCGTTTGCTGGCGCGCAGCCGCCGCAGCACCTCGTCGTCGGCAAGACCCGCCAGCAGCACGCGGCCCATCGAAGTGCAATAGGCCGGCAGGCGCGAGCCCACGCCCAGGCTGATACTCATGATCTTGCGCGTCGGGACGCGGATGACATACACGATGTCCGTTCCCTCGAGGGCGGCGGCCGAACAGGACTCCTTCACCCGCGCTACCAGCGCCTCCATCACGGGTTCGGCCAGGTTCCAGATCGGCATCGACGAGAGGTAGGCGAAGCCCAGGTCGAGGATGCGGGGCGTGAGGGCGAACAGTTTGCCGTCGCTTTCCACATAGCCGAGGGTGTGCAATGTGAGAAGAATCCGGCGGGCGCCCGCGCGCGTGAGCCCCGCGCGGCCGGCGACCTCCGTCAAGGTCTGGCGCGGCGCCGCGGCGCTGAACGTGCGGATCACCTCCAGCCCGCGCGCGAAAGACTGCACGTAGCCGTCCCCCGGCTGGGCGGCGGCATGGGATGAAATTGCCATGGCGGCCGTTTGCTCCTAGAATTCAATATACGAACAGATGTTCGCTATTAGAACAATGGCGCACCCTTTCCGCAAGCGGCCCTGTTCACCTGGCCGGCCCTGTTTCCACCCAACCCAACATGATCGACAAGATCGTCCCCTCGATTGCCCAGGCGCTGCATGACGTCCGCGACGGCGCGACGGTGATGGTCGGCGGCTTCGGCACGGCCGGCATTCCCAACGAGCTGGTCGAGGGCCTGATCGCGCAGGGCGCGCGCGACCTCATCATCGTCAACAACAATGCGGGCAACGGCGACCACGGGCTGGCCGCCCTGCTGAAAACGGGCCGGGTGCGCAAGGTCATCTGCAGTTTCCCGCGCCAGGCGGACAGCCACGTGTTCGACGCGCTGTACCGCAGCGGGAAGATCGAACTCGAACTGGTGCCGCAAGGCAACCTGGCCGAGCGCATCCGTGCCGCGGGCGCCGGCATCGGCGGCTTTTTCACGCCCACCGGCTACGGGACCGAGCTCGCCAGGGGCAAGGAAACGCGCGAGATCGACGGCCGCCATTACGTGCTCGAATACCCGATCCATGCCGACCTGGCACTGATCAAGGCCGAGCGCGGCGACCGCTGGGGCAATCTCAATTACCGCATGGCGGCGCGCAACTTCGGGCCGGTGATGGCGATGGCGGCGATATGCACCGTCGCGACCGTGCACGAGATCGTGCCGCTGGGCGCGCTCGACCCGGAAAGCGTCGTGACGCCGGGCATTTTCGTGAACCGTGTCGTGCGCATCGAGCGTGTGGCCACGCGTGCCGGCGGGTTCCGGCAGGCGGCGTGAGGGCGGCATGACCTACCACGGACGCAACAAGGAGCAGCTCGCGCAGCGCGTGGCCCGCGACATCCACGAAGGCGCCTGCGTGAACCTCGGTATCGGCATGCCCACGCTGGTCGCCAATCACCTGCCGGCCGGCATCGAGGTGATCCTGCACAGCGAAAATGGCATCCTCGGCATGGGCCCCGCGCCGCCGGCCGGCGAGGAAGACTACGACCTGATCAACGCCGGCAAGCAGCCGGTGACCCTGCGGCCCGGTGGAGCGTTCTTCCATCACGCCGACAGTTTTGCGATGATGCGGGGCGGCCACCTGGACATTTGCGTGCTGGGTGCCTTCCAGGTTTCGGCGACCGGCGACCTCGCGAACTGGCACACCGGCGAGCGGGACGCGATTCCCGCCGTCGGAGGCGCCATGGACCTCGCGGTCGGCGCCCGGCAGACCTGGGTGATGATGGACCTGCTGACCAGGAAGGGCGAAAGCAAGATCGTGGAGCGCTGCACCTACCCGCTGACCGGCATCGGTTGCGTGAAGCGCATCTACTCCGATCTTGCGACCCTGGAATGCACGCCGCAGGGCCTCAAACTCGTCGATGTGGTCGAAGGGCTGGACCATGCGGCGCTCGAGAGAATCGTCGGCCTGCCAATTTCCAGGAGCACACCATGACCAAGCAAGCGTTCATCTGCGACGCGATCCGCACCCCATTCGGCCGCTACGGCGGCGCGTTGTCTTCCATCCGCACCGACGATCTCGCGGCGATCCCACTGAAGGCGCTGATGGCGCGCAATCCCGGCGTCGACTGGCAGGCCGTGACGGACCTCCTGTACGGCTGCGCCAACCAGGCCGGCGAGGACAACCGCAACGTCGCCCACATGGCCGGCCTGCTCGCCGGACTGCCGGTGGAATTGCCCGGCGCCACGATCAACCGCCTGTGCGGCTCCGGCCTGGACGCGGTGGGCACGGCCGCGCGTGCCATCAAGGCCGGCGAGGCCACGTTGATGATCGCCGGCGGCGTGGAGAGCATGAGCCGTGCGCCGTTCGTGATGCCCAAGGCCGGGAGCGCGTTCAGCCGCGACAACGCCGTCTATGACACGACCATCGGCTGGCGCTTCGTCAACAAATTGATGAAGGAAAAGTACGGGATCGACTCGATGCCGGAGACGGCCGAGAACGTCGCCACCGAATACAGGATCGAGCGCGCAGCGCAGGATCGCATGGGACTCGCCTCCCAGCTCAAGGCGGTCGCGGCGCAGCAGGCAGGCTTCTTCGACAGCGAGATCACCCCGGTGACGATCGCGCAGAAGAAAGGCGATCCGATCGTGGTGCGCAAGGACGAGCATCCGCGCGAGACCAGCCTCGAGGCCTTGGCCAAGCTCAAGCCGATCGTGCGGCCCGACGGCACCGTGACTGCCGGCAATGCCAGCGGCGTGAACGACGGCGCCTGTGCGTTGCTGCTGGCCGACGAGGCGACTGCCGCGAAGCAGGGCCTCACGCCGAAGGCTCGCGTGGTCGGCATGGCGGTGGCCGGCGTGCCGCCGCGCGTGATGGGAATCGGCCCGGCGCCCGCCACGCAGAAGGTGCTGGCGCTCACCGGATTGAAGCTCGAACAGCTCGACGTGATCGAGCTGAACGAAGCGTTCGCCGCGCAGGGACTCGCCGTGCTGCGCATGCTCGGCCTGAAGGACGACGATGCGCGCGTCAATCCCAACGGCGGCGCCATCGCGCTCGGTCACCCGCTCGGTGCGTCGGGCGCGCGGCTGGCGACCACGGCAGTGAACCAGTTACACAAGACCGGTGGGCGCTATGCGCTGTGCACGATGTGCATCGGCGTGGGCCAGGGCATCGCGGTGATCCTGGAGCGCGTCTGAGCGGCGCGTGCATTCGGCGCATGCACCCCCGGTGCTCTGATCAAAGCCGGCGGTCGGCGCCGTGCACGGCTCGCTGTAGCGCGGCTCGCGCGAGCAGACGGGTCGAGTCGAGCGTCGGCAGTGGTGAGTTCGTGTCGTTCATGAGCAAGGGAATTTCGGTGCAGCCGAGTACGACGGCATCGCAGCCGTCCTCGCGCTGCATCCGGCCGATCACCTGCTGAAAATAGCCGGCCGACCCGGACTTGAAGACGCCGTACACGAGCTCGTCCATGATGATGCGGTTGATCTCCTCGCACTCGGCCGCGGCCGGTCGCGCGTACGCCAAGCCCTGCGCCGCGAGCTTTTCCGGATAGACCTCGCTGGCCACCAGCCAACGCGTTCCGGTCAGCGCGAGCCGGCGCAAACCGCGTTCCGCGGCGTGCGCGGCCACGACTTCGGCGATGTGCAGCCAGGGCAGTGGCGAGCGCGGCTGCACATATGCGAACGCCTGGTGGATGGTGTTGTCAGGGCAGATCAGGAAATCGGCGCCGCTCTTCGCGAGCTTGCGCGCCGACGCAAGCATGAGTTCGCCCACGCCTTGCCAATCGTCGCGGTAGATGCAGTCCATGTACCGGGCAAGCGACGGCGTGTGCAGCGAGACTTCCGGGTGGGCGTGCGGCCCCAGCAATTGAGCACCTTCGACGCAGATGGTCTGGTAGCAAAGCGCGGCTCCTTCGGCGGAGCAGCCGACGATTCCGATGTGCTCGGGCATGGTCCGGTCTTTCCTGCTGGCGACCGGTGGATTGTGCAGGATCGCGCGCGATCAATTTAACCGATCAGCATGCGCGCAGGATCACGCCACGCCGGGCATGAAGCTGATGCGGGGCGCATGAGCGGCGGCTCGCACGCCGGCAGGCGGCCGCAGAGCCACGGTCGCAGGACCGAAGGCATAGAGCAGCGCGCGCCGATGCTCCGTGCTGAAGAAGACGTCGCCGGGCTCCAGCACGATGTCGCGCGTGTCGTTGTCCAGCGTCAGCCACACGCTGCCGTCGCTGCAACTGAGCTGCACGCCGGCGACGTCGGGAATCTCGAGCAGCCCGCGCGCGGCGATGCAGACTTCGTAACGGTGGGGCGTGGTGTTCATGGCTGGCCTTTCGCATGCATCCGGCAAAT
>JAGRPN010000268.1 GCA_019449555.1 Ramlibacter sp.
CTGTCCGAGATGCGCGACAAAGGCCTGGATTTCGATGTGGCCTTGAAGGATGCGCAACGCCTGGGCTATGCGGAGGCCGATCCCACCTTCGACATCGAAGGCGTGGACGCGGCGCACAAGGCCACGATCATGTCGGCGATCGCGTTCGGCATCCCGGTGCAGTTCGACCGGGCCTACGTGGAGGGCATCACCAAGCTGGGTGCGCAGGATATCCGCTACGCCGAGCAATTGGGTTACCGCATCAAGTTGCTGGGGATCACGAAGCGCACCGCCAAGGGCATCGAGCTGCGCGTGCACCCGGCGCTGGTGCCGGCCAAGCGCCTGATCGCCAACGTCGAGGGTGCAATGAATGCGGTGCTGGTGCAGGCCGATGCCGTGGGCACCACGATGTACTACGGCAAGGGCGCCGGCAGCGAGCCGACCGCCAGCGCGGTGATCGCGGACCTGGTGGACATCACCCGCCTGCACACCGCCGACGCCGCGCATCGCGTGCCGCACCTGGCATTCCAGCCCGATGCGATGAGCGACGCGCCGGTCCTGCCGATGAGCGAAGTCGTGACCAGCTATTACCTGCGCCTTCGGGTCGCCGACCAGGCCGGTGTGCTGGCCAAGGTCACCGGGCTGTTGGCGGACGCAGGCATCAGCATCGACGCCATGCTGCAGCGCGCGACCGGCGAAGACCATGACGCGGAGGGCAGCCGCGGCGTGCCGCAGACGGACCTGATCATCCTGACTCACAGCGTGCGCGAAGGGACCATGAACGAAGTGCTCGCGAAGATGCAGGCATTGCCGACGGTGCTGGCGCCGATCACGCGCATCCGCAAGGAAGAACTCGCCTGATGCTCTATGTTTCCACGCGCGGCCATCCCGACCGCAAGCATTTCTGCGAGATCCTGCTGGAAGGGCTGGCGCCTGACGGCGGCCTTTACCTGCCCGAGCGCTATCCCCAGGTGGATGGCGCCACGCTCGCTCGCTGGCGCGGCCTGCCTTATGCCGACCTGGCCTTCGAGATCCTGTCGCTGTACATCGACGACATCCCGGCCGATGACCTGCGGGCGATCTGCCGCAAGACGTACACGGCCGAGGTGTTCGGCACGCCGGAGATCGTGCCGCTGAAGAAACTCGAAGATGCTTCGACAGGCTCAGCACGAACGGTGGTCTACCTCGAAGGGCTGTCCAACGGTCCCACGCTGGCCTTCAAGGACATCGCCATGCAGCTGCTGGGCAACCTGTTCGAATACGAACTGGCGCGCCGGGGCGAGCAGCTCAACATCCTGGGCGCGACGTCCGGCGACACCGGCAGCGCAGCGGAATACGCGATGCGCGGCAAGCGGGGGGTGCGGGTGTTCATGACCTCGCCGCATGGCCGCATGAGCCCGTTCCAGCAGGCCCAGATGTTCAGCCTGCAGGACGCGAATATCCACAACATCGCGGTCGAGGGTGTGTTCGACGACTGCCAGGACATGGTGAAGGCGGTCTCGAACGACCTCGAGTTCAAGCGCCGCTACAAGATCGGCACGGTCAACTCGATCAACTGGGCCCGGCTCGTCGCGCAGGTGGTGTATTACTTCGCGGGGTATTTCCAGGCGACCGGCAGCCCCCACCCTCCTTTGACAAGCTCAGGACAGGCCGAGCCTCCCACGGAAGGGGAGGGAGCCAAGCGCGTCAGCTTCAGCGTGCCGTCCGGGAATTTCGGCAACATCTGCGCCGGGCATGTGGCGCGCACGATGGGGCTGCCGATCGAGCAGCTGGTGCTGGCCACCAACGAGAATGACGTGCTCGACGAGTTCTTCCGCACCGGCGTATACCGTGTCCGCTCGGCCGCGGACACGCACGAGACCTCCAGCCCGTCGATGGACATCAGCAAGGCGAGCAACTTCGAGCGCTTCGTGTTCGACCTGCTCGGGCGCGACGGGGCAAGGGTGAGGCAACTGTTCGGCGAGCAACTGGCGCGCGAGGGCCGCTTCGACTTGAGCGCCGATGCGGCGTTCCGGCACGCCCGCGAGCGTCACGGCTTCATCAGCGGCAAGAGCACGCATGCCGACCGGGTGGCCACGATTCGCGACACGCACGATCGTTTCGGGATCGTCATCGACACGCATACCGCCGACGGGCTGAAGGTGGCGCGCGAACACCTGCATGCCGGTGTTCCGATGATCGTGCTCGAGACCGCGCTGCCGATCAAGTTCGCCGCCGCCATCGTGGAGGCCCTCGGCCGCGAGCCCGACCGGCCCGCGAAATTCGCGGGGATCGAGGCGCTGCCCAGGCGGGTGACTGTCATGCCGCCGGACGTGCAGGCGGTGAAGGAATTCATCGCCCGCCACTGCGACTGAACCGGAAAATGGACTCCGCATTTCATCGCTGCTTCTCGCGGAGCATGCCGGCATGAAAGTCGTAGGCTTCGCCGGCTTTTCGGGCTCCGGCAAGACCACGCTGGTGGAGCGCCTCATCCCTGCGCTCAAATTGCGCGGCTTGCGGGTGTCCATCGTGAAGCACGCCCACCACAAGTTCGAGATCGACCATCCCGGCAAGGACACGTACCGCCACCGCGAGGCGGGGGCGTTCGAAGTGGTCGTCGCGTCCAGTCAGCGGCTGGCGCTGATGCGCGAGTTCGAGCGTCCGGCCGAGCTCACGGCCCACCACCTGATCGCCGAGCTCTACGAAGGGGTGGATTGGGTGCTGGTCGAGGGCTTCAAGGACAGCAACCTGCTCAAGATCGAGGTGTGGCGCGGCAACACCGGCAAGCCCGCGCTGTACAAGGATGACGATTTCATTGTTGCGATCGCCACCGACACGCCTGACCTCCTGCCCGAGCCCACCCTGCGGCCGGTGCTGGATTTGAACGACCCCGACGCGGTGTGCGACTGGCTCATCGAAAATCAGGCCCGGTTCGACTACGACCCGGAGATGTATTCATGAACGCTGCCTCCGCTCCCGCCAAGCGTCCCGCTTTGCGGCCGCTGGACGACGCCTTGGCGGATTTGCTTGGCCACGCCCAACCGCTGACTCAGACCGAATGGACATCCACGTTCGACGCCGACGGGCGGGTGCTGGCGCAGGACCTGGTTTCCGCCTTGCAGGTGCCGCCGCACGACAACAGTTCGATGGACGGCTATGCCGTTCGCACCAGCGAGATCGCCGATGAGGGCGTCGCGCTGCCGGTCAGCCAGCGCGTGCCCGCGGGCGCTGCGCCCGAGCCGCTCGCGCCGGGCAGCGCCGCGCGGATCTTCACCGGCGCGCCCATTCCGCCGGGTGCGGACGCGGTCGTGATGCAGGAAGAGACCGAGCCGGCGGGCGAGCAGATCGTTCGCATCCTGCGGGTGCCCGCGCCGGGGCAGTGGATCCGCCGCAGCGGTGAAGACGTGGCGCGCGGCGCCGTGGTCCTGCCCAGGGGGCATCGCATGTCGCCCGCTGCGATGGGCCTGGCAGCCGGCATCGGCATGGCGAAACTGCTGGTGGCGCGGCGCCCCAAGGTGGCCCTGTTTTCCACCGGCGACGAGCTGGTGATGCCGGGCGAGGTTCCGCCCGAGCGCATGAAGCCCGGCGCGATCTACAACTCCAACCGGTTCTTCCTGCGGGCGCTCTTGCAGCGCCTCGGCTGCGAAGTCACCGACCTGGGCATCGTGCCGGACCGCCGCGATGCGACGATCGACGCCTTGCGCGGCGCCTCCGCCGGTCATGACCTCATCCTCACGAGCGGCGGCGTGTCGGTCGGCGAAGAAGACCATGTCAAGCCGGCGGTCGAGGCGCTGGGTTCACTGGACCTCTGGCAGATCGCCATGAAACCCGGCAAGCCGTTTGCATACGGCAAGGTCGGCGCGACGCATTTCATCGGCCTGCCCGGTAATCCGGTTTCCAGCTTCGTCACGTTCGTATTGCTGGTGCGGCCCTTTCTGCTGAAGCTGCAGGGGGCGACCGCCCTGGAGCCGGGCTGCGTCATGTTGCCCGCGCACTTCAGCCTGCCGCGCGCGGACAAGCGGCGCGAGTTCCTGCGCGTGCACCGGAACGCAAGCGGCGGGCTCGATCTGTTCGCCAACCAGAGTTCGGGCGTCCTCACCTCCGCCGTCTGGAGCGACGGGTTGGTGGACAACCCGGCCGGCCAGACCGTCGCCTGGGGCCAGCCGGTTCGTTTCATCTCGCTCGCGGAACTGGTCGCATGAAGCTCACGGTGAAGTATTTCGCTTCGATCCGCGAAGCGCTGGGGCGGGGGAGCGAAACCGTGGATACGTCGGCAGCGAGCCTCGCCGCCCTGCGTGACGAGCTGGTGGCCCGCGGCGGCGCGTATGCCCAGACCCTGGCGCGCGGCAAGGCGGTACGGGTCGCGGTCGACCAGGTGATGAGCGAGGAATCCGCCGCCTTGCGCGAGGGCTGCGAAGTCGCGTTCTTTCCGCCGGTGACCGGCGGATAGCGCCGCCCCGCGACGCTGCGAGCGGGAGCAAAATATCCGTCATGAGCGACCGCGTCTCGATCCAGACCGAAGACTTCAACCTCGCCGACGAGGTAGCCGCATTGCGGCTGGCCGACAAGCGCGTGGGCGCCGTGTGCGCCTTCGTCGGAACGGTGCGCGACCGCAATGCGGCGGAAGCCGGCGGCGCGGCCGAAAGCGTCCTGTCGATGGAGCTCGAGCACTACCCCGGCATGACCGAAAAGGCGATCGAGGCGATGATCGACGAAGCCCGGCGCCGGTTCGGCATCTACGCCGTGCGCGTCATCCATCGCGTGGGCGAGCTGCATCCGCTGGACCAGATCGTGATGGTGGCCGTCACTTCCGCGCATCGCGGCGAGAGTTTCAAGGCCTGCGAGTTCCTGATGGATTACCTCAAGACGCAGGCGCCGTTCTGGAAGAAGGAGCGCACGCCGGGCGGCGGCAGCTGGGTCGATGCGCGGGTGAGCGACGATGCGGCATTGGCGCGCTGGGGCATCGCCAGCGCGAACTCGTGACTCAGTCTTTCTTGCGCCCGGGCGGCACGAACGCAGCGCGGGCGTCGTCTTCCAGTTCCCCCGTCATCAGCTGAAGCAATTCGACGAGCTGGACCTGCTGCGCCTTGTCCAGCGGCGCGAGGAGGCGCTTGTAGGCCCTTTCGGCGGGCCGCTGCGCCTTTTCCAGCACGGCCGCGCCGCGCGGCGTGAGCGCCACCGACACGTTGCGCTTGTTGCCAAGCGCCGGCGCGCGGGCCACCAGACCCCGCGCCTGCAGCCCGCGCAGCACGCGCAGCACCGTGACCTTGTCGAAACCCAGCGCGCGCGCGAGGCTCGATTGGCCCAGCCCGGGGTGCGACCGCAGCACGGTGAGAACGCCGAACTGGGCCGGCGTCAAGGCCA
>JAGRPN010000269.1 GCA_019449555.1 Ramlibacter sp.
AGCGAGCCGGATGCCAGCACCACCGCGCCGATCAGGCCCAGGACCATCAGCGAGAAGTATTCGGCCGGACCGAACTTGAACGCGACTTCGGTCAACGGTCCCGCGAACGCGGCCAGGATCAGGGTGCCCACGCAGCCGGCGAAGAAAGAGCCAAGACCTGCGGCCGCAAGCGCGGGCCCCGCCCGGCCCTGCCGCGCCATCTGGTAGCCGTCGATGCAGGTCACCACCGAGGACGATTCCCCCGGCAGGTTCACCAGGATGGCGGTCGTGGAGCCGCCGTACTGGGCGCCGTAATAGATGCCGGCCAGCATGATCAGCGCCGATACCGGCGGCAGGGCGTAGGTGGCCGGCAGCAGCATCGCGATGGTGGCGACCGGGCCGATGCCGGGCAGCACGCCGATCAAGGTGCCAAGCAGGCACCCGATGAAGCAGTACAACAGGTTGATCGGCGTGACCGCGACACCGAAGCCGACCACGAGGTTGGAGACGAGATCCATTGGGGTAATCCTTCAGCCGGTGATGAACGTCGGCCAGACCTGGAACTGCAGCTTGAGCAGCATGATGAAAGCCAGGTAGCTTCCGATCGCGAGAACGGTGCCGAGGATCAGCACCTCTTTCAGCTTGAACTCGTCTCCGGCGAGTGCCGAGACGATCGTGAGACCGTAGATGGCCACGACCATGCCCATGGCCGGCAAGCCGATGCTCGGCAGGCCGCCGAGCAACACGCCGAACAGCAGGTTGGCGGCGATGATGAATCCCAGGGGTTTCCACGCCCAGTCGCCGATCGGCTCGCCGTCGATGGTTTCGACCGCGAGCGATTCGAACAGGATGAAGCCGCCCAGCGCGGTCAGCAGCATCCCCAGCATCAGCGGGAAGTAGCCCGGCCCCATGCGGGCGCCTTCGCCGACGTTGTAGGTGGTCGCGCCCCAGGCGAACGCGATTCCCACGGCCATGAACATGAGGCCGGAGTAGAAATCCTTCTCGCTCTTGATCTTCATCGGGTCACTTTCTCGGCAGGGGCGCGGCGGCGCCGCGCGGCACCACCCGTTTATCGGCGCGGGCGCCTGACCGCCAACTGACCGGCGAGGTCAGTGGAAGTGCGTAGACTGCGGTGTTCAGTTGGGGGATACACCTGGGCATGCGGATCCTGCTGGTCGAAGACGATGTCGTGCTGCGCGACGTGATGTTGTGCAGCCTGCGCGATGCCGGGCACCGGGTGGACGTGGCGGGCACCGTCGAGGATGCCGACCATCTGTGGCGGGTGCAGCAGTTCGACGCCGTGCTGCTCGATCTCAACCTGCCGGTTACCGCCCATCCCCGCAGCGGATTGGGCAGCGGCCTGACCGCACTGCGCGCCGCCCGCGCACGCGGCGATCGCACGCCGGTGCTCGTGCTGACCGCGCGCAACCGGACCGACGAACGCATTGCCGGACTGAACGCCGGGGCCGACGATTACCTCGGCAAGCCCTTCGACCTCGCCGAAGTGGAGGCCCGCCTGCGGGCCCTGGCGCGCCGCACCCTCGGCCTGCAAGACCAGGTGGAAGTGGCGCGGCTCTCGCTCGATCGCCAGGCCCGGCGCTTCAGGTTGGACGGGCGCGATCTCGAGTTGCCGGCGCGCGAATTCGAGGTGCTCTGGGAACTGATGAACCCGGCCGGCCGGGTGGTGAGCAAGCGGGAGCTGTCGGTCAAGCTCTCTGACCTGGACGAGGCGCTTGGCGACAACGCGCTCGAAGCATTCGTCTCCCGCCTGCGGCGCAAGCTGGCGGGTTCGGGTGTGCAGATCCGCACGTTGAGGGGCCTGGGTTACCTGCTGGAGGCCGAAAGTTGATGCAGCCGGCGCGCTACCCGTCGCTCGGGGCGCGCATGCTGCGCCGAGTGCTGGTCCCGCTGGCGGTCACATGGCTGGTCGGCGCCGCGGTGGCGCTGGCGGTCGCCCATTTTTTCACCCAGCGCGCGTTCGACCGGTCGCTGCTCGACGACGCCTACCTGCTCGCGTCGAACGTACGCCTCGAACGCGAGACGGTGCAGCTGGCTCTGACGCAGCGGGAAGTGGCCACTGTGCTGTACGACCCGGTGGAGACGACGTTCTTTTCCCTGCGCGGCCCGGACGGCGCCAATCTCGCGGGCGACCCCGGGCTGGGCATGGCACCGGTCAGCGGGCAGTTGGGCCACCAGTTCGGCGATATCCGCTTCGACGGACGCAAGCTGCGCGCCGTGACGCTGCACCGCGACGCGCCCGCCCCGTTCGACATCGTAGTGGCGGAGACGCAGGTCGGCCGCGCGGTCCTGCTGCGGCGCCTACTGCTGTATTCGCTGGGCCCGCAACTCGCGTTGCTCGCGCTGATGGCGTGGTGGGTCGCCCGCTCGATCCGATCCGACCTGCAGCCGCTGGCCAAGCTGCAGCAGGCGGTCGCGAACCGGGACGTGAACGATCTGGCCCCGCTGGACGTGCCCGCCACGACGAACGACGTGGACCGGCTCGCGGCGGCCATCAATTCCCTGCTGCAGCGCCTGGAGCGCAGCGTGCGCGCCCAGCGCGAATTCGCGGGCAACGTCGCCCACGAGCTGCGCACGCCGCTGGCGGGCATCCGGGCGCTGGCGGAATACGGGCTGGCCCAGAAAGACCCGAAGTCATGGCGCGAACAGCTCGAACGGATCGCGAGCAGCCAGGCCCGCGCCAGCCGGCTGGTGGACCAGTTGCTCGATCTGGCGCTGGCCCATGAAGCCGAGGCGGGCCTGACGCTCGGGGTCGTGCGCCTCGATGAACTGGTGCGCGAGGCGTTGCTGCGCTTCCTGCCGCGCGCCGACGCGAACGGCGTCGATCTCGGGGCGGTCGGCATCGACGCCCCGTCCCGAATCCTGGGCGATCCCACGCTGATCGACGGAATCCTGAACAATTTGCTGGACAACGCGTTGCGTTACGGCGCCGACAGCCCGCGGGAAACGCCGGCAGTGACGGTGGCGATCCAAGGCGAACAGGGCGCGACGGTGCTGTCGGTGCAGGACAACGGTTCGGGCCTACCCGGCGAGGTGCAGCTGAAATTGATGGAGCGGGGGGCGCAAGGTGAAGCCGGCCAGTTGCTGGGCGAGGGCGTCGGACTGGGGCTCGCGCTCGTCGCGCAGTACGCGAGCCTGATGGGCGCGCGCATGGCTTTGGGCAGCGGCGCGGACGGGACCGGCTGGGTGTGCCGGATAGCGTTTCGGACAGCACCGGCCGCGCCGGCGCCCGGCGTCTAGCGGCTAGCTGCCGGCAGTGCGATCTGCGCCGCCTGCGCGACCCGCACGCAGTCCTTGATGTGCTCCTCGCCCA
Source organism: Ramlibacter sp. (assembly GCA_019449555.1). Taxonomy (GTDB): domain Bacteria; phylum Pseudomonadota; class Gammaproteobacteria; order Burkholderiales; family Burkholderiaceae_C; genus Ramlibacter. The sequence continues at coordinate 3,311 of JAGRPN010000269.1, forward strand.
GGTAGCGCAGCGCCGTGTAGCCCATGATGGCCGAGACCGCTTGCCCGGCGATCGGCACGTACTTGACCGCCTGCCTGGCGGTAAGGCGCTTGCCCATGCTTTGCGCCATGCGGATCACGAGGTCGCGCGTGATGAACTTGCCGACCAGCACCGAGCCCACCATCGCGAGCGCCTTCTGCACCTCCTCGCGCTTGTGGCCGGGCAGCCGGTCGAGCTGCTGGGGCGTGAGGCCGAATTCGGCGTTGATGGCAGGGACCAGCCGCGACAGCAATGCCGCGTCCACCGCCCAGTCGAGTCCGGGCACCGGGATGGTGCTGGCCGCGGCGCCCACGAGGGCGCGCCGGTTCAGCAGTTTGCGGCTGCGGCGCACCGCGTCCATCAGGACGGCATTGCCCTCGGCGAGTTGAAGTGCGGTCATCATGGGGCCGCAGATGAGGGCGTGCTGCCCGGGCTCAAGAGCTTTCGATCGTTTGCAGCTCATCGGTTAGCGCGAACCATCGCTCTTCGAGTTCGTGCAATTCGTCCGTCACAGCCTTGAGCCGCTTGCCGGCCTGGGCGATTTCCGAGGGCGGCGTCGGCGTGCCGAGAGCCGCTTGGAGCGCTGCTTTCTCCGCGTTGAGGGCGGCCATGCGCTGCTCCGCCTGCTCCAGTTCGCGTTTCAGCGGCCGCGCGCGGGTCGCCCTTTGCTGGCGCAATTGCGCTTCCTGCTTGCGCTGCTCCTGCGGCGTGAGGGCAGGGGAGCTCGCCGGCGCGGGTTCCGGGTCCTGCGCCTGCACGGGCATCCCGGGTGCAGCGGCCGCGGCGGCATCCGCGCGTGCCTCTTCGCGCAGGCGCTTGGCCTCGTCCAGGAGGTAGCGCTGGTAATCGTCCAGGTCGCCATCGAACGGCGTGATCCGGCCCCGTCCGACCAGCCAGAACTCGTCGCACACGGCGCGCAGCAGCGCGCGGTCGTGGCTCACCAGCATCACCGTGCCCTCGAACTCGTTGAGCGCCACCGAAAGGGCTTCGCGCGTGGCCAGGTCGAGGTGATTGGTCGGCTCGTCCAGCAGCAGCAGGTTCGGCCGTTGCCACACCATCATCGCGAGCACGAGGCGGGCCTTCTCGCCGCCGCTCATCGTGCCCACCGCTTGCTTGACCATGTCGCCGCTGAAATTGAAGGTGCCCAGGAAGTTGCGCAGGTCCTGCTCGCGGCTCGATTCGCCGGAATTGGGTCCGAGCCGGCGCGCGAGCCTGACCATGTGCTCCAGCGGGTTGTCGAGCGGGCTGAGCACGTCCAGCTCCTGCTGGGCGAAATAGCCGATGTTCAGGCCCTTGCCTTCGGTGATGGTGCCGCCCAGCGCGGGGATGTCGCGCGCGATCGTCTTGACCAGCGTCGATTTGCCCTGGCCGTTCGCGCCGAGGATGCCGATGCGTTGCCCGGCGAGTACCGAGCGATTGACGTCGCGCAGGATGATTTTGGCGCCGCTGGTGCCCTGCAAATACCCGAACACCCCGTCGCTGATCGCCAGCATCGGGTTGGGCAGGTTCGCCGGTTCCTTGAACTCGAACGTGAAGTCCGCTTCGGCCAGCACCGGAGCGATCTTCTCCATCCGCTCCAGCGCCTTGACGCGGCTTTGCGCCTGCTTGGCTTTGCTTGCCTTGGCCTTGAATCGGTCGATGAACTTCTGCAGGTGCGCGATCTTCTCCTTCTGCTTCGAATACGCGGACTGCTGCAATTCCAGCTGCTGCGCGCGCAATGTTTCGAACGCGCTGTAGTTGCCGCCGTAGCGCGTGAGC
>JAGRPN010000270.1 GCA_019449555.1 Ramlibacter sp.
AGCCAAACCACTTGTGGAAACCTATGCCGCGGAGTCGGTGTTTGCGGGCCTGCTGCCGGCGTGGGATGCATTCATGGCCGATCTGCCGGATCCTTCTCGGGCCGCCTCGCTCACGTCGATGATGAAGCGGGCGGCGGGCGCGGTTGGCGTGGAACCCATGGGCGTGGTGGGAGAAGTGATTGACTATGACCCACTGTCTCACCGCGTATCCGGAGGTGGTCAGGTTTCGCTGGGGCGCGTTCGTATCCTTCGGGCGGGCGTGATGGTGCGGCGAACAGATGGCTCAGTGCGCACATTGGTGGAGGCCTTGGTAGAGCCGGCTTAGCGACAGGTGATCAGCTCTGACCGATGAAATCACAGCAGGAGGGGCGAATGAGCGGAGTACTTTGCATTGACTTTGGAACCAGTTCAATCCGCGCGGTGCGGCGAATGCCCAGTGGAAAACTCAAGGTTCTTGACATCGGTCGAGTGGCCCGATCGCGTCTTGATGATGCGTCGATTAGAAGCGACATTCATATCGACGGGAAGGGTCTGCACGTCAGTTATGGCGAGCGCGCGATTGTCGCTCGCCACAAGAGTAAAACGAGACTTTACGAGTCCAGCCCTAAATTGTGGCTCAAGTCCCCGAAAGACTTGCGTCGGCCTGCAATTGATGGGATCGATCTGACCCGCGAGAATCTCATCTCAGGCTTGATGGCGAATGTGCTTAGATCGTGCATCCTGGCCGGTGAGCTTAGCCCCAGCACCCTCGGCAAACTGGATATACGTATTGCGCATCCGGTCTGGCCGTCCGTTATAGCTGCGGACGCCAACGCTGCGTTGCAGCGAATTTCGGCGCAAGCGCAAGGCATGGTGTTTGAACGCGATTGGGCGACGGTCCCGGTGCGCACCCTCGCGCACTTCACAGCTTTGCGGTATGCGGCGTTGCACTCGTCGGAAGATGTGATCGAGCCCGTCGCCGCCGCAGTGGAACTGTTGCCGTCAGTCGAGAATGCTAGACGCATTTGTGCCGTGGTAGACGTTGGAGCCGGCACGACTGACATCGGCCTTTTCCAAGCGGTCGCCCCTGACCCGGATTCCCCGGTGCGGGGAAAGCTTTATCGGCTGGGTGAAGCTCGAAGTCTTTTTAAGGCAGGCAACGTCATCGACGAGATCGTGTTGGATGTTCTCAGGTCTCGGGCAAACCGGCCGACGACGGATGCAATTGAGGGCGTTAGCGTGCGGATTCGGCAGGTCAAGGAAGCTCTTTTCCGTGACGGATTCATCCAGGAACTTGGTGCGGAAGTTGAGGTGAAGGATGTACAGGGGCACCCTGAAGCAAAGGCTATGGGGCGAGACATTCGGACCGCGCTCGAAGCGGCTGTCCAGACCAGCGATTCGCAAATTTCCGAATTCATGGATGCGAGGACGCACAGTGTCACGCGTCTGGAGCTAGTAATGGCTGGTGGTGGAGCTGCCATCGAGTTTATTCGTAAGGCCCTCGAAAAGCCATTCGAGGTCCGGGGAAAGTGTCTGCCGGTACTCGTCACGAAGGCGGACGACAGCGAAGACGCTGATATGAACTTATTTGGCGCAGGCCGCGGTCGCATGGCGGTCGGGTTGGGTGGGGCGAGCACAGGCTATGAGCAGCTGATCCACGAAATTCCCTTGCTAGAGCGAATCTCGACCGGGCGTCTGTAGCTGTCTCGGTGTCACAGTGGAATGGAACTGAACTTCGAGGAGATCAGTATGGGATGGGAGAAGGGCACTCAGGTCAGGCGCTTTGACAATCCCGGGAAGACGGGAAGCACAACTGGGCAGCAGCGGCAGCGGCTCAGCGGCCTCTATATTCAGGTGCGGTGGAACCAAGACGGTTCGACGGACTATGTCGCCGAGGATCAAATCGAGGCGGTAGACAACGCCACTCTGACAGACCCCTACGCCGTCCTTGCCGCCGGCCGCTTTGGCAGAGCGCTCGATTTGCGCCGCAACCTCACCCAAGTGCATTTGTCCGGGCGATTGGCGAACCTTGTCTACTCGATGGGGATCACCAAGACCGATTTCTATCCGCACCAGTACAAGCCGCTGTTGACGCTTTTGGAGTCGCCGGCAGACGGACTGCTGATCGCGGACGAGGTCGGACTGGGCAAGACGATTGAGGCAGGAATTATCTGGACGGAACTTCGCGCCAGAGAAGATATGCGACGGCTGCTGGTGGTTTGTCCGGCGATGTTGCGAGAAAAATGGCAGGAGGAGCTTCACAACAAATTCGGAATCGAAGCCATGATGGTCGATGCAAAGACATTGAAAGAGGAGCTTCTACGCTCCTCGGCATTTGGTCCGATGAAAGCGTGGATAGCAAGTTATCAGGCGATACGCCCTCCAAAGGCCTGGCGGCCAGATGCCGACGAGGGCGCCAAGACCAACTCAACTCGGGCCAAGCTGGCCGCCTTGCTGGATGAATACGAGGGAGGAGAACCACTGGTCGACTTGGTCGTTTTTGACGAAGCCCATTACATGCGCAATCCGGAGAGCGCTGCGAACCGGCTCGGCGAGCTGCTACGCGAGGTGTCTCATTGCCGAGTCTTATTGTCTGCAACGCCGATCAACCTGCACAGTGGGGATCTTTATCAGCTATTGCGCCTCTGCGATCCAGATCACTTTCAGTTTCAAAGTAACTTTGCCGAAATGATCGAGGCCAATCGGCCGCTCGTTCGCGCACGCGACGCAGCCTTGCATTTGAGCAGCTCGGTGGAAGAGGTGATGGAGCCATTACGCGCAGCGGCCCTTATGCCCTTGCTCGAAGGCTCAAAGCAACTCGCAGCCATTCTGGGCACACCTCCTACAGCTGCTGACTTACTTTCATCAGCATACAGGGCCGAGCTTGCTGCGAGTCTCGAGCGAGTAAACCTTCTTGGGCATGTGGTCACACGCACGCGAAAGCGCGACGTCCAACTTCATCGGCCTCTTCGCGATGTTCAGCGGGAGTCCATTCCTATGACTCCGTTGGAGCGTACTTTCTATCAGTTTGTGACCGATACAACGCGAGAATACGCGGCGAGGCGAGACATATCAGATGGTTTTTTGCTGGCAGCTCCGCAAAGGCAGGTGTGCAGTTGTCCTGCTGCCTTTGCCCGAGCTTGGCTTGGAAACGACGAGTCCCTGGTGGCGGACATGGCAAAGAATGTTGCGGAGGACGAGGAGGAATTCGATGAGGATTCAGACATTGAAGACATCAGCGCGTCCCTCAAGGATTTTCTCTATCAGCATCGCCCAAGGGACCTCGACGTCGCCGCGCTAGAGCGGGACGATTCCAAGCTGAAACGTTTGCTGGAAGTCGTCACTAAATTCTTTGCCGCTAACCCACAAGAGAAGTTGGTCCTCTTCACGGCGTTCCGTGGGACGGCCCAATACCTGCAAGCAAGGTTACAGCGGTCCGGAATAGGCGCCATGCTGCTGTGGGGCAACATGGACCGACCCAAGCAGGAGGTCATTCACGAGTTCGAAAACCGGCCGGAGATACGTGTTCTAGTGTCCACTGAAGTGGCTGCAGAAGGTGTTGACCTTCAGTTTTGCAAGGTGCTTGTCAATTACGATCTTCCCTGGAATCCCATGCGAATCGAACAGCGTATCGGACGTATTGATCGCCTGGGCCAGACCGCGGACAAGATTCACATCTGGAATCTCTTCTACGCAGAGACGATCGACGAGAGAATTTTGGGCCGACTTTTGGAGCGCCTTCACATCTTCACTCAGTCACTAGGCGAACCAGAGCCCATCGTCGGCGAAACCATTGCCAGGCTCGAAGCAGAACTGCTAACAACAAAGCTGACGGCCGAGCAAGAAAACGCCCGCATTGAGCAGGCAGCGCAGACGCTTGAAAACGTGCGCGAGCGCCAAGAAGAGTTGGAGCGCAACGCCGCCCAAATGATTGCTCACGGCGGCATGGTGCTGGACAGAATTTCGGCGGCGCAGGAGCTGTCACGCCGCGTCACGGAACTTGACTTGGTTGTCTACGTTCAGGACTTCCTAATCCGACATGCTACTGGACATCAGTTTGCGCAGGACCCGCAGCAGACGGACGTGTACACGATCCAGTTACCACCCAAGACCGCGGCGGAGTTGGACGACTTTTGTCGACAGAACGGTATGACAGGTCAGACTTCGCTTGGCAATGGGCTTGCCCGGCCCTGTCGCTTTCTGAATAACGTCGCTGGCACACGTCAAAAGACCATTGAAGCGATTCATCAGTTTCATCCGCTGATTCGGTTCGTCTCAGTAAAGCTGCTCAATTCTGACGACACACAGTACCCTGCTGTGGCTCTCCGATTGTCGCGTGAGAAGTTGGCGGACATGCGCCCCGGACAATACTTTTTCACGCTTCGGCGTTGGGTATTTGACGGGGTGAAAGCCGAGGAACTACTGATGCCCGCCATCGCCGAACTTCAAACCGGCGCTCTCCTAGACGAGGAACAAACTGATCGATTCATGAATGCCGTCCGGCTGTTTGGCACAGATTGGCTTGAGGCATCCTCGGTAATACCGCCAGGGCAATCAGCAGAATTGCTTGATCTGTTGGAGGACTCGCTCGAATCCAAATTTCGCACCACGATCCAGCGCAAGCAAGACGAGAATAGTGACCGGGTGATGTTTCAGCTTCACGGCATCGATCAGCACCTTTCCGCCAGAGTCGCGGTGATGCAGGCGACACTTGAGCGGCATCGGCTGTTAAACCGCAGCGGCCTTGTCAAGGCGACTCAAGGCCGCATCGACAAGCTTCAGGCTCGTTTGGCTATGAAGCGCGCACAAGTCGAGAATCAGCGCATGGTGACTCCAAGCAGCAGCTTCGTCTGTTGCGGAGTTGTTCTGGTCGAGGAGCATTGAGGTGGCAGATATCAAAAGCCAGCTTCAGAAGGTTAAGCAGGCGCTGACCAGCGGGGCCAGCTCCGGTGGCAAGAAGCTCTCGGCGGAGAAGCCCAAGGTCCCAGTCGCGAAACGAACTCCTCACCGCTCTGGCGACAAGATGTGCGTTCAGCCAAAGACGATTTCGCTGCCGTCGACGCCCAAAATGGTGCAGTCTTCGCAGATGGCACTCCATTCTGGGGCCGTCACTCAGGGTAATGCTTCGGAGAGGCTGATCGTCCCGAAGTCGTCAGTATTGACGCGGCAGTCTGAGTTTCATGAGCCCGCAGTATGGGTGACCAAGGGAACCGCAACGCAACTACTCGAAAACCCGCAAGGCCGGAAAAGAGAGGCGTTCATCGGCTTTGATTTTGGGACTGCCTATACGAAGGCGGCAGTTGGCTTATTGGACAAGGTGTTCCCAGTTGACTGGCGGGGCGTTCTTGACACTCGGTCCCCTTATCTGCTGCCAACAGAATATTCCGCATTAGCCAATGGCCGGTGTTATCTAGGACAGCATCCAAGAGCAGGTGTGGGGGATCTGATCACAGAGCTGAAGCAGGCTTTCATAAGAACCAGCCCGACTGATGCGGAGATTTGCCGTGCGGCAGTCTTTGTAGCACTTGTTCTTCAATACGTTCGTGCTTGGGTATACGAGCATCACAGAGGAAAGTTGGATGGCAGTCCACTGCGATGGCATCTGAACATCGGAACCCCGAGCAATGGCCTGGAGGAGAACGAGAGGACCACTGCGTACAGGCGCCTCGCGTGTGCAGCGTGGTCCCTGAGCTTGCTTGATCGGGCAGAAATTAGTTTTGCGCAGGCAACCCGACTTCTGCCGTCGGGAACCGGCGTGCTTCCCCAGGATCTCGTCGAGACGGACCCGGTTCCGGAATTCATCGGTCAGTTGGCTGGATACACAAAATCTGCGCAGCGGCAGAAAGGGCTCCACGCGCTAGTGGACATCGGCGGCGGCACAGTCGACATGGTGACCTTCAACGTGCACTATGCAGAGGGGGACGATACATTTCCGTTTTTTGTGCCAAGGGTCGAGCCACTTGGAACCTATGCGATGGTCGCAAACAGGTTTCGTGGAACATCACCCGAGGTGCCGCGAATCAGTGCCGCAATTGACGACTTGATGGATGGCCAGGAGTTTTCTCGCGCAACCGGCATTTCTGTTGCCACCATTGCCTCGCTAGACGCTGAATTCTCAGCTGAAGTTGCGCGTGAAGTTGCCGCGGTTTTTTGGAAAACGCGGCGGAATCGCTACCGACAGGCTCCGGAGTGGAAACACGGTGTTCGGACGTTCGTCACCGGTGGCGGGGCACGGCTGCCCATCTATGCAGATGCCGTTGATCAAGGCGGCTTGCGGGAGAACGTTCCCTTGAATAGGGTTTCACTGCCGAAGCATCCTAGGCTTGACGAGTTCGATGCGCCTGACGACGAGTACCACCGCATATCGGTTGCCTGTGGCCTCGCAACCAACCGCCTTTCTCTTGGCGCAATCGTCCCAGCCAACCAGGTTGAGGATGATTTGTCCGCACGTGTCAAGCGGACGGCTTCTCCGCGCCCTGATCGAGATGAGCTCTATCCGCGGTGAGCAGCGCAATTGCCTAGCCGACTTAGCCTTGATGCAGGACAAACAACTCACCTATTCTAAGTAGGAAGGATCTCTGTTCATCGTTACCTCTTAGTATCAGAAATGGCGTTCGAGCACACCCTTCTCAGAGTCCTTCCGGCGCTTGCTACTTAAGGTCGAAATGAGTGACGAATCGATTCTTCCCTTTCTGAGTCAATTTGACCCCCCGGAGCAGTCAGAGGGCGGGCTCGACCCGGTTGGACTGTATTCGATAGCTGATGCTTTAGGCGTGTTGCTCGCGCCTGGCGTGCGGGAGCGGCAGTCCAACCCGCGGTATCTGACGCTCGCGCTGGTCGGATTCGCCGCATGTGGTGACGAGCTGGTAGCGGCTGGCGATAAGAAGCAACTTCCTCCATGGCTAGTGTACGAATGGATAGTGGTTGAGTCGCTTGTGCGGCAGCTACCCGCTTTGGAGGGTATTCCCGGTAGACGCAAGGTCCTGACGACGCGAGCCGCTGGCGATGTGGTATGCATGAGAACGTATTTGAAGACGCCGACCGTGTTCGGTCTTCACGGGATCTATCGAGTCCTGGGCATCAAGACCGGACTCTTTGACGCAGAGGGTCACGTGCTCGATCACGGCTACCGTGTGTTGTCAGCGTGGCAGGAGCGTCATGGGCTTGCCGGCTTTCTGGACGGGCAGGGTCCGGGCGCAGATTTTCGACGTGCAATCGAACGCACCGTTCATAGCAGCTTGGAAGCAGGTTACGGGCGCGACCCGGGGCCTGCGGTGAGAGAGTTGATCGCCACCCATCTGAATCCAGTGGAGCCAGCGACAATGGAATGCGAAGCGCTGTGGACCGCGATCACAGACAATAGCCATATGAGGAGTGAGTACGCGCGCTGGCTCATTTCGGATGACGGGCAACGAAAATGGCGAGAGGCTGCAGGTTCAGAAGCGGCGTTTCAGGCGTGGCTGGCGCCTCATGCGAGTTTGCCTATGCAGCAACTTCTCAAGACGATCCGCTCGTTTGAGCAGCTTGCCAGATTGTTGACGGACGCCTTCGAGGAACTGAGATGGCGCATGACGCAGGAGCGGGCGCCTGTCGATTCAGCGTGGCTCGGTCTCGGTGACTCGTTGAAGTTGGCGAGCGAAACTAGCCTCGGCGCATATGAAGAATCCCTCGTCGATCTAGGCGAGGTCAATCCTGCCCTGCGGCTGCGCGCGGAGCGAGCATTTTCATGGATTGGCGAAACCACCAACTCAGCCGACTTCGCTGCGCACTTGCTGGCACATCACGACCGAGTGCAGCGAGCGAAGCCGCCAAACGGCAAGCGTTCGTGGTTTGACACCTTTGGCGATGGTCGAACAGCTGTGCGCCCAGGCTACACGGTGGATGAGTTTTCAGCAAAGCCGGGCTTTTTCGTGCAGGCGTATCGCACCGTGCCAATCTGGTCATTCGCATCGCATCTGCGATTGGTCAATGGCGAGGAGGGCCAGGCGTGATGGCCCGCGTAAAGAACGTAGATGCGGGTCAGCGGCGGCTGCTGTCGCTGTGGGAGCCGCCAGCGAAAGCCGGCGCGGCTGTCGGTGTGTTGGCGACAACGTTCACGCTGGACACAGCCTTATTCGAAGAAGAGTGCCTGGCGCGATTCGCCGGAGTGCAAAGTGATCCTGCACGAGATGGGGCGTTGTACCGGATTGAGCGAGAAGAAAAGCTCGCATCTCTGTGCGCTGTCGTTATCGCAGACGTCCATCATTGTGGCGGCCGTAGAAGCCTGCGGTGGGATCTGCTTGCGGCTCGTCCAGCCTCCGGCGTAATGCACGCAAAGATCAGTCTGCTGGCGTGGAGCGACCATGTTCGCGTAATCATCGGATCGGCCAACCTGACCAAAGATGGATATCGACGCAATCAAGAGTGCGTTGCTGCGATTGACTTCGACGCAAGTTTCACCGATCGTGGGTTATTGGATCCACTTTTGGCGTACTTGCGTGAGTTGCTTTCGCTGACAGTGGGCCCTGCGCGTGCGCGGGCAGAACAGTTGCTGCTATCGGTGGATGAGCAGTTGCCGCGGCATACGGCAGGGGCGAAGGGAATACTAAGGCGCCTTATTCTCATCGGGCCAGGCCGGGCAAATTTGTTCGACCAGTTGGGGCTTCACCTGCCAACGGCACCGGCGGGAGAGGCTCACGTCGTTTCGCCATTTTTTGATGTTAAGCCGCGTCAAAATGGGCCTGAACGGGTCCTATGGTCGATGATGAAGCAGAGGGGGGCCGCGGCGTTGCATCTGCATGTGGCGGGAGAGGAGGCTCCGGAATCGAAGCGGTGGCGTCTTGCTGTCCCACAGCACTTATTGAACGCAACTCCGAAAGGTCGTCAGGGTGTCGTCACCGAGCTGCACCCCGTGCAAGTGGCGAATGTGCCCACCGACTTGGGGGCGGATCGGCGGCCTTTGCATGCCAAGATGTTGTCGCTTTCGCACGAGACCTGGACCGCGACAGTTATCGGGTCGAGCAACTTCACATCCGCAGGGGTGGGCCTGAGTCCGATAGCCCGCAATTGGGAAGCGAACGTGCTTTACTTGCTTCGTGCCCATGAAGGTGACGGCGCTCGCAGGCTGCTTGAGGCTAGAGGTCTGCGCGGTGGCGAAGCTGTCGATCTTTCTGTTGGCGTAGATTTTGAGCCGGCAATCGACCCAGACGGAGAGGAGAGTGACGCGCCTCCACCGCTGCCGGCGTTCTTTGCAGAAGCTACGTTGGATGCGGCAGGTCCGCAAAGTTACGAGTTGAGAATCGAATTTGCTGGAGCCGCCCCTAAAGGCGGGTGGACAGTTCGCCAGGACCTGGTAACTCTTGCCGATCACGCTTCATGGTTCTCACAGGGGCAGCCGACCTCTATGAGGGTTGCGTTGCGGCGAGAGGGACCACCGCCGGCAATGTTGACCGTTCATTGGGGGAACGCCGCGCATGTGTCACCCTGGCCGGTGAATGTTGTCTCGGCCGAAGTGCTTCCTTCCCCGACCGAACTGCAAGGGTTATCGCTAGCCGCTTTGCTGGACTTGCTGAGCTCGGCACGGCCGCTGCACGAGGCATTGCGAGTCTGGCTGCGACGCCAGCCCAGCGATGATGATGCAAATGTAGACGACGTCGTCGAATTGGTGGATCCACACGCAAAAGTGGACACCAGCGGGTTCCTAGTGAAGCGTGTCCAGCGTGCTTGCTGGGCGATGCGTCAGTTGCGCGAAAAGCTCGAGCAGCCTGTCCTCTCGACAGCGGCAATGGCATGGCGCATGAATGGACCGGTTGGAGCAGCGGCCGTTTTAGAGGCGATGCAGCGTCAGTGCGACCCAGGTCTTCCCGATGAATGGGCGTTTTTGATGTGTGAGATGTGGCGTGAGCTCAGCGAGGTGCAACTGCAAGGCGCGAGCGGCCGACCACCACCGCAGGAAGCGCAGCAACTACTCTCGGACTTTCTGGCAGCTCTTCACACGCGGATTGGGCAAGCCATACATGCATGCTCCGCACGCATGCAGTCGTATGTGTCAGAAGCCATGAGGGGGAACGTCAATGCGACTGCCTGAGTCTCTCAATCTTTATGTTGCAGGGCATCTCTCACAGGCAGATGCTTGCCGACAGATGGCATCAGCGCAGGAGGTCATCAAGCGCTTTACCGGTCAACCCGGAGTCATCTTGGGCGACGAGGTTGGCATGGGCAAGACCTTCGTTGCGCTGGCTGTCGCGTCAGCATACATAGTGCAGGACTCGTCTCGACCCGTTGTCGTTATGGTCCCCGGTAGGGTGGTCGAAAAATGGAAACGTGATAGCGAGACATTCAGGATCGCGTGCTTGCGAGCAGAACATGATCGCGATCGCGTTCGTGTGCGCTCAGCAGAGACAGGTGTTGAATTTCTGAAACTTCTTGACGATCCAGCACCAACCCGCGCTACCCTTATCGTGCTCGCCCATGGCGCGCTCAACCGTAAGCTGGGAGACAAGTGGGTGAAGCTGGCGGTGCTGCAGGCCGCCATCAAAGGACGGCACGGGGTGGCGGCGCTTCGACAAAGACTGGCGCGGTTCGCACCTATGGTGCTGATGCAGTCAAAGATACCGGGTGAAAAATACGAATTGATCCTTGACTTGCTAGAAAGGCCGGCCGGAGAGTGGAAGCAGGTACTGGTGCGAGCGAATGAACTGGAGGAAGCCGATGATGATCCAGTACCGCAGGTTTTTATAGAGGCGCTAGACCGCGTAGACCTATCGGATGCGTTTGAACGCGTCGTTAAGGTCATTCCGGAGCGCGCATCTGCAAATCTCAAGGAACGAATTCGGCAGGCGCGAGACGAGCTAGATCGCGCCGACGGGGGTGTGTTACCGGGCATCTGGCGCGCAACACTCAAGCGAATGAACCTTGCCCTGCCGCTCCTCGTGCTCGATGAGGCCCACCACGTGCGAAACGCGGGGACGCAACTGGCGACCTTGCTGGCCGCGAGGCGCGATGACCTTGATGCTGTTGGCGGTCAACTTGCGGATTGCTTCGACCGAATGCTGTTTCTGACGGCCACTCCGTTCCAGCTCGGGCACGCCGAACTTCGAAATGTGGTGATGCGTTTTGAGGCAGTGAACTGGAAGAGTCGCAGGGTGCCTCGGATGCAGCGCGCTGAATTCGAGGCGAGTATCGCTGAGTTGCATATGAACCTAAACGCCATGCAAGTTGCGACTGAACGGCTCGAGCGTGCTTGGAAGCGTCTGATCGCGAGCGATGCCGATGAAGCAACTCAGGTTTATGGCCTGTGCTGGTGGGACTGGGGCAATGAGGAGGATCTCGAGTGCATGTCGGTAGCAAACGAACGCCTGCGAAGCCTGATGCTGGCTTTCAGGAACGCGCGATCGGCCATACTCGCGGCTGAGGCATCCCTGAGGCCCTGGTTGTTGCGCAATTCTCGCTCTGCGTTTTTGCCGCCGCCATACGACATGGTTTCGAGGCGCGTCCGCATTGAGGGAGCCGCAGTCCGGCGCGACTGCGGTGAGCAAGAGTTCAGCGGCGACACTACGGGTGGTCTTCACGTAACAGCGCAGAACGCGCTTGCTTTTCTCCTTGCCGCGAGAGTGATGACCTTGCCCAACAGCGGAAGAGTGTTCGCAGAGGGGCTTGCATCGAGCTATGAAGCATTGCTGGACACGTCTCGCGAGGACGCTGAGGAGCCGGCTTCAGGTGAGAGCCGGTTGGAGGTGCCACGTGAGCGGTGGTACACGGACCACTTGCGGGCGGAGGCCCACGCTATGGGCACGCAAGGCCGTGATCTTCATCCGAAAATGAAAGCAACCATCGACCTCGCGATGTCGTTATGGCGGAAGGGAGAGAAAGTTCTGATCTTCTGTCATTATCGGCAAACAGGTAGTGCCCTGCATCGCTACCTGTCTGAGGCGATGCTCAAGGAAGTTGAGGATAGAGGCTGCGCACAACTTGGCTGCACGCCCGCGGAGTTACCGTCTGAGCTACGCAGGATTTCGGATAACTTTGATCGTGATAGACAGGCGGCTCGCGAAGTTGCGGCAATTCTCGATGAGCTGCTTGTCCAGCATGACGTGGTGGGCAATGCGAAGATTCGCGATGCAACACTTGAGATTGTTCTTAGGTTTCTTCGTACGCCCACCTTCCTAGTAAGGTTCGGTGGGCTTTTCAGGGGGGATACCCCCGAAAACTGGGTGCCAGATCTTTTCGACAGCAGAGATTCCTCTGGAATAAGTCTTTGCGAAATCATCCGACAGTTTTTGGATTTCCTGGCAAAACGGTCTGGCGATAGTGACCGACTCGCCTATCTGGCGGCTCTGCAAAAGGTGCAGACAGGCACGCACGCTGGTCCCGAGATTGAAAGCTCGTTCGCCGAAGATGAAGAGGGTGAACGAGCCCGTTTAGTTGCTAATGTCCGCCGCGTCTATGGCCGGACCCTCCCTGAAACCCGGGAGCGGATCATGTTGACGTTCAACACACCTTTTTATCCCGAAATTCTGATTGCCAGCAGTGTGATGGCCGAAGGCGTCGACCTGCATATGAATTGTCGGCACGTGATTCACCACGATCTCGACTGGAATCCGAGCTCGTTGGAGCAGCGCACAGGGCGCATCGATCGCCTTGGTGCCAAGGCGGAACGATGTGGGCAATCCATTCGCGTGTACTTACCATATGTGGAGGGTTGCCAAGACGAGAAGCTCTTCCGTGTGGTGATGGATAGAGAGCGTTGGTTTGGTGTCGTCATGGGGGCTGAGGAGGCGATGTCGCGCGTCCTCAAGGCAAGTGCATGGGAGGTCGAGCGCATGGCGCTCGAGTTGCCAGTGCCGCAGTTAATGGTTGATCAACTGCGCCTTAGGCTTGCCGCAGAAATACCGGACATCGCAATTGATAAGCCTGTGAAGCTAATCGCCACGACTGCAAAAAGCGAGGCGTCGCGCGGCAGCGTAGTGATGCGAGTTCCTGAACCGGCAATCACGTCCACAGGCGCATCTAACCATGCGGCAAAGTGATTGGTCAAGGCCGTTCGCAAGCTCGCGTAATTGTCCGGATCTGCCAATCCTCGGTCGCTGCTCAGCCGCTCATGGGTCATAGCTCCTTTTATAAGGGCGGCGCAAGCCCCGGCCTTGACATCACCTTTGTCAAACAGGGCGTCTTGTCTTCCGGTTTAGTGCGTCCTGGAGAGCAGCCAAGCCGGCCTCGGCATCAAACGGCGCAACGGAAGGTAGCCCAAAATCAAGCCGCTCAATGGTCTGCACTACTTCTTCAGTTATCACATCCTTGCGATAAGTGGATCCCAGCACGGATTGGCTTCGCTTGTGGCCGCTAATTTGGGCAGTCATCGCTTCGGACAAACCGAGCCGGTTCAGGCATTCGGATGACAGTGTGTGCCTGAACGAATGGAACACCTTGCGCCCGTTGCGCTGCCAGCCCAAACGCCGCAAATAGGTGGAAAACCATTTAACCGCAGCCTTGCTGTACCCCTTGGTCGCATCGTGCAATAGCTCCGGGAACAGCCTCTCGTGGCCTTCAGTCGCTAGCCGGTCGCGCCACTGGATCAGGCCGCAGCGGATGAGGAGCGGATGAATCGGCACATGCCGAATCGAGCTTGCGTTCTTCACCTTCTTGCGGCCTTGCTCGTCCTCCTCATTGAAATCGATGTACCAAACGCCCGATTCGGTCTGGCGTATGTCGCTGAGGGAAAGCTGGCAGATTTCGTTGATCCGTGCGCCCGTAAAGAGTCCGAGTAGCGGCAGCCAATAATAGGACGGCAGGAACTCACGGTAGGTACCTGCCTTGGTCAACTCGCCGCGGCCAGTAGCGATCCAGGGCGTGCTGAAGATCTTCTTGAGGTCGTCTCGGGTGAAGAGGTCCCGCTTGGAATGAGCCGAGGCGGTTCTTCTGCCCCGACGCCCGGAACCTAGGCCAACAGCCGGGTCGTCGGCGATCCATTTTTCCTGCAACAGCCACTCGAACATTCCACAGAGCCACTGCATCCGCTTGGTACATTCCGCGGCTGAAATGCGGGGCCAAGCCGTCCCACTAACCGCCTGGATGGATTCGGTGATCGACAGGCTCCCTTTCTGTAGGCGGACCTTGTTCTCGTTGGCCGGGACGGTAGGAAGCAACTGGTCGCGATAGCGGCGCAGCAGATCGCGATCGACGTCGCAGAGACGGGGATTCTCCGTCAACTCCACGAATAGGTCACAAGCTGCGCGAATCCTTCGAGCTTGATCCTCACTGCAGGACTTGCCGCGCTCGGCCATGTAGGCGGCAACCGCGTCGGACACGTTCTTGTTGGTCTTCTTGCCTGCCGGGACGGCCGCACGAGCCGCACGTGCTTCGGCCAGCTGCTCAGGCGTGATCCGCGCTGCCAATCCCTGCCGCAACGCCTCCACATCCGCAACTGCGGCTGACAGCTTGTCCAAGCTCACCTGCGCGCCACCGGCAGGCGCGAACCCGAGCTTTGGGTTCTCCGTCACCTCGAATAGAGCCAGGTTGCACTCCATCCCAGCGATCAGGTCTGGTGCTATCAGCGGAACGTCGTCGGCGAAAAGGCGCAGGACGCCGGCCTGGTTCGTGTCGATCGCCACTTGCGGCATCTGGGACGGAAGCGGAACGTCGAATCCGCCGGTCTCAGGGTCGCGATCCATCTCCGAGAAGGGAATGATGAAGCCAGGCAGCGCGCCGGGTTCGTAGAAGAGGCGAAGGCGTTTTTGGCTCGCTTCCCTGAGCAAGAACTCGACGTCTATGCCGGACGCTGCCGCCGCATCACGGAGCGGCACGAACCCAGGGCGCGCCAGCGCAGGCGAGCCGATCTTCAGTTGTACGATGTCCACGGCAAGGCGGTCGAGTTCGGCAAAACGGCGTCGCCAGGAGCACAAGATTTCGGCGCCGACGATCTTGGCAAGTGGGAAGTCCCGGAGCCCGGTGGTGGCGATCAGTTCGGCCTTGCCGATGACGTGGCGCAGTCGCTTGGGAACGGCCAGCCGGGCGAAATAAACGCCGCTATTACGCCTGAAAATACTCTCCACATCTGCCTCACTTTGTATGAGTGCGCTGTATGTGAAGGGCGAAAGTGCGGTTTCCTCAAGGGAATCAAGCACTTACAGAGATATGGAGCGGGTGAAGGGAATCGAACCCTCGTATGCAGCTTGGGAAGCTGCCGTTCTACCATTGAACTACACCCGCGGTAGCCCGGATTCTAGCGGGTCCGCCAGCCTGTCCCGCCAACGGTTGTGCCTTCCCAGCGGGCGTGGACTGTAGGCCAGGCCTTGCGCCGGTTGCCTGCATCGGCCGATCCCTCTGCCGCGGCGCAGGTTCAAACTGAGTGAGCATCCGCGCATCTCGCAGCGCGGCCAGGAGCACTCATGAAAGCGTATTGCCTACTTGCCGCATTGGGTGCGGCCCTTCTCAGCGGCTGTGCGGTGTACGACCGGTACGTCCCGTATCAGCCCGTGTACAGCGCGCCGGGGACGGTGACCTATGTTTCGCCGTACTACATCGCGCCGCGGCCGGGTACTCTTCTGCCTGGCGCTGGGGCGGCGAGCCTGGAAGCACCGTAACCGCAAGTCGGCTACGGCATCAGCCGCGCTTCGTGCACCCACTGGTCGGGTTTCAGCCGCAGCGGGCGGTAGCGCACGGCAGCCCATTCCACGCTCATGTCGCGGTAGCGCGGGCTGAACACGAGCCCGCTCTGGCCGGTCTGGTAGATGAATCGGGATTGTTCCGGGTCCGCGAGATCGTAGAGCGCCCTCATGCTGGGCGCGTGCCGGTCGGCGAACGGGGCCTTGAGGTTGTTGGGCCAGTACTGGCCCACGTTGACCGTCCAGTTGTCGCCTCCCGTCGGGATCGTGACATCGAACACGCGCGCCAGCGCCGCCACGTCGCCGAGCGGCCGATGCGCCGACAGCGCGAAATGCCAGGCGCCCCAGCGCCAGGCGGCAGGGTCATTGCCCTGCTGCGCGGCGATGCGGTCCAGCGTGCGATCCAGGGCGCGCGCGGACTGCTCGGCGCAATCGAGCGGAGCACACCACCATGCGGCGGCTTTCGGGTCGCCGAGGATGGTTTCCAGGCCCTGGCGGAAATTGCGCTTGCCGTACAGGGCCTGGAAGCGCTGGGCGCCAAGCCGCGGCTCCGCCAGCGCCCTCGTGAGTTCGTCGGCCCAGACGGAGACGATCAGCGGTGCCGCGTCGTCCGCGCGCATCACGCCGTCGAATCCCTTCATTCGTGCCAGCGCGGCGGCTGCGAGCGGATGCTTGCCCTGGGTCGCCTGCAACAGCGGGAGCAGCTTGCGCGCGGCGATCGACGTGATGTCGGCCTGCACGTCGCGCAGGCTCTTCGCGTTGTGGCGGGGCTTGGCGGCGAGCAGCGCTTCGATGCGATCGAACCGTTCGGGCGTGAGCCAGTCGCTGCCGAGGAAGTACGGATAGTCGGCGGGATAGATGCGCTGGTTGGCCGTGGCATGCCAGCCCTTTTTCTGGATCGCGGCATCGTCCACGCGCGGGTTCTTGTCGGCGTCGAGTTCTCCGACCCAGTCGTATTTGCGATCCCAGCCGGGCGCCGGCGCGACACCGTGCAGGTCGTTGTCCGGCCGTCGCAACGGTGCGCGGCCGATCGCCCGGTATGCGGTGTGGCCCTGCGTGTCGGCGGCGACCAGGTTCTGCATCGGCGAGTGGTACACCGCGAAGGCCGCCAGCAGCTCGTCGACTGTCTGGGCCGTGTTGGACGGCACGCCCGCCAGCACGGTCTGGTTGCCCGCATCCAGCGCGGTCCAGCGCAGCGCGAGCACGAACTTTCCCGTGTCGAGCACCTCCTGGTACGCGGCCTGCGCGTCGCTCAGCACCGGCCCATGCCGGGTGCTGCGGACCGGGAACTTCGCGTCGGGCCGGCCCTTGACCTTGATGATTTCTTCGCGCGTTTCGAAGCGCGCCCAGCCATCGGGCGTGCGGTACTGCGAGGGGTCGGCCGGATTGATCTGCTCCAGGTAGAGGTCCTGCACATCGGGGCCGACGTTGGTGAAGCCCCAGGCTACGCCCGCGGTGCGGCCCAGCACGACCGAGGGCACGCCGGGCAGCGTCGCTCCGATCACGTCCATCGGTTTGCCGCGCGGGCCGGCAGCCGCCTCGATGCGCGCGAAGTACCAGATCGCAGGAGAGGCCAGCGCCAGGTGCGGATCGTTCGCCAGCAACGGCTTGCCGCTTTCGGTATGGCTGCCCGCCACCACCCAGTCGTTCGAGCCCTTGCCACCCGGGTCGCCCAGCCCACGCGCCCATTCGTTGATCTGCGCGGCATCCACCAGCGCAATGTGTGCTGGGTCCTTCGCCGTTCCGCTCGTGCGCACGGCGGCCGTTTCGGCGCTGCGATAGACGCCGAGGCCGCGGTACAGCGCGGCCAGGTCCACGGTGGTTGCGGGCGGCTCGCCCGGATACGGCGGCATCAACTGCCACAGCGCTTTCGTGTCGATGCGCTGCAATGCCGATAGGCGCGCGAACTCGTTGCCCCAGTTGCCGCCCAGGTCCAGCGCCATCATCAGCGTCCAACCCACGCTGTCCTGCGGCTGCCATGCGCCCGGCTCGATGCCCAGGAGATGGAACTCCGGCGGCAGGGCCTGGCCCCCATGCGCATGAAAGCCGTTGATGCCGTTCGCGTATGCCTGCAGTAGCGCCTTGCCATCGGCCGGCAGCCGCTCCCACTGGGCCTGTGCCGAGCGCATGATGCCCAGCGTCCGCAGCAATTTGTCGGTCTCCAGTGTCGCGGGCCCGAGCACCTCGCTCAATTCGCCATGCATGACACGCCGGTTGAATTCGAGCTGCCAGCCGCGCTCCTGGGCGTGCACCCAGCCCAACGCGAAATACGCGTCGGCGATGCTCTGCGCCTTGATATGGGTGACGTCGCTCGGATCGCGCCGCACCAGCACCGGTGCCGCCAGGCCCGGTGCGCGCATTTCACCGTCGAGCGCCGGAAAGCTGCGCCACACGTACGCGGCGGCGGCTAACAGCAGCAGCACGAGCAGTGCGGCGACGGCATTGACGGACTTGCGCAGCATCGTTGTTTCCCCGGATCGGCCGGTGCGCACGGGCACCGGCAGGTGGCCTGCAGCGGCCAATGTACGCGCGGCAGTGCACGCCGTCCAGGCGGCGCCGCGGTTTTTCGAGACGTGTCAGAAAAAATGCCCGGCCCACGGGAGGTGGCAGGGCATTCGAGCGGATGAACCGGCAACGGGGGCCGACGCCCCCGGCACCTAGCCGCCTTCGGACGGATGGCGCCCGGCCGAGGGATTCGGGTTGAACTGCGGCGGGCGCTGAAAGGTGCCCGCGTTCTCGGCGGCCCTGCGCTCCATCGCGTCGGCCGACCGGGCAATCTGGCCGCTCTTTTGCTGCGCCTTGCCATACCAGTTGCGCACGATTTCACCCGCCGTTTCGCGCCCACCCAGGCCGAACGCCAGCCCCATGCCCAATGCGAGCGCTCCGACGAACGCCATGAACAACGTGTTCACCAGCGTGGTGGCAATGCCGATCTGGTTCACGGCCACGACGATGGCAAA
Source organism: Ramlibacter sp. (assembly GCA_019449555.1). GTDB lineage: Bacteria > Pseudomonadota > Gammaproteobacteria > Burkholderiales > Burkholderiaceae_C > Ramlibacter. The sequence continues at coordinate 18,521 of JAGRPN010000270.1, forward strand.
CGCCCACACCATCACCGACGCGAGCTTGGCCAGGAAATCGGCGTTGCCCAGCCCGCCTTCGGCTGCGGCGCCCCGCACCAGGTTGCTCAGCGCGCGTGCCGCCAGCCCGCCGATCACCAGCACCACCAATGCGACGACCACGTTCGGCAGCCACAGGAGCAGTTGCCGCAGCACGTCCGACACGGCCGGCAGCCCGAGCGCGTCGAAGGCGACGACCAGTGCGATCAGGCGGATGAACCACTTCACCACGATGCCGATCATCCCCGAGGAGTCCGTTCCCATGCCCATCTTGCGCACGAATTCGGCGAAGCCGGAACGCTCGGCGAGCTCGTTGAAGCGGATCGTCCGCAGGACCGCGGCGACGGCTTTCGCGAACACAGACGCGATCAGCCAACCGACGATGACGATGACCGCGAAGCCGAGGATCTTGGGGATGGCCGAGAAGAGCAGCGCCAAAGCGGCCGCCAACGAAGTCATGAGGGCTTCGCTCCATTCGGTGATTTGTGCTGGCATGATGTGCTCCGGAAAAAACGGCGCCGGGGAGCGACGCTCTCGCCGCTACTCTCACGCTGCGTCGCCGCAGCAGGCGTCAGCCTGCTTCCGGCCCGGATGTAGGAAATCGCTTTTGCCGGGCGCCAGATGCCTCAGCGGTGTCAGGCAGGGTGGGCAGCAGGCTGCGCCACCCTGCTAAAACCACGAAAACCGCTCAGGTCCGGCCGGCTATTTCAGCACGTCGCCGAGGCACAGGTACTTCATTTCGAGGTACTCGTCCATGCCGTGGCTGGAGCCCTCGCGGCCGAGGCCTGATTGCTTGACGCCGCCGAACGGTACGTGCTCGGTCGCGATGATGCCGACGTTGATGCCCACCATGCCGTATTCCAGCGCCTCGCTGACGCGGAAGATGCGACCGACGTCGCGGCTGTAGAAATAGCTGGCGAGGCCGAACTCGGTGTCGTTCGCCGCGGCGATTGCTTCCTGCTCGGTCTTGAAGCGGAAGATGGGCGCGACGGGGCCGAACGTTTCTTCTTTCGCGCACAGCATGCCGCCGGTCGCGTCTGCGATCACCGTGGGCTGGAAGAACTGGCCCTGCAATTTCTTGCCGCCGACGACCACCCTGCCGCCCTTGGCGAGCGCGTCCTCGACATGGCGCTGCACTTTCTCGACGGCGGCGTCCTCGATCAGCGGCCCTTGCACCACGCCTTCCTCGAAGCCGTTGCCGACCTTCAGTGCCTTGACCTTGGCGGAGAATTTCTCGACGAACCGGTCGTACACGCCTTCCTGCACATAGATGCGATTCGCGCACACGCAGGTCTGGCCCGCGTTGCGGTACTTGCTGGCCATCGCGCCCTCGACGGCCGAGTCGATGTCGGCATCGTCGAACACGATGAAAGGCGCGTTGCCGCCCAGCTCCAGCGAGAGCTTCTTCACGGTGGGCGCGCTCTGGGCCATCAGGATGCGGCCTACCTCGGTCGAGCCGGTGAAGCTGATGTGGCGCACGGTACCGCTGGCGCAGAACACCTTGCCCACGGCGATGCTGTTGGCCCCGTCGGCCGTGAGCACGTTCAGCACGCCGGCCGGAATGCCCGCGCGCATGGCGAGCTCGGCTGCGGCGAGGGCGCTGAGCGGTGTCAGTTCGGCCGGCTTGATGACGACCGGGCAGCCGGCCGCGAGCGCCGGCGCAACCTTGCGCGTGATCATCGCCAGTGGGAAATTCCAGGGCGTGATCGCCGCGCATACACCGATCGGCTGGCGGATCACCAACAGGCGGCGGTTGTTGTCGAACTGCGGCAGGGTCTCGCCGTTCACGCGCTTGGCTTCCTCGGCATACCACTCGACGAAGCTCGCGCCGTACGCGACCTCGCCCTTGGCTTCCGGGAACGGTTTGCCTTGTTCGGCGGTCATGATGCGGCCCAGGTCTTCCTGGTTCGCCATCAGCAGGTCATACCACTTGCGCAGGATCACGCTGCGCTCCTTGCCCGTCTTGGTGCGCCACGCGGGCCAGGCGGCGTTCGCGGCCGCGATGGCGGCTTCCGCCTCCTTCGGCCCGAGGTTGGCGACATCGGCGAGCTTGGCGCCATTGCTCGGGTCGTGCACGTCGAAGCGGCCGGGCCCCTTGAGCCACTCGCCATTGATCAACGCGTCGGTCTTGAGCAGGCTGGGGTCCTTGAGCTGGGCGAGGGGGGAGGTCTTCATGTCCATGGACTGTTTCTCTCTTTGCAACGATTGCTCTTACCGATAGCGTACACCCGGCAAAACGCAGAGCATCTCGTAGAGCAGATTCGCACCGAGCAGGGCGGTATTGCCGCTGGGATCGTAAGGTGGCGCCACTTCGACCAGGTCGCCGCCGACCACGTTCAGCCCGCGGCAGCCGCGCACGATCTCCAGCGCCTGGGGCACGCTGAGGCCGCCGATCTCCGGCGTGCCCGTGCCGCCGGCGAACGCCGGGTCCACGCCGTCGATATCGAAACTGATGTACACGCTCTGGCGCGGGCCGATTCGCTCGCGCACTTGCGCCATCAACGGGGCGAGCGACTGGTACCAGACCTCGTGCGCCGGCACGATGGTGAAGCCCTGGCGCCGCGGCCAGTCGAAGTCGTCCGCGGCATAGCCGGTGCCGCGCAGGCCGATCTGCCAGACCTTGTCGCACGCGAGCAGCCCTTCCTCCACCGCGCGGCGGAACGGCGTGCCGTGCGCCACGGCTTCACCAAACATGGTGTCGTTGACGTCCGCATGGGCGTCGACATGCACCAGCGCCACGGGGCCGTGCTTCCTGGCCACCGCACGCAGCACGGGCAGCGCGATGGTGTGGTCGCCACCCAGCGTGAGCGGACGGCAGTTCGCGGCCAGCACTTCATCGTAGAAACCGGTGATGATGCCCAGCGACTTCTCGAGCGAGTAGGTGTTGACCGGCACGTCGCCCAGGTCCGCAACCTGCAGCGTGTCGAACGGCGCGGCGCCGGTGGCCATGTTGTAGGGCCGCAGCAGGGACGACTCGGCGCGCATCTGGCGCGGCCCGAAACGCGCACCCGGGCGGTTGGACGTGCCGATGTCCAGCGGCACGCCGACGAACGCGGCGTCCAGCCCCTGCGCCGAGCTGGCGGCCGGCAGCCGCATCATGGTCGCCAGGCCGGCGAAGCGCGGCATCGCGTTGCCGCTTTGCGGCTGGTTGCGGGACTCCTGGCTCACGCGCGCAGCTCCCGACGGCCGCGCAGCCATTCCAGCACGAGCAGCAGGCTGGTGGTGAACAGGATCAGCAGCGTCGCCACCGCGGCGATCGTGGGCGTGATGTTCTCGCGGATGCCGGTGAACATCTGCCGCGGCAGCGTCACCTGCTCGGGGCCCGCCAGGAACAGCGTGACCACCACCTCGTCGAACGAGGTCGCGAAGGCGAACAGCGCCCCGGAGATCACGCCCGGCGCGATCGCCGGCAAGGTCACGCGAAAGAAGGTGGCCAGCGGCCCGGCGCCGAGACTGAGCGACGCGCGCACGAGGTTGTGGTTGAAGCCCTGCAGCGTGGCGAGCACCGTCGTCAGCACGAAAGGCGCGCCCAGCGCGGCGTGGACGATGATCAGGCCGGCGTAGCTGTCCACCAGGCCCAGCGGTGCGAAGAACAGGTAAGTGGCGACGCCCACCACCACGATGGGCACCACCATCGGCGCGATCAGCACGCTCATCAGCGTGCCCTTGAACGGGAAATCGGTGCGCGCCAGGCCCACGGCAGCCAGTGTGCCCAGCACGGTGGCGATCACCGTCGCCAGCGGTGCGACGATGAAACTGTTGCGCGCCGCGCGGATCCAGTCTTCCGAGGTAAAGAGGTTCTCATACCACTTGAGCGACCAACCCGGGATCGGATAGGAGAGGAACGACGAATCCGCGAACGACAGCGGCACGATCACCGCGATCGGCACCAGCAGGAACGCAAGCACCGCGACGCAGGCGAAGCGCAGCCCCCACCAGCCGAGTTTGTCGAGCGGCGTCGCGTAAGCGGGAAAGATGGGCAGCAGGCGCGTCATGGCTTCAGGCCAGGTTGAGTTCGGACTTGACGACGCGCCGGTACACCGCATAGAGCACCAGCGTCGCGGCGAGCAGCAGCGCGCCCAGCGCCGCGGCCATGCCCCAGTTGACGTTCACGTTGGTGTACTGCGCCACGTAGTACGACAGCATCTGGTCGTCCGCGCCGCCGAGCAGGGCCGGCGTCACGTAATAGCCGATCGCCAGGATGAACACCAGCAGCCCGCCGGCGCCGATGCCCGGGTAGGTCTGCGGCACATACACGCGAAAGAACGCCGCAAGCGGCGAGCTGCCCAGCGACACGGCGGCGCGCAGGTAGGTCGGCGGCACGCTCTTCATCACGCTGTACAGCGGCAGGATCATGAAGGGCAGCAGGATGTGCACCATCGCGATGACCACGCCGGTGCGGTTGAACAGCAGCGCGAGCGGCTGGTCAGTGAGGCCGATCGCCATCAGGGCGCGATTCACCAGGCCGGCCGACTGCAGCAGCACGATCCAGGCCGCGACGCGCACCAGGATGGAGGTCCAGAACGGCACCAGCACGAGGATCATCAGCACGTTGGCGCGCCGCGCCGGCAGCGTGCTGAGCCAGTACGCCAGCGGGTAGCCGAGCAACAGGCACCACAGCGTGACCACGGCGCTGATGCCGAAGGTGCGCGCGAGAATGCTGCCGAACACGCGCTGGTCCGGCGGCATGCGCTCGATGGCGCCCTGCGCGTCACGGCGCAGGTCCACCGAGGCCAGCAGGTAGTCACCGGTCCAGCGCGAGCCGTTCTTGGCGATCGCCTGCCAGTATTTGGGCTCGGTCCAGCGCTCGTCCACGGCGAGCAGGCGCGCCTTGACGTCGGCGGGGCCGGCGGCGCCCTCCAGCGGCAGGGCCTTGTAGGTGTTCATGACAAGCGAGCGGGCGCCGGCCACCTCGGAGTTGAGCCGGCGCGCCAGCGCCCCCGCATCGGCGCGGTCCGGCAACGCGCCGAGGTCCGCCGCGATGGCGGCGAACGCTTCGGCCGGCGGCACACCCTCGCGGCTCCAGCCCTGCAGCGCCACCACCGTGCGCGGCAGCGCGTTGGCGACTTCCGGGTTCTCCACCGCGCGTTTCAGCAGCGCGGCGATCGGCACCAGGAAGGTGGCCAGCAGGAACACGAGCAGCGGCAAGGTGAGGGCGAAGGCGCGCAGCTTGCGCCGCCGCTCGGCGCGCGCCAGCGAATGCCGCAGCGCGCGCGGATCGCCGATGCCGGGAAAGGGAGCCGCCAGCGTGCTCATGGCTTGTTGCTTACTGCGTGGCCCAGGCGGCGAAGCGCTTCTCGAGCTCCTCGCCCTGGTCGGCCCAGAACTTCACGTTGAACTGCAGCGCGGTCTTGGCGTTCTGCGGCGCCGTCGGCAGGTTGGCCAGCACCTTGGGATCGAGCTTGGCGAGCGCCTTGGTGTTGGTCGGGCCGTAGGCGATGTTGCGCGCGTATTCGGCCTGGGGATCGGGCGAGCTGGCGAAGGCGATGAACTTCAGCGCCGCATCCTTGTTGGGCGTGCCCTTGGTGATGGTCCAGTAGTCCAGGTCGTAGATGCCACCGGTCCAGGTGATCTTGAGGTTTTTGCCTTCGCGGTCGGCGGCGTCGATGCGGCCGTTGTAGGCGGTGCTCATCACCACGTCGCCGGCCACCAGGAACTGCGGCGGCTGCGCACCGGCTTCCCACCACTGGATGTTGGGCTTCAGTTGCGTGAGCTTCTTGAACGCGCGCTCGGCGCCGTCCTTGGTGGCGAGCACCTTGTAGACGTCGGCCGGCGCGACGCCATCGGCCATCAGCGCGAACTCGAGGTTGTAGCGCGCGCCCTTGCGCATGCCGCGCTTGCCGGGGAATTTCTTCACGTCCCAGAAGTCGGACCAGGTGACGGGCGGCGTCTTCAGCTTGTCGGCGTTGTAGGCCATCACGGTGGACCACACGAAGATGCCGATGCCGCATTCGGTGACGGCGGCGGGCAGGAAGTCGCCCTTGGCCCCGATCTTCGCGTAGTCGAGCTTCTCGAACAGGCCTTCATCGCAGCCGCGCGCGACGTCGGGCGATTCGACCTCGACCACATCCCAGGTCACCTTCTTGGTCTCGACCATGGCCTTGATCTTGGCTTGCTCGCCGTTGTATTCCACCGGCACGACCTTGATGCCGGTCTTTTCGATCGGCTCGTAGAACGCCTTCTTCTGCGCGTTGCCGTTGGCGCCGCCGAAATTCACGACGGTCAGCGAGGTCTGCGCCATGGCGGGCAGGGCGAACGCGGCGCAGGCCGCGAGCAGCAGGGCGGAAGGCTTTTTCATCATGGGTCTCCAGGGGTTGAACGGGATCAGTGATAGACGCGCAGGTATTCCTCTGCGGCGTAGAGGAAAACGGTGTCGCCCCGCGAGGGCACGTCGTGCCGCCCCAAGGGCAGCTTCACCATCGCATCGGGCTGGCCGGGGACCGCGCAGCGCAGCCGCAAGTGGTCGCCGAAGTAGATGACGTCGGCCACGGTGGCCTCGAACGTGTTGGCCTGGTTCAGCACGCCCGTGAGCTCCACGCGCTCGGGCCGGATGCCGCAGACCACGCGTTCGCCTGGGAGCGCGCCGTTGACGTTGACGCCCGAGACGCGCACGCCGCTGGGCAGGCCGACGATGCAGCCGGTCTCGGAGATGCCGGTCACCACGCCTTCGAGCGTCGTGCTGTCGCCCACGAATCCGGCGACGAAGCGGTTGGCCGGCGTCTCGTACAGGCGGTCCACGCCGTCGATCTGCTGCAGGGCGCCGTCGTTGAAGACCGCGACGCGATCGGACATCGTCAGGGCTTCGGACTGGTCGTGCGTCACATAGACGAAGGTCACGCCCAGGCGCCGGTGCAGCTCCTTCAGCTCGATCTGCATGTGCTCGCGCAACTGCTTGTCGAGCGCGCCGAGCGGCTCGTCCATGAGCACCAGTTGCGGATCGAATACCAGCGCCCGCGCCAGGGCGACGCGCTGCTGCTGGCCGCCGGAGAGCTGGGTCGGACGGCGCGCACCGAGGGTCTCGAGCCTGACCATCTCCAGCGCCACGGCCACTTTCGCGCGGCATTCCGCGCGCCCGATGCCCCGCACCGTCAGCGGGTAGGCGACGTTCTCTTCGACCGTCATGTGCGGGAACAGCGCGTAGTTCTGGAACACCATGCCGAAGTTGCGCTTGTGCGGCGGGATGCGCGTGATCGGCGCGCCGGCCAGGCTGATCTCGCCCGAAGTCGGCGACTCGAAGCCGGCCAGCATCATCAGCGTGGTCGTCTTGCCCGAGCCGGACGGGCCGAGCAGGGTCAGGAACTCGCCGCGCCGGATCTCCAGGTTCAGATCGCGCACCACCAGGCTGATGCCGTCGTAGCTCTTCTGCACGCCGATGAAGCTCACCAGCGGCGGCTGCAGCAATTTCAACGCGGGCGTGCGGACCGGCGCTTCATCGGGCTGCGCCGGCGCGGTGGCGAGTTGCGTGTACGGCATCTTGCGGCCTCAGGCGGCGAGTTCGTTCAGGCAGTCTGCGAGGATTGCCAGGCCTTCGTCGATCACCGCGTCGCTGGCGGTCAGCGGGACCAGGATGCGGATGACATTGCCGGACGTGCCGCAGGTCAGCAGGATGAGGCCGCGCGCCGCCGCTTCGGCGGCGATCCGCCTGGCCAGCTCGGCGTCCGGCTGGTCGAGGTCGCCCGCCTTGCACAGCTCGATCGCGATCATCGCGCCCAGCCCGCGCACGTCGCCGATGCAGCGGTGCCGCTGCGCCATCGCCTGCAGGCCGGCGCGCAAGCGGTTGCCGAGGTCGCGGCTGCGTTGCAGCAGGTTCTCCTGCTCGAACACGTCCAGCACGGCCAGCGCCGCGGCGCATCCCACCGGGCTGCCCGCGTACGTGCCGCCCAGGCCGCCGGGCGCCGGCGCGTCCATCACTTCGGCGCGGCCGGTCACCGCCGACAGCGGGAAGCCGCCGGCCATCGACTTGGCGAGCGTGATCAGGTCGGGCGCGACGCCGGACTGCGACACGGCGTACCAGGTGCCGGTGCGGCCGGCGCCGGTCTGGATTTCATCGGCGATCAACAGGATCCCGTGCTGGTCGCACAGCGTGCGCAGCCGCTGGAACAGCTCGGCCGGCGCGACGTTGAAACCGCCTTCGCCCTGCACCGGCTCGATGATGATCGCGGCCACGCGGCGCGCTTCGATGTCGTTGCGGAAGATGGCTTCGATCGACTCGATCGAGTCGTCGACCGTGATGTCCCGGGCGGCATTCGGATAGACGGCGTGGAACACGTCGCCGGGGAACGGCCCGAAGCCGATCTTGTACGGCGCCACCTTGCCGGTCAGCCCCAATGTCAACAGTGTGCGGCCGTGATAGCCGCCGCCGAAGGCGATCAAGCCCGGGCGGCCGGTCGCGGCGCGGGCGATCTTGATGGCGTTTTCCACCGCTTCGGCGCCGGTGGTGAGCAGGATGGTCTTTTTCGGGAAGTCGCCCGGAGCGAGCGCATTGAGCCGCTCGGCGAGTTCGACGTAAGGCTCGTACGCGAGCACCTGGAAACAGGTGTGGGTGTAGCGGTCGAGCTGGGCCTTGACCGCCTCGATTACCGCCGGGTGCCGGTGGCCGGTGTTGAGCACGGCGATCCCGCCGGCGAAATCGACGTAGCGGCGGCCCTCGACGTCGAACACCTCCGCGTTCTCGGCGCGGGCGGCGAAGATCGTATGGGCGTGGCCGACGCCCCGCGGCACGGCGGCCTGGCGGCGGGCGAGCAGGGCGGCGTTGGTCAGGTGGGACTCTCGTTGCATGGCGCGTGTCCTTGGTTGCGCCTGGGAGAGGCATTCTCTCAGGGATGACGTGACTCTAGGCGCGCGAAGCCGCGACTAACATATACAGATCGCCCCGGACTGCCAAAGCACTGTGCAGGTGGCAAGTCCACTACATACAAACCCTGATGTTCGCGCTCGATCCGCAATTGCCCGCCCCCCTGGTCTCGCAGATCGTGGACGGCTTTCGCAGGCTGATCGAGGACGGCACCTTGCGGGCCGGCGCCAAATTGCCGTCGATCCGGCAATTCGCGCATGCCCACGAGGTCAGCGTCTACACGGTGGTCGACGCCTACGACCGGCTGGTGGCGCTGGGATTCTTCGCCTCCCGGCCGCACTCCGGCTTTTTCGTCCGCAGCCGCGCTACGGGGGCGCTGGCGCAGACCAGCACGCGTGGCAACTACACCTTCGACTCGATGTGGTACATGCGCCGCATCTTCGAGAACCGCGACCTGCGCAGCAAACCGGGCTGCGGCTGGCTGCCCAACGAGTACCTGTTCGGCGAAGGCTTGAAGCGCAGCTTGCGGGCGCTCGTGGCCGAGGACGTGGACCTGGGCGGCTACGGCGAACCCAAGGGCTACCCCGAACTGCGGCGGCTGGTGCGCGACCTGATGGCCGAGCACGAGATCGCCGCCACGGCCGAGCAGGTGCTGCTGACCCAGGGCTCGAGCCAGGCGCTGGATCTGGCGGCGCGCCGGCTGGTCCGCCCGGACGACGCCGTGCTCGTGGACGAACCGGGCTATGCGAACCTGCTCTCGTCGCTGCGTTTCCTGCGCGCCCGCCTGATCGGCGCGCCGCGCACCCCGCAGGGCTGGGACCTGGAGGTACTCGAAAACCGCATCAAGCAGCACCGCCCCAAGGTGTTCTTCACCCACCCGCGGCTGCAAAGCCCGACGGCGGCCACGGCGCAGATGGCGCACCTGCACCGCGTGCTGCAGCTGGCGGAGAAGTACGACTTCATCATCGTGGAGAACGACATCTACGTCGATCTCGATCCCGAGCCGCGCGCGTCGCTGGCCAGCCTCGACCAGCTGCAGCGGGTGGTGTACATCAGCAGCTTTTCCAAGACGATCTCGCCCAACATCCGGGTTGGGTTCCTGGCCGCGCAGCCCGACCTGCTGGAGGACCTGGCGCAACTCAAGATGCTCTCGGGACTGACGTCCTCGGAATTCACCGAGCGGCTGGCGTACGGCGCGCTGGTGGACGGCCGCTGGCGCAAACACATCAAGAACGTGCGGGAGCGCCTGGCGCAGGACCACCAGGTCGCTTCGCAGCAGCTGCTGGAGCTGGGTTTCGAGCTGTTCTGCGAACCCAAGGCCGGCATGTTCCTGTGGGCCCGCCACCCGGGGGTCGCCAGCGCCGCCGAACTGTCGTACAAGGCCGCGGAGCAGGACATCATGCTCGGGCCGGGCCACCTGTTCTACACGGACCTGGCACCCAGCCCCTGGATCCGGTTCAACGTAGCGTTCTGCCAGGACGGCACGGTGATGTCCTTCCTGAAAAACGAGGCCCTGTCCCTCCACTAAAATACGAGGTTTGCCTCGTGCCGCGCACGCATTGGCGCCCAGCGGCGCCGATTCGTGCCCAGCGGCGCCCGTTTCCCGCCAGGAACCCATGACCCAAGCCACCGTCGCCGACATCCGCAAGACTTTCCTGGACTTCTTCGCGTCCAAGGGGCACACGGTCGTGCCCTCCAGCCCGCTGGTGCCGGTCAACGATCCCACGCTGATGTTCACCAACTCCGGCATGGTGCAGTTCAAGGACGTGTTCCTCGGCACCGACAAGCGCCCCTACGTGCGCGCCGCCTCGGTGCAGGCGTGCCTGCGCGCCGGCGGCAAGCACAACGACCTGGAGAACGTCGGGTACACGGCGCGGCATCACACTTTTTTCGAGATGCTGGGCAACTGGAGCTTCGGCGACTACTTCAAGCGCGACAGCATCAAGTGGGGCTGGGAATTGCTCACGCAGGTGTACAAGTTGCCGGCCGACAAGCTCTGGGCCACGGTGTACATCGACGACGACGAGGCGTACGACATCTGGACCAAGGAGATCGGCCTGCCGCCCGAGCGCGTCGTGCGCATCGGCGACAACAAGGGTGCGAAATACGCGTCCGACAATTTCTGGATGATGGCCGACACCGGCCCCTGCGGCCCCTGCTCGGAAATCTTCTACGACCACGGGCCCGGGATCCCTGGCGGCCCGCCCGGCTCGCCCGACGCCGAGGGCGACCGCTACATCGAGATCTGGAACCACGTGTTCATGCAGTTCGACATGCAGCCGGATGGCAGCGTGAAGCCTCTGCCCGCGCCGTGCGTCGATACCGGCATGGGGTTGGAGCGGCTGGCGGCCATCCTGCAGCACGTGCACAGCAATTACCAGATCGACCTGTTCGAGCAGTTGATCAAGGCGGCCTCGCGCGAGACCGGCGAGAAGGACCTGGAGAACAACTCGCTCAAGGTCATCGCGGACCACATCCGCGCCACTGCGTTCCTCGTCAGCGACGGCGTGATCCCTTCCAACGAAGGGCGCGGCTATGTGCAGCGCCGCATCGTGCGACGCGCGATCCGGCACGGCTACAAGCTCGGCAAGAAGACGCCGTTCTTCCACAAGCTGGTGCCGGACCTGGTGCGGTTGATGGGCGATGCTTATCCCAAACTGCGCGCGGACGAAAAGCGCATTGTCGATGTGCTCAAGGCCGAAGAGGAGCGCTTCTTCGAGACGCTGGAGAACGGCATGGAGATTCTCGACGCGGCGCTGGCGGGCGGGAAGAAAGTCCTGCCCGGTGACGTGGCGTTCAAATTGCACGACACCTACGGCTTTCCGCTTGACCTGACCAACGACGTCTGCCGCGAGCGCGGTGTGACGGTGGACGAGGCCGGCTTCAACGCCGCCATGGACAAGCAGAAGGCCCAGGGCCGCGCGGCCGGCAAGTTCAAGATGGATCGCGCGCTGGAATACACCGGCGCGGGCAATGTGTTCACGGGCTACGAAAAGCTGGAAGAGCCGGCCAAGGTGGTGGCCCTGTATGCGGAAGGCCTTGCCGTGAACGAACTGAGGGCCGGGCAATCAGGCGTCGTCGTGCTCGACACCACGCCTTTCTATGCCGAGTCGGGCGGCCAGGTGGGGGACGAGGGGGTGATCGAGGCCGCGGGGGCGAAATTCAACGTCGACGACACGCAGAAGATCAAGTCCGACGTGTTCGGGCACCACGGCGCGCTCGCATCGGGCACGCTCAAGATCGGCGACGAGGTGATCGCGAAGGTAAACATGCCAAAGCGCCATGCAACGATGCGCAACCACAGCGTCACGCACCTGATGCACAAGGCGCTGCGCGAGGTGCTGGGCGATCACGTTCAGCAGAAGGGCTCGCTGGTCGATCCCGACAAGACGCGTTTTGACTTCACGCACAACCAGCCGGTCACCGACGACCAGATCCGCGAGATCGAGCGGCGCGTGAACGCCGAGGTCCTGGCCAACCGGCAGACCCTGGCCCGGGTGATGGACATCGAGGCGGCCCAGAAGACCGGCGCGGTGATGCTGTTCGGCGAGAAATACGGCGAACGCGTTCGTGTGCTCGACATCGGTTCGAGCCGCGAACTGTGCGGCGGCACCCACGTGCAGCGCACCGGCGACATCGGCCTGTTCAAGGTGGTGAGCGAAGGCGGCGTGGCCGCGGGCATCCGCCGGATCGAAGCCGTCACCGGTGCGAATGCGCTGGCGTACGTGCAAGAACTCGAGGCGACGAGCGCCGCGATGAGCGGATATTTGAAGGCTTCGCGCGGTGAACAACTGACGCGCGTCGCACAAGTGCTGGAGCAGGTGCGCGCGCTGGAAAAAGAAGTCGCGCAGCTCAAAGGCAAGCTAGCGTCGTCGCAAGGCGATGAACTGGTCGCGCAGGCGGTGGACGTCAAGGGCATCAAGGTGCTCGCCGCGCGGCTGGACGGCGCCGATGCCAAGACCTTGCGCGATACGATGGACAAGCTCAAGGACAAACTCAAGAGCGCGGCGATCGTGCTGGCCGCCGTCGATGGCGGCAAGGTGCAGATCGCCGCCGGCGTCACGGCGGACCGCATGGGCAAAGTGAAAGCCGGCGAGCTGGTGAATTTCGTCGCACAGCAGGTGGGCGGCAAAGGCGGCGGCAAGCCCGACATGGCGATGGCCGGCGGCACCGACCCGAGCAAATTGCCCGCGGCCCTGCAGTCGGTGCAGGCCTGGGTGGCCGAGCGGGCGTAAGGTTATTTGTCCTGCCCCGGGCCTGATCCGGGGTCCGGGATGACAACCTGGTTCAGGCTTCCGCGCGTTTGACGAAGACCAGGTCCCACACCCCGTGCCCGAGTTTGATCCCGCGGTTTTCGAACTTGGTCAACGGCCGGTAATGCGGGCGTGGCGCATACCCCGCTGCGGAATTCGCGAGCTGCGGCTCCGCGCTCAACACCTCCAGCATCTGCTGCGCATACGGCGCCCAATCGGTGGCGCAGTGGAGATAGCCGCCGCTTTGCAATCGCGCGGCGAGCTTTGAGACGAGCGGCGCCTGGATCAGCCGCCGCTTGTTGTGCCGCAATTTGTGCCAGGGATCGGGGAAGAACACGTGCACGCCCGCCAGGCTGCACTCGGGCAGCATGTGTTCGATGACGTCCACCGCATCGTGCTGGATGATCCTGATGTTGCCGAGAGCCTGCTCGCCGATGCGCTTGAGCAATGCGCCGACACCGGGGTCGTGCACTTCGCAGCACAGGAAGTTCTTGTCCGGCATGAGACTGGCGATGTGCGCCGTGGCCTCGCCCATGCCGAAGCCGATTTCGAGGATCACCGGCCCAGCGCGGCCGAACGCCGCCTTCAGGTCCAGTGGACGGGGTTCGTACGGAATGACGAACCTTGGCCCCAACTCCTTGAAAGCTTTCGCCTGCCCGGTGGTCATGCGCCCGATGCGGCGCACGTAGCTGCGGATGCCGCGCCGGTGAGCGACGGGCCCGGTGTTCGGGACCGGAGCAGGGGAGTCGGACGCTGCAGAAGTGTCGCGGGGTTCAGTCACGCGGCAGATTGTAGGAGGCACGCCACTGCGCCTGCCATGCCGCCAGGGCCTGCGCCACCGTTCCTGCTTGTTCGGTCAAGCCCAGCATGCGCGCCGCGCGGTTGAGCACGCGCAGCGGCTCGTACGTGGGCACCGCGTGCGCGCCGTTCTGCTTGGAAAGCTTCTCGCCGTTGACCCCCAGGACCAGTGGCGTGTGCAAGTAGCCCGGCGTCGGCAAGCGCAAGGCTCGCTGCAGCAGGATCTGCCGGGCGGTGTTATCGGCCAGGTCCTCCCCGCGCACGACCTGGGTGATGCCCTGCTGCGCATCGTCGACCACGACGGCCAATTGATAGGCCCACAGGCCGTCGGCGCGCTTCAGGACGAAGTCGCCCACCTCGCCTTCCACGTCCTGTTGCTGGGGCCCGAGCCGGCGATCCTGCCATCGCACGAGCCCCGGCTCGACTCGCAATCGCCAGGCTCGCGGCGCACGGCCGCCAACGCCGCTGCGGCAGGTGCCGGGGTAGACCAATTCCGCGTGGCGTTCATGCGGGCGACCCTGGGCTGCCAATGCGCGCTCGATGTCCTTGCGGGAACAGGCACAGGGATACGCGCGGCCCTCGTTCACCAGTCGATCGAGCGCTGCCTGGTAAAGCGAGGCGCGCTGCGATTGCCAGACGGGGGCTTCGTCCGGCACCAGGCTGCAGTCGGCCAGTTGCTGCAGGATCGTTTCGGCTGCGCCGGGAACGCAACGTGGCGTATCGACGTCTTCGATCCGCACCAGCCATCGGCCGCCGTGGGCGCGCGCGTCGAGCCAGCTGGCCAGCGCCGCGACCAGCGACCCCGGATGCAAAGGCCCGGTCGGAGAGGGAGCGAACCGGCCAACGTATGTGGCCCCCACGCTTGTCACTTCGTGTACTGCGCTGCCCCCCGAGGGGGCCCTCGCGTCCTGGGGCGGCCCTGCGACGCTCATGCGGCTGCGTTCGCCTTCAGTCCCCGTGCACCGCCAGCGCGAGTTCCAGGCCCGAGATGAAAGCGTCTTCCACCCGATGGCCGAGGCACCAGTCGCCGCAGACGCCCAGCGCGGCGTCGCCGTCCCACAGGTGCGAGCGCCCCAGCGGTGCCTGGGTCTTGGCCCAGCGCCAGCGGTGAACCTGCGCGAAGGTGGGTTCGGCATGGATGCCGGTCACTTCGCCGAAGGCCTTGAGCAACTTGGCCTGCACGCGGTGTGCGTCGTCGAGCAGGTGTTCCTGCGACCAGGCGGGGCTGGCCTGCACGGTCCAGCGCTCCACGCCGCCGCGTCCGGGCTTGGACGATTCGCGGGCCAGCCAGGCGATGCGGTGATGCGTGCTCAGCGCCGCGTTCCACTGCGGACCGAGGTGGGCCAGCGTCGGCTGGACCGCTTGCGGATATGCGAGCATCAGGCTCCAGCAGGGTGCGACGTCCACTTGCGCGATCTGCTGCGCCAGGCCCGCTGCAATGCCCGACTGGCCCAGCAGGCCGGCGGCCAGCGCGCTCGGCATCGCGAGCAACACGGCGTCGAAACCGGAGAAGACGTGGACCGAATCCTGCGGCCCGCTGGTCTGCAATTGCCACTGTTCGGGATGCAGGGCATCGCGCTCGATGCGGGTCACGCGCGTCTCCAATTCCACATTGCCGGCCGCAAGCAGCGGCTGCGCCCAGTGCCGCGCCAATGCATCCATGGTGGGCACGGCGACCCAATGCGGTTCGCTGGCGGGCAAAGCGGCCTCCACGACGCGGCCGTGGGGATCGAGCACACGCACGGCGGTGGCGCTCCAGGGCTTGCGCAGTTCGGGCGCGAGCGACAGGACCTGCTCGAAGCGCTTGTCACGCACGGTGAAGTATTGCGAACCGTAGTCGAAGCTGCCGAACGGCGTTTCGCAACTCGCCATCCGGCCGCCGACTCCGACGCTCTTCTCGAACAGCGTGACCTGGTGCCCGGCCTGGACCAGCGTGCGGGCGCAGGCGAGGCCCGCGATGCCTGCGCCGATCACGGCGATCTTCTTTGGTGGTGTACCCATCTTGCTCATCATTGTCGCATCACGCCCTGGCATGCTGCTCCATCAGTGCGCGGCGGGTCGCCGGGCTTTCCAGTTGCGCCAGCCACCATTGCAGCGCGCGGCCCGGGCTGGCGCTGCGCCACGCATAGCTCAGTCGAACCATCCGGCTGCCCCGCTGCACGTCCTTCAGCACGAGCCGCCCGCTCTCCAGGTATGGACGCGCCATCGGTTCGGGCACGAAGCCGCCGCCCAGGCCACGCAACTGCGCGTCGAGCTTGGCGCGCATGGTCGACACCGTGAGCACGTCCTGCCCGGCCAGCAACCCGCGGGTGAGGGCGGGGCCGCGCTGCACCGAATCGGCGACCGCGATCGCACGGTGTTTCTGCAGCAGCTCGTCCTTGAGCGAGCCCTTCACGGCCGTGAGCGGGTGATGCGGCGCGACGACATACACGAACGCCACTTCGCCCAGGACGCTGCTCTGGATCCCGGCCGAGTTGCCCGGTTCCAGCGCGAGGCCGAGCGCCAGGTCCGCCTGGCCGGAAGTGAGAGCTTCGAGGGTGCCCGAGAGCGACTCGTCCCGCAGGCGCAGCCGGGTGGTGGGCGCGAGCGTGAAGAAGGCGTCCGCCAGCTCCATCACGGTGGACGAGGAAATCACCGTATCCACGGCGATCGTGAGCTGCGACTCCCAGCCGGTGGCGACCCGTTTGACCCGGTTGGCGACGGCGTCGATTTCTAGCAGCAGGCGGCCGCCCTCGCGCAGCAGCTCGGTGCCGGCCTCGGTCAGGCGCGCCTGCCGCGAACTGCGATCGAACAGCAGCACGTCCAGCGCATCCTCGATCTGGCGAATGCGGTAAGTCACCGCGCTCGGCACCACCCCGAGCTCGCGCGCCGCAGCCGCGAAACTGCCCGCCTGGGCCACGGTCTGCAACAGGGCGAGGGCGTCCGGCGTGAGCACTTCGCGTGCGCTTTGCATGGTTGAGCGGTTCTGTCATCAAGTTTTTTGAATGATGCCATCAAAAACGGGTAGTCGGCCGCCGGCGTTGGCGCCCCTACATTCGCCTTATCCCAGGCGACTTAGAAACATCACGGCATGATCACCTTGCGCAAATCCCAGGAACGCGGCTATGCCGACCACGGCTGGCTGAAGTCGTTCCACAGCTTTTCGTTCGCGAATTATTTCGACCCGCAGCACATGGGATTCGGCAACCTGCGCGTGATCAACGAGGACCGCATCGCGGCCGGCACCGGCTTCGGCCAGCACGGGCATCGCGATATGGAGATCATCAGCTACGTGCTGTCCGGCGAGCTCGCGCACCAGGACACGCTGGGCAACGTGAAGGGCATCCCACCCGGCGACGTGCAGCGCATGAGCGCGGGCACCGGCGTCCAGCACAGCGAGTTCAATCACGCGAAGGACCAGACCACGCATTTCCTGCAGATCTGGATCCAGCCCAATGTCACCGGCATTGCGCCGAGTTACGAGCAGAAGACGTTCCCGGAAAGCGGCAAGCGCGGCCGGCTGCAGCTCATCGCTTCGCCCGACGGCGCGCAAGGGTCCGTCCTGATCCACGCCGATGCGCGCGTCTATGCCGGGCTGTTCGACGGCAGCGAAAGCGTCAGCCTCGCCCTGCCGACCGCGCGCAAGGGCTATGTCCACGTGGTGCGCGGCGAGCTCGAAGTCAATGGCAAGCGGCTCGTCGCGGGCGACGCGGCCAAGCTGGAGGACGAGGCCGAAGTTGCCCTGTCCGCCGGCAGACAGGCCGAAATGCTGGTGTTCGACCTCGAAGCCTGAACGCGTTTTCTTTCTTCAACACTCAAGGAGTTTTCCATGTCATCGACCTCATCCACCCAAACCACGATTCCGCTGGTGGGCCGCGCATTGCTCGCGCTGCTGTTCATTCCAGCCGGCTGGGCGAAGATCGCCGGCTTCTCGGGCGTGGTGGGCTATATCGCGTCGAAGGGTGTCCCG
This sequence comes from Ramlibacter sp., assembly GCA_019449555.1. Classification (GTDB taxonomy): domain Bacteria; phylum Pseudomonadota; class Gammaproteobacteria; order Burkholderiales; family Burkholderiaceae_C; genus Ramlibacter. Next base: position 36,333 of record JAGRPN010000270.1, read on the forward strand.
CTCCCGGAACTCGCGGCGGCCATTGCGATCGCGGCCGAGCTCGGTCTCGGCTTGCTGCTGCTGTTCGGGCTGAAGGCCCGGTGGGCGGCGCTCGGTCTGGCCGTCTTCGTGGGCGTCATCACCCCGATCTTCCATAATTTCTGGTCCGCGCCCGCGGCGCAGCAGATGATGCAGCAGCAGGCTTTCTACAAGAACGTCGCGGTGCTCGGCGGCTTGTTGGTCCTGTTCGCGTTCGGCCCGGGCGGCTGGAGCGTGGATGCCAAGCGCGGCGACGCCTGATCGCGCGCTGCAACGCGAGCCGCAAAGGGCGTCCAATGGCGGGTGATCAAGCAGGCCGCGCGCCGTTTGGTGTGAAGCTGGCGGGCCGCGAACATGACCTCGGGGGCGGCTTCACCGTCCGGCGGTTGCTGCCCGCGGCGCAGCGACGCAGCGTCGGCCCGTTCATCTTCTTCGACCATTTCGGACCGGTCACGGTGGCGCCGAGCGTCAACTTCGACGTTCGGCCGCATCCGCACATCGGCCTCGCGACGGTGACGTACCTGTTCGAAGGGGCGATGACGCATCGCGACAGCCTGGGCAATGTGCAATTGATCGAGCCCGGCGCGATCAACTGGATGACGGCCGGACGGGGCATCGTGCATTCGGAGCGGCGGCCCGAACATCTGCGCGACCGCCCGTATGTCAACCATGGTTTGCAGCTGTGGACGGCGCTGCCGCGCGAGCGCGAAGAAGACGAGCCGTCTTTCTCGCACACGCCTTCATCGGCGATTCCCGAACTGGAATGCGGCGATGCAAGGGTCCGCGTGTTGATCGGCGCGGCGTTCGGGGCGCGCTCGCCGGTGGCGGCGTTATCACCGACGCTGTATGTCGACGCGATGCTGCCGGCGGGAGGGAGTTTCGAGTTGCCGCCGCTCGCGCCCGAGCTGGCGCTGTTCGCCGTGCAGGGCAACCCGTCCATCGACGGCGAACCGGCGGGCGAGCGGGTGATGGTGGTGCTGGAGCCGGGCAGGGCAGCCACGATCCGCACCGGGTCCCCGGCGCGATTCGTGCTGATCGGCGGCGATCCGCTCGACGGGTCTCGCCATCTCTGGTGGAATTTCGTGTCAAGCCGCAAGGAACGCATCCTGCAGGCCAGCGCCGACTGGGAAGCTCAGCGCATGGGCCGGGTCGCGGGTGACGACGAATTCATTCCATTGCCGCCCACCCGCTTCACGCCGCCGGAGCCGATCTCCTAGCCGGCGGCCCAGCCTTACTCGGCCCTGATGTTGGCGGACTTGGCGAGCTGGATGTAGCGCACGCCGTCTTCACGGATCAGCGTGGCCAATTGCGCGCCGGTGCCGTTGAAGGGTTCCACGCCGGCGTTGGACAAACGGGCCTGCGTTTCGGGGTCGGCCAGGATCTTCTGCACGTCCGCGTAAATCCGGGCGACCACCTCGGGCGGCAATTTGGCCGGCCCCATCAGCGCATACCAGATCGAAAAATCCAGCGGCTTCAATCCCTGCTCTTCGAAAGTCGCTGTGTCGGGCAGAAGCTTGTAGCGCGCCTTGGTGGAAACGCCGATCGCCGTCAACTTGCCCGTACTCGCATAGGGCGCAACCAGGTTGGCGCTGAGGATCGCCAGCGGGATCTGCCCGCCGACCACGTCGGTCAGGCCGGGTGCGCAGCCTTTGTACGCTGCGTGGCTGGCGTCGAAGCCGGCCTTCTGCTTGACCAGTTCCATCACGAA
>JAGRPN010000271.1 GCA_019449555.1 Ramlibacter sp.
CGCACCCGCTGGCTGGTCCTGAACGCACCCAACAACCCGAGCGGCGCGACCTACACGCGCGGCGAGATGAAGGCGCTGACGGAGGTGCTGCTGCGCCATCCCGAAGTCTGGGTGCTCACCGACGACATCTACGAACATATCGTGTACGGCGGCCGCGAATTCGTGACACCGGCCCAGGTCGAGCCGCAGCTGAAGGACCGGACGCTGACCGTGAACGGCGTTTCAAAATCGTACGCGATGACCGGCTGGCGGATCGGGTACGGCGCCGGACCGTCCGCCCTGATCAAGGCGATGACGAAATTGCAGTCACAGAGCACGTCCAACGCGTCATGCGTGGCGCAGGCGGCGGCGCTGGAGGCCCTCACGGGGCCGCAGGGATTCATCGCCGAGCGCACTGCCATCTTCCAGTCGCGACGTGACCTGCTGGTCGCTCGCCTGAACGCGATGCACGGGATCGATTGCCATGTCCCGGAAGGCGCGTTCTACGTATTCCCGTCCTGCGAGCGCCTGCTGGGCAGCCGCGCACCGGACGGGCGCACGATTGCGACCAGCGATGATTTCGTGCTGTACCTGCTGGATACGCAGGGACTGGCCGTGCTCCAGGGCGAAGCGTACGGCGTGCCGGCGCATTTCAGGATCTCGTTCGCGACCTCCAGTGAGAAGCTGGAAGAAGGCTGCCGGCGCCTGGCACGCGCGTGCGCTGAGCTGGCCCGGTAACACTCGCCCACCTCTGCGCTTGCCTCTCCAATTCCACCATCAAGGAACAAGTCATGACCCTCGGATTCCGGATTCTCACCGACGTCCCCCGCGCCCCCGATGCGCTGATGGACCGCTTCCTCGACGTGCCGACGGCGCACGTCAGCGACTGCATGCAGCGGCTGTTCGCCGCCGGTGCCGGGCTGCGGCCGCTGCACCGGGGCGGCAAGCTGATCGGGAACGCCCTCACCGTGAAAGTGCGCCCCGGAGACAATCTCATGGTGCACAAGGCCATCGACATCGCACGGCCGCGCGACGTCATTGTCGTGGATGCGGGCGGCGAACTCACCCACGCGATCGTCGGCGAACTCATGATGCGGCACGCACAGAAGCGCGGCGTCGCCGGACTGGTCATTTACGGCGCGGTGCGAGACCTGGCGACCATCGGCGCTGACACGTATCCGGTGTACGGGGTTGGGGTGACCCACCGCGGCCCTTACAAGGACGGGCCCGGCGAGATCAATGTGCCGGTCGCGATCGGCGGTATGGTCATCGAACCTGGGGACATCGTGATCGGCGATGAAGACGGCGTCGTGGCGGTGCCGCTGGGGAAGGCAGAAGGGATCCTTGAACTGACCGCCGCTCAGCGCCGGCGCGAGGAAAAGGTAATGCTCGAAATCCTGGCGGGCACGGTGGACCGCTCCTGGGTGGACGCGGCGCTCAAGGCGCGTGGGCTCAAGGTCTGATCCGAACCAAGCGATGAATTACAACTGGCATTGGACGGTATTCTTTCAGGAGGCGATGCCCGGGCAGACGTACCTGGGCTGGCTGCTGACCG
>JAGRPN010000272.1 GCA_019449555.1 Ramlibacter sp.
AGATCCGCATGCTGTATCCCGAACTGTTCAAGCAACTCGAAGCCGTCCGTTGGAACATGGACAAGGACATCCCCTGGTCGGCGTTCGAACCGGCACTGCTGTCGGACGAGCAGGCCCAGACCATCAAGATGAACGCTATCACGGAATGGTCGGCCCTGCCGGCGACCGAGATGTTCCTGCGCGACAACCGCGACGACAGCGACTTCTGCGCCTTCATGTCGATCTGGTTCTTCGAGGAGCAGAAGCATTCGCTGGTGCTCATGGAGTACCTGAGGCGCTTCCGGCCCGAGCTGGTGCCGACGGAAGAAGAATTGCACGAAGTGCGCTTCGAGTTCGAGCCGGCGCCCGCGCTGGAGACGCTCATGCTGCATTTCTGCGGCGAGATCCGGCTCAACCACTGGTATCGCCGTGCCAGCGAATGGCACACCGAACCCGTCATCAAGAACATCTACACGCGCCTGTCGCAGGACGAGGCCCGCCATGGCGGCGCCTACCTGCGCTACATGAAGCGCGCCATCAACAATTTCGGCACGGAGGCGAAAGCCGCGTTCAGCAAGGTCGGCGTGCTGATGGCCAGCGCGCGGCGCACCGCCCAGGCACTGCATCCAACCAACCTGCACGTGAACAAGAGCCTGTTCCCGCGCGACACGATCCAGTCGCGCCTGCCCAATCCCGACTGGCTCGAGCACTGGCTGGACAAGCAGATCGACTTCGATGCGGTCTGGGAAGGCAAGGTGGTCGAACGCATCCTGCACAACATGAGCTTGTTGATGGACCGCAGTTTCAAGACGGTGCAGGAGCTCAACCGGTACCGCAAGGAAATGGCAGCGGCGCTCACCCAGGACGCGCCGGCGGCCAGCCCGGCGTGACTCGAGCCCTGTCATTGCGGGACTGACCCCCGCCATGGACCGCGGCGTCGCTTCCCCGGACTTCATCGACAAGATCGTCGCGCGCGCTGACGCGGCGGCGCGCGTCGCCGCACTGCCCCCACCCGTGGTGTTCACCAACGGCGTGTTCGACGTACTGCATCGCGGCCATGTGGTTTACCTCGCGCAGGCGCGCCAGCTGGGCGGCAGCCTCGTGGTGGCCCTCAATACCGACGCATCGGCACGGCGCCTGGGCAAGGGCGCCGATCGCCCGCTGAACAACGAGCAGGACCGCGCCGCCGTGATCGCGGCGCTCCAGTCGGTCACGCTGGTCACCTGGTTCGACGAGGACACGCCGCTGCAGCTGCTCGCGCAACTGCGGCCGGCGGTGCTGGTCAAGGGCGGTGATTACGACATGCGCAAGCTGGCTGAAACCGCGCTGGTCGAAAGCTACGGGGGCCGCGCGCTCGCCATTCCGTTCGTGCCGGGTTATTCGACCACCGACCTGGTCCGCCGTATCCGGCAGCAGCGCTGAATCAGCGTTCGCGACCGGGTGTTGGCGCAAACCAGCCGGCGAGCCAGCCGCAGGCGACGCCGGCCAATGCGCTCGTGAGGTGGCCGGCATAGACCACATTGAAGCCCCAGCTCGGATCGAAGGCCACCGGGTGGGACCAGCCCTGTTCCGCAATCAGCTTCAGGCCCATTCCGGCGAACAGCAGCGGCGACAGCGGCTTGAGCGAAGGCCGGCGCGCCACGACCGTGGCGAGCACCATGGCGGCCGCATGAATGGGACCGCCGAGGCCGCCGTAGCTGGTGACTTGCGGCCACAGCAACAGTGCCAGCACGCCGGCCGGCCAGGCGACCAACAAGGCGGCTGCGGCCGCGCGGCCGGCGCGCAGTGCCGCGCCCAGCACCGCGAGCGCTGCGATGGCGAGCAGGTTGCCGCCCAGGTTGCCGGCGGAGGTGTGCACCCAGGCCGAGGTCCAAAGCGTCCAGGGCCGTGCCAGCCACCCGGCCGCATTCCATGCCAGCGGATAGGTCGCCAGCTCATCGGCCGGCGGCACGACGCCCGCCATCCAGGCCACGGCGATGCTGCCGCCGGCCAGCAGGGCGCAGACTGCGAGCCACGCCTTCAAGAGGACCGGCCTTTGGCGCTGGCCTGCGGCCCCTCGGGCGCAGGTGTCACCGGCGCTTCGGGGTGCTTGCGCCGCAACCTGGCGCGCAGCCGCCTGGTCGCCTGCTCCAGGTCGTCCATGTAGGTGAACACCACCGGCACGACGAGCAGGCTCAGGACGGTGGACGTGATCAGGCCGCCGATCACCGCGATCGACATCGGCGAGCGGAAACTCGGATCGGCGATGCCGATGCCGATGGCGATCGGCAGCATGCCCGCGCCCATCGCGATCGTGGTCATGATGATCGGCCGGGCGCGCTTGTGGCAGGCGTCCAGCAGCGCGTCGAAGCGGCTCAAGCCGTGGTCGCGGCGGGCCACGATGGCGTATTCGACCAGCAGGATGGAATTCTTGGTGGCGATGCCCATCAGCATCACGAGGCCGATCAGCGACGGCATCGAAAAGCTTTTTTGCGCCAGCAACAGGCCCACGAAGGCGCCGCCCAAAGAGAGCGGCAGCGCCGCCAGGATGGTGACCGGATGCAGGAAATCCTTGAACAGCAGCACCAGCACGACGTAGATGCACAGCACGCCGGTGAGCATCGCCAGAGCGAAGCTCGCGAACAGCTCGCCCATCACTTCCGCATCGCCCACCTCCACCACCTTGACGCCGGGCGGCAGGTTCCTGATCGACGGCAGTTGCTGCACCTGCGAGGCGACGTCGCCCAGCGGCAGGCCCGACAGCTCGATCTCGAAGTTGACATTGCGCGAGCGGTCGTAGCGGTCGATCACCGCCGGCCCGCCGGCCATTTCCAGCGTGGCCACCTGTCCCAGCATCACCGGGCCGCGCGCACCGGGCACCGCCAGCCGCTCCAGCAGCCGCAGGTCCTTGCGCGCACTTTCCTCCAGTTTCACGACGATGGGCACCTGGCGTTGCGACAGATTGAGCTTGGGCAGGGCGACATCGTAATCGCCGGCGGTGGCGATGCGCAGCGTCTCGGCGATCGCGCTGCTGGTCACGCCCAGGTCGGCCGCCCGGGCGAAGTCGGGCCGCACCGCCACTTCGGGGCGGATCAGGCTCGCGGTGGACGCGACCTGCCCCAGGCCGCGAATGGTGCGCAGGTCCTTCTCCACGGCGCGGGCCGCGGCGTTCAGCGCCTGCGGGTCCTCGCCGGTGAGCACCAGCACGTATTTCTCGCCCGAGCCGCCCAGGCCGACGCGGGTGCGCACCGCGGGCAACGCCTCGAGGGCGGCGCGAATCGAGTTTTCGATGCGCTGCTTGCGCGGCCGCTGGCCGCGCTCGGCGAGCTGGATCGTGAGCGTCGCCTTGCGTGCTTCGGCCGCGCCCGAAGGCGAGAACGGGTCGGTGCCGGCGCTGCCGCCGCCGATCGTGGTGTACACGCTCTTCACATGTTCGAGTTTTCCGAGCACGAGACGCGCCTGTTCGGCCGCGGCCCTCGTCTGCTCGAGCGTCGAACCGGGAGCCAATTCGAGATAGACCTGGGTCTGCGAATTGTCGTCGGGCGGAATGAAGCCGGTGGGCAGCAGCGGGATCAGGGCGACCGAGCCGAAGAAGAACAGGGTGGACAGCACCATCGTCTTGACGCGGTGCTTCATCGACCAGGTCACCCAACCCATGTAGATCCTGAGCCAGCGCGGGTCCTGGTGCAGGGGCGGCGCCGGCTTGAGCAGGTAGGCCGCCATCATCGGCGTGAGCATGCGCGCCACCACGAGCGAGGCGAACACCGCGAGCGCCGCGGTCCAGCCGAACTGCTTGAAGAACTTGCCGGCGATGCCGCTCATGAACGCGGTGGGCAGGAACACGGCGATCAGCGTGAACGTGGTCGCGATCACCGCGAGCCCGATCTCGTCGGCTGCTTCCATCGCGGCCTGGTAAGGCGTCTTGCCCATGCGCAGGTGCCGCACGATGTTCTCGACCTCCACGATCGCGTCGTCGACCAGGATGCCCACGACCAGCGAGAGCGCCAGCAGCGTGACGATGTTCACCGAGAAGCCGAGCAGGTACATGCCCATGAAGGCCGGGATCACCGACATCGGCAACGCGATGGCGGAAACGAACGTCGCCCGCCAATTGCGCAGGAACAGCCAGACCACCAGCACGGCCAGCGTGGCGCCTTCGTACAGCAGGTCCAGCGATCCCTCGTATTCCTGCTGCACCGGCGTGACGAAATCGAACGCCTGCACCAGTTCGAGGTCGGGATGCTGGCGCTTCAGTTCGGCCAGCGCCTGCTGCACGGCCGCGCCGACCGCGACTTCGCTCTCGCCGCGGCTGCGCGACACCTCGAAGCCGACCACCGGTTTGCCGTCGAGCAGCGCGGCGGCGCGCGGCTCCGCGATCGTGTCGGTCACCGTGGCCACGTCGCTCAACCGGACGCTGCGCCCGGCCGCGCCGCCGGTGCCGGCCAATGCGATCTGCAGCCGGCCGAGCTCCTGCGCGGTCCTCACGGTGGCCAAGGTGCGCACCGGCTGTTCGCCGCCGCCCACGTCGGTGCGGCCGCCCGCGCTCTCGGTCTGCACCTGCCGCAATTGCCGGGAAATCTCGGCGGCGGTCGCTCCGAGCGCCTGCAGCCGCACCGGGTCCAGCGCGACCCGCACTTCGCGGGTGACCCCGCCGACACGGTTGACGGCACCGACGCCGCGCACGGCCAGCAGCTTGCGCGAGATGTCGTTGTCGACGAACCAGGACAGCGCTTCCTCGTCCATCCTGGGCGAGTACACGGTGAAGGCCAATACGGGCTGGCTGGCCAGGTCCATCTTCGTGACGATCGGGTCGCGCACGTCGCCGGGCAGGTCGCTGCGCACCCGCGCGACCGCGGAACGCACGTCGTCCACCGCTTCCTGCACCGGCTTTTCCAGCCGGAATTCGGCCGTGAGGGTGACCACGCCGTCCTGCACCTTGGTGTAGATGTGTTTGAGCCCCTGCAGCGTTGCGATCGAGTTCTCGAGCTTGCGCGCCACGTCCGTTTCGAGCTGGCCCGGCGCCGCCCCCGGCAGCGACGCGGTGACGCTGACCGTGGGCAGGTCGATGTCCGGAAAGTTCTGCACCTTCATCGCGCGGAAGGACAGCAGGCCGGCGAACGTGAGCAGCACGAACAGCATCACGGCCGGCACCGGGTTGCGGATCGACCAGGACGAGACGTTCAACATGATGGGCGCGCCGCTTTCAACGTGCCGCCGTCGACGCCGGCGCGGATGGGGGTGCCGCCGGCGCGTCCACCACGCGGACCAGGTCGCCGTCGTTGAGGAAACCGGCGCCGGCCGCTACGACCCGCGTGTCCGGTGCGAGCGGACTCACGATTTCCAGTTGCTCGCCCGCCTGGCGGCCGGTCTGGACCTTGAGCTGGCTCACGCGGTTGTCGGCATTGACGCGGTACAGGTAACTGAAGCCGTCGCGGATCACGACCGCTGCCTGCGGGACCGTGACGCCCGGCGCTGCGCCCAGGTCGAACTCGCCGCGCGCGAACATGCCCGAGCGCGCGTTGCCCGCCATGCCCGGCAGCGGCTTCAGGTCCACATACACCAATGCCGATCGTGTCTGGGGATCGACCGTCGGGCCGATCGTGCGGACACGCCCGGCCAGCCGGGCGCCGCTGGCCGCGGTGACCAGCGCCGTGGTGCCCGTCGTGATGTGGCCGAGTTCGGAGGAAGTCACTTCGGCGCGCCACTCCAGGCGTCCCTGCCGGATCAGGCGGAACAGCTCCGCGTTGCCGCCCGCTACCGCGCCGACCGTGGCGCCGCGGGCCGAGATGATGCCGTCGTCCGGCGCGTACACATGGGTCTGGCCGAGGCGCACCTGTTGCGCCTGCAGCACCGCGCGCGCCGCCTCGACCCGGGCGCGGGCCGTCTTCTCGGCGGTGAGGTACTGGTTGATCTGGGACGCGCTGAGCGCGCCGGTGCTTTGCAACGAGCGGGCCCGCTCGGCATTCGCGGCGGCATCGGCGGCGCTCGCTTCCGCCTCGACAAGACTGGCGCGCGATTGCGCCACTTCCGCGCGCGGAGTCTCCGATGCGAACGTGGCCAGCACCTGGCCTTTGCGGACGCGGTCCCCGACGTTCACGTGGACTTCCGTCACCCGCAGCCCGCCGGCTTCGGCGCCGACGCTGGCTTCCTGCCACGCCATGATGTTCCCGTTGGCCGCCAGTTTCACCGGCAGGCTGGCGCGCTGCGGCAAGACGGTCGTCACGGTGAGCGCCGGGCGCACGCCACCCTTGCTCTCCTGCGCGCTCTCGCGGCCATGCAGCCAGAACGCGATGCCGGCCACGGCCAGCACCCCCAGCGCGACCGCCACGGCGGTCTTCGTTCTTGTTGTCGCCATGCTTGTTCTTTACCGACGGGGCCGGCCGGTCCCCGCCGTGGATGCCTGTTCTTCCGGGCGCGCCCAGCCGCCGCCCATCGCGCGATACAGCGCGATCCATGCCGCCACGCGCTCGCGCTGCAGCGCTACCCACGCCGTTTCCGACGCGAGGGCGGTGCGGCGCGCGTCTTCCAGTTCCACCAGGCTGGCCAGCCCGCTGCGGTAACGCGCTTCGGTCGCGACGAACGAAACCCGGTAGCCCTCCGTCGCAGTGCGGGCGTCTTCTGTCCGCAGGCGCGCGCTCTCCAGATTGACCAGCGCTTCCTCAACCTCGCGCACGGCCTGGCGCACGCGCGCCGCGTACGCGCCGGCCGCCTCCTCGTAGCGGGCCTGCGCGGCCGCCACGTTGGCGGCGCGCCGGCCGCCATCGAAGATCGGCAGCGTCACCGCGAGCGGCCCGATCGACCAGGTTTGCGCATCGGCAGTGACGCCGCCCGTGCGTACCACTCCTGCGGCGATGGAGCCGGAAAGCGACAGCCGGGGAAAGCGCTGCGCCTGCGCGTTGCCGACATCGTCGCTGGCGGCAGCGACCTCGCGCTCGGCCTGATAGACGTCCGGACGCTGCGCCAGCACTTGCGCGGGCACGGCCGCGACGGCCAATGCAGCGGCTTGCGACGGTTCGGCCCACGGCTGCGCGAGCTTGGCCTGCAGCTGCGGCTCGGGCAGCGCGGTCAGCGCCACCAGTGCCTTCAGCTCCACTTCGCATTGGGCCCGCTGCTGTGTCGCGCGCGCCGCACCCTCGGCCGCACTGGCGCGCGCCAGTGCGGCGGTCGCGGGCGCGGTGAAGCCGGCGCGCGCGCTCAAGTCCGACAGCCGCGCCGTTTCCGCGCGCGAGCTCGCGTCGCTGCGCGCCACCGCCAGCTGCCGCCGGCAGGTGCGCAGGCCCACATAGCTGTTGGCGGTCTCCGCGGCCACCGAAACGCGGGCCTCGTGCCAGCCGGCGCGCGCGGCTTCGAGCCGCGATTGGGCAGCGCCTGCCGCGGCCCGGTTGGCGCCGAACAGGTCGATCTCCCACGCGGTCTGCAAGCCGGCCTGCACGGTGGTGGCGAGCGGCAACGGCGGCTGGTTGCCGCGCTGGGCGGAACCCACCGCGTCCAGCGTCGGCAGCAGCGCGGCGCCAGCGGCGATGCGCGTGGCGCGCGCCTGCTGGATGCGCGACGCGGCCGAAGCGATGGTGGGGCTGGCGGTCTGCGCCGATTCGATCAACTCGACCAGCACCGGATCGTCGAACTGCTGCCACCAGGACCTGAGGTCCGCGAGCCGCCCGTTGTGCGGCAGCGGCGCATACCACTGGGGCGGGGGCTCGGCGCCGCCAGGAGTGGCCAGCGGAACGGGGCCGGCGCAGCCGGCCAGCCAGAGAGCCGCCGCGCCCGCTGCAATGCACTGGAGTTTCTTCATGGGTCCTTCCCGGGAGCGCCGCCAGCGGCAACCGTCGTGCGGTCCGGCTGCGGCGTGCAGCCCGCAAGCCTACCATTGGCGGCGGCCGGGCGGACCGGCCGGGTTACGCACTGAAACCGCAGGCGCAGGTCAGGAAAAGACCGCCCGCCAGAGTGCCAGCACCGCTTCGCGCTCGGCCGCCGCCGCCTGCGGAGTCACCTGCGTCGGCTCCTCGTTCAGCCGCGCCCGGTGCTGGACCCGGCGCAACTCGCGGTAAGCACTGGCCGCCGCCTGTCCGACGCCGCCTGGCAGCAGGCCCGCAGCTTCCGCCCGCTGCAGCAGCGCGATATTGCCCACGTTCGGGATCAGCTCCGGATGGCGGGCCGATTGCGACAGCACCAGGAACTGCACGGCGAACTCCACGTCGACCATCCCCCCCGGGCTGTGCTTGACGTCGAAGCGATCGGCCCGCACCGGGTGCGCGGCGCGCACCTTCTCGCGCATCGCCATGATTTCCGAGCGCAGGGCGGCGACGTCGCGCGGAGCCGTGATCACCGCCTGCCGGATCGCGTCGAAGCGCTCGCGCATGCTGCGCCGGCCGTCCTGCGGCGCGCTCTCGCCCGGCGCGCCCATGTCTTCCGCGCCGAGCACGAAGCGGGCCCGCGTCATCGCCTGGTGCTCCCAGGTCCACGCGGTGTTGCTGCCGCGCCGCTGCTGGTAATTGTCGTACGCGTCGAACGTGGTGATGAGAAGGCCCGAGCTGCCGTTCGGGCGCAGCGCCGTGTCGATCTCGAACAGGTCGCCCTCGGCCGTCTTGGTGACCAGCCAGTTGATCAGCTTGCGCACGAAGGCGGCATAGGCTTCGGGCGCGCGTTCGTCCTCGTCCTCGTAGACGAACACGATATCGAGGTCGCTGCCATAACCCAGCTCCTTGCCGCCGAGCTTGCCGTAACCGATGATCGCGAACTGCGGGGTGTCCCGGTGCCGGGCCTTCAGCCGCTGCCAGCACCAGCGCGCCGTGATGCGCAGCACCGCGTCGGCGAGCGCGCTCAATTCGTCGGCTACCTGCTCCACGGTGAGCCGGCCCTCGACGTCGCGCGCCAGCGTGCGGAACACTTCGGCATGGTGCGCCCGCCGCAGCAGGTTTAGCAGCGCCTCGTCGTCGTCCTCGCCGGTGATCTGCAGCGAACGGCGGCGGTGCTCCAGTTCGCTCTCGAATTCGAGCGGCACGAAGCGCTCCGACAGCATGGCGTCGCTCGCGAGTTCGTCGATCACGCCCGGGTGCTGCAGCAGGTAGCGCGCCGGCCAGCGCGCCGCGCCGAGCACGCGCAGCAGCCGCTCGTGCACGCCGGGGCGCTCCAGCAACAGCGCGAGGTAACTCTCGCGCCGCAATAGCGGCTCGATCCAGTCGGCCATGCGCAAGGCGGCCTCTTCGCCCACCCGCCCTTCTTCCAGCCACTGCGCCGTGCGCGCGACGAGCCGCGACAGGCGGGCGCGCGCGTCTTCGCGCAGCGCCAGCACGCGCGGGTGCCGCTGCCACAACGCCACTCGTTCGCGCAATTTGGCGGGCAGCTGCTCCAGCAAGGCATCCAGGTCGGGCGTCGACTTGCCGTGCTTCGGCCCCCCGCAGGTCTTGCATTCCCCGGGCGGCGGGCCCAGCAACGTGTCGAATTCCTGCGCGACCAGCTCGCGCTGACGGTCCAGTTCGTGCAGGAAAGGGCAGCAGTCCGCAAAGCCCATGGTCTTCGCGATCCAGTCCAGGTCGCCGTCGTCGGCCGCGCGGCACACCGGCAGCACGTGCGTCTGCTGGTCGTCCAGGTACTGGATGCGGTGCTCCACCCGGCGCAGGAACTCGTAGGCGCGGGCCAGCGCGTCGGCCGTGGCCTGCGGCATCAGGCCGGCCGCTGCGATGCGCTGCAGCGCCTGCAAGGTGGGCCGGGTGCGCAGCTCCGGGAACTGCCCGCCGCGCACGACTTGCAGCAGCTGCACGGTGAACTCGATCTCGCGGATCCCGCCGCGCGAGAGCTTGACGTCGTTGGCGCGCTCGGGGCGGCCGGCACTGCGCTTGGCCGCGTGTTCGCGAATCTGCTTGTGCAGCACCCGCAGCGAGTCGAAGACGCTGTAGTCCAGGTAGCGGCGGAACACGAACGGCAGCACCGCGCCGCGCAGTGCCTGCGCCGCGCCGCTCTCGATCGCGGATCGCGGCGCGACTATCCGGCTCTTGAGCCAGGCGAAGCGCTCCCACTCGCGTCCTTGCACCTGGAAATAATCCTCCAGCGCGCCGAGCGAAACCGCCGGCGGTCCCGAATTGCCGTTGGGACGCAGGGCCAAGTCGACCCGGAAGACGAAACCGTGCTCAGTGGTGTCGCCGATCAGAGCGAAGATGATCCGCACCGCCTTGGCGAAATATTCGTGGTTCGAGATGCGGCCGCGGCCGAGTTCCACGCCTTCGGTCTCGCCGTCGTGCTCATATATGTAGACCAGGTCGATGTCGCTGGAGACATTGAGCTCGCGCGCCCCCAGCTTGCCCATTCCCACCACCCACAGGTCGGTGCGCTGGCCGCCGGGCCCCAGGGGGGCGCCGTATCGGGCGTCGAGTTCGCTGCGAACCTGCGTGCACGCCACGTCGAGCGCGAATTCAGCCAGCTCGGTCATCACGCGGGTCACGACCGCCAGCGGCACCTGCTCGTCGCAATCGAGCCGGATCAGGCGCTCCAGCACCAGCTGGCGCAGGATGCGCAGCGCGGTGCCGGTGTCGTGTCCGCGCTCGCGCAGGATCGCGAATGCAGCGGACATGGACGCCAGCGTCGGCTCGCCGGGCGGCAGCATCGATAGTTCGGCCGCGTAACGGCGACGCAACCTTTGCGCAAAACGGGAATCGGAAGATAAGACAGAGGAGGCCGGCGGCGTGTCGGCCGGCCTGCCGCAGGCGCCTTCGCCGGGGCCGGCGGCCTCCGCCTGCGGTGGGCCCAAAGCACCTGCGCGGGTCATAATTCCTGCCACTTCGAAGTATTCATGAACGCGTCGCCGCCGTCTCCGTCAGCTCCACTGAAGGTTTACGCCACGATCGCCAAACTGGCGCTCTGGCTTCTCCTGACCGCCTGGCTGGTGCTGGTGCTGGCCTGGGGAGCGCTTCACGCGTGGATTGTGCCGCGAATCGGTGAGCTTCGCCCCACGCTGGAAATCGAGGCTGGGCGGGTCCTGGGGATTCCGGTGCGCATCGGCAAGATCGCGGCGCGCAGTGAAGGGCTGATCCCGTCTTTCGAGCTCAACGACGTGGTGCTGCTGGATCCCGGCGGACGTGAGGCCCTGCGGCTGCCGCGGGTATTGGCGGCGCTGTCGCCGCGGTCGCTGTGGAACCTGGGATTCGAGCAGCTCTTCATCGACCGGCCCGAACTGGAAATGCGGCGCGCCGCGGACGGCCGCATTTTCGTCGCGGGGCTGGACTTGTCGCGCGGCAACGCCAACGAAGGTCGCGCGTCCGACTGGCTCTTCAGCCAGACCGAGTTCGTGATCCGCAACGGGACGGTGCGCTGGACCGACGAAGTGCGCGCCGCGCCGCCGGTGACGCTGGAGCATGTCGATTTCGTGATGCGCAACGGCGCGCGCCGGCATGCGCTGCGGCTGGACGCCACGCCACCACCCGATTGGGGTGAACGCTTCACGCTGCGCGGCGTGTTTCGCCAGCCGTTGTTATCGGTCCACCCCGGGCAGTGGCAGGAATGGACGGGCCAGGCGCATGCGGATTTCACCCGGGTGGATGTCTCCCAGTTGCGCCGCTACGCCAGCTTCGGCGCCGACGTGAGCGGCGGGAATGGGGCCTTGCGCGCCTGGGCGGACGTCGAGCGCGGGCGGTTGACCGGCGGCGTCGCCGACATCGTGCTCGCGGATGTGAGCACCACGCTGGGGGCCTCGCTGGCGCCGCTGGCGTTGCGCACGGTGTCCGGGCGGATCGGCGGCAAGCGGCTCGACGGCGGTTTCGAGTTCGAAACCGAGCGTTTGCAGTTCGAAACCCGCGAGGGCCAGCGCTGGCCGGGGGGCAACGTGTTCCTGCGCTGGAACGGCGCCGATCGAAAGCAGCCGGCGCGCGGCGAATTGCGCGCCGACAAGCTGGACCTGGCGGCGCTCACGCAGCTCGCGGCACGCCTCCCGCTGGGCGCGGCCACGCATTCCGCCTTCGCGGCCTACACGCCCAAGGGACTGGTGGAGTCGGTGCAAGCCCGCTGGGAGGGCCCGCTCAATGACCTGCAGAAATACGACGTGCGCGGCCGTGCGGCGCGCCTGGAAGTCGCGGCGCGTCCCGGCGCGCCGGGACGCGCCGGCATCCCCGGCATCCGGGGGGCCGCCGTCGATTTCGAGCTGACGCAGGCCGGCGGGCGCGGCAAGCTCTCGATCCAGCGGGGCGCGCTCGATTTCCCGGGCGTTTTCGAAGATCCGGCGATCGCGATCGATGAGCTGTCGGCCAACGTGCAGTGGACGGTGAAGGGCAAGGACATCGAGGCCTCGCTGTCGAACCTGCGATTCAGCAACGCGGACGCGCAGGGTGAGGGACACGCGAGCTGGCGCACCGGGGACCCGGCGCGCGCGCGTTTTCCCGGCGTGCTCGACCTGCAGGCCACGATGAGCCGCGCCGACGGCGCCAAGGTGCACCGCTACCTGCCGCTGGGTGTTCCCAAGCGGGCGCGCGACTATGTGCGCGATGCCGTCGTGCAGGGGAAGGCGAGCGGCGCGAAGTTCCGCGTCAAAGGCGACCTGCGCGACTTCCCCTTCAACGACCCGCGTCTCGGCGAATTCCGCATTTCGGCGGACGTGCGCGACGTGACCTATGCATTCGTGCCGCGCAGCCTGACCCGCACCGCGCTCGCCTGGCCGGCGTTGACCGACCTGTCGGGCGAGCTGGTCTTCGAGCGCAACGGGATGCAGGTCAAGCGCGCCGCGGGGGGCTTCACCGGCGCGAGCGGCCTCAAGCTCAAGGCCGACGCGCAGATTCCGAGCTGGCAGGCCACCACCGTGGCCGTCACCGGCGAGGTGCACGGGCCGCTCGCGCAGTCGCTGGGCATTGTCAACAACTCGCCGGTTTCCGCCATGATCGGCGACGCGCTGGCCAAGGCCAGCGGCTCGGGCAACGCCGACGTGCGGCTGCAACTGGAACTGCCGATCGCGGCGCTCGACAAGTCGAAGGTGCAGGGCAGCGTCACTTTGGCCGGCAACGACGTGCAGATCACGCCGGACAGCCCGCTGCTGGCGCGCGCCAGCGGCGCCATCGCCTTCACGGAGCGCAGCTTCGCCCTGGTGGGGACCCGCGCGCGGGCGCTGGGTGGCGAGGTCCGGCTGGAAGGCGGCACGCGCGGCGTCGCCGGGGTGCCGCCGCCGGGCGCGACCGGAGACGCCGGCGTGGTGCTGCGCGCGCAGGGAACCGCCACGGCCGAAGGGCTGCGACAGGCGCGGGAACTGGGCTTCCTCTCGCGCGTGGCCAAAGACGCGAGCGGCGCCGCCGCGTACCAGCTCACGCTCGCCTTCCGGCGCCGTGTGCCGGAGCTGTTGCTCACGACCAATTTGCAGGGCATGGCGCTGAACCTGCCACCGCCGTTCGCCAAGGCCGCCGACGCGGTGCTGCCGCTGCGCTACGAGAACACGCTCTTGCGCGAAGTGCCGGCGGCTGCCGGCGGGCCCCAACGGCTGCAGGACCAATTGCTGCTCGAAGTGGGCCGCATTGCGGCGGTGTCCTATGTGCGCGACTTGTCCGGCCCGGAGCCGCGCGTGATCCGCGGCGGCATCACGGTGGGTGCCGCGCCGGGCGAATCCGAACCGGTGCAGGACCAGGGCGTGTCGGCCAACATCAACCTCGCCAGTGTCAATATCGACGCGTGGGAAGAAGCCCTCGGGCGCGCCGCGGGCGCGCCGGCGGCCGGCCCGCAGCCCGCGCGCGCGGCGGCTGCCAGCCCTTCGCTGGGATACCTGCCCACCACGATGGCGGTGCGCGCGCGCGAACTGACCGTGCAAGGGCGCACATTGCACAACGTGGTGGTCGGCGGCACGCGCGACGGCCTGACCTGGCGGGCCAACGTGGACGCGACCGAGCTCAACGGCTACGTCGAATACCGGCAGGCGGCGGGCGCCGCAGCCGGGCGCGTGCATGCGCGGCTGGCCCGGCTCGCGATTGCCGCCTCGGCGGCGCGGGAGGTCGAGACGCTGCTGGTCGAGCAGCCCGAGAAGTTGCCCGCGCTCGACGTGGTGGTGGAGGATTTCGACCTGCGCGGCAAGAAGCTCGGGCGGCTCGAAATCGACGCAGTCAATCGCGGTCCCGGCGCCGTGCCACGCGAAGCGGGCGTGCGCGAGTGGCGGCTGAACAAGCTCAACATCACGGTGCCCGAGGCCACTTTCAGCGCGACGGGGAACTGGGCCGCGCTGAACGCGCAGGCCCTCGTACCGGGCGCAGCGCGGACCGGGCCCGCACCGGCCGAACGGCGCCGCACCGTGATGAACTTCAAACTCGACATCGCCGACTCCGGCCAGCTGCTGGCCCGCTTCGGGATGAAGGACGTGGTGCGCCGCGGCAGGGGCCGCATGGAGGGCCAGGTCTCATGGCTGGGTTCGCCTCTGAGCCTGGATTACGGCTCGATGAACGGCAACTTCTACGTCAACGTCGAAAGCGGGCAGTTCCTGAAAGCGGACCCGGGGCTGGCGAAGCTGCTCGGCGTGTTGAGCCTGCAGTCGCTGCCGCGCCGGCTGTCGCTGGATTTTCGCGACGTGTTCAGCGAGGGTTTCCCATTCGACTTCGTGCGCGGCGACGTCACGATCCAGAACGGCATCGCCGCCACCAACAACCTCCAGATGAAAGGCGTCAACGCCGCGGTGCTGATGGAAGGCAAGGCCGATATCCAGCGCGAGACGCAGGACATCAAGGCGGTGGTCGTTCCCGAGATCAACGCCGGCACCGCCTCGCTGGTCGCCAGCGTGATCAATCCGGCGATCGGGCTGGGCACCTTTCTCGCCCAGGTATTCCTGCGCCAGCCGTTGATGCGCGCAGCCACCCAGGAGTTCCAGATCGACGGAACCTGGGCCGATCCGCGCGTCACCCGTGTCGGCCGCAAGCCGGCCGACGGCAGCGTGGACGCCGCGGGCGAATCGCGCACCGGAAAGACCAACTGACGCATGGGAGTGCAAACCAGATGAAAGTCGCCGCGATCCAGACCGTTTCCGGGGTGTCGGTCCAAGCCAACCTCGACAGCGCACGCCGGCTGCTCGAGCAAGCGGCCGAGGGCGGCGCGCAACTGGCCGTGCTGCCGGAATATTTCTGCCTGATGGGGCACAAGGACAGCGACAAGCTCGCCGCCCGCGAGAGCTTCGGCGAGGGACGGATCCAGCGTTTCCTGGCCGTCACGGCGCGCGAGCTGGGCCTGTGGATCGCCGGCGGCACGCTGCCGCTGGTGGCCGGCGACGACGCCCATGTGCGAAATACGCTGCTCGTGTTCTCGCCGGCCGGCGAGTGCGCGGCGCGCTACGACAAGATCCACCTGTTCAAGTTCGACAACGGCCGCGAACGCTACGACGAGTCGCGTGTGATCGAGTGCGGCCGCGAGCCGGCCGTGTTCGAGCTGCCCGGTGCCGACGGGCACGCGTGGCGGGTAGGCTTGAGCGTGTGCTATGACCTGCGTTTCCCCGAGCTGTACCGCGCCTTGCATGCCGACGTGCTGCTGGTGCCCAGCGCCTTCACTTTCGTCACCGGCCAGGCGCATTGGGAGTTGCTGCTGCGCGCTCGCGCGATCGAGAACCTGGCGTACGTCATCGCGCCGGCGCAGGGCGGCGTGCACGAGAACGGCCGGCGCACCTGGGGCCACAGCATGATCGTCGATCCGTGGGGCGTCGTGATGGCGCAGCGGCCCGAAGGCCCCGGCGTGGTGATCGCCGACCTTGACGCCGGGCGGCAACAACGGCTGCGGCTCGAGCTGCCCGCGCTGGAACACCAGGTGTTATGAAATTGGTGCAGGCCGCTGGGCTCGCCCCCGCCTTGCTGAGCCCGCGCCGTCTGTCGGCATACCGCCGCTGGTCGCTGTGGGCCTTGCTGATCGCGCTGGTGGCGGCCCTGCTGGTCACGCTGGTGTGGCTGGCCGGCCGCTACGAAGCGAGCCAGGTGCAAAGCAAGCTCGAGCGCGACACGGCCGACGCGCTGTCCGACATCCGCTCGGCGCTCACCCGCAACGTGCAGCTGCTGCAAGCCTTGCAGGCCGCCCATCCGAACCGCTCGGCCTGGAACGCGGAGGTCGCGCGGCTGCTGCGCGAGCACCGCGAGTGGGTCCGCATCGAGTGGCGCAACAGCGAACTGGAGACGGTCGCGTTCGTCGACTCGCCCCTGCGCGCGCCGGTGTTCGAGCGCCTCGGCCGGGCCAATGCGCATGCGGACGTGGTGCTGGCCTGCGCCAACGGCCGGCGGGTGAGCGGCCCGGCATATTCCAGCAGCTATTTCGTGCCGCAGCTGGACGGGCTGGGACTGGAGGTGATGGAACTGTGCCTGCCGCAAGTCACCGCCGGCAAATTGAACGGCTATCTGGTGGCGACCTATTCGCTGAGCGAAATCCTCGCGGGGCTCGTCGGCCCGCAACTCATGCGCAGCCAGGAAATCTCGTTCACCGAGGCCGACGGCACGCGGCTCGCGCTGCACGGGGCCGCCCGCCGCGGCACGCGCGTGTTCACTTCGCAGCAGCTGCTGGACCTGCCCGGCAACACGATGGTGCTGCGGATGGACAGCTGGCGCGGCGCGCCCGACCTGTTCCCCAACGTGCTCACCGCGCTGGTCACGGCGATGTCGATCGCACTGGTGTCAGTGCTCGTGCTGCTGGGCAAGGACATGCGGCGGCGCCTGCGCGCCGAACAGGACCTGGCCGATGCGCTGGCGTTTCGCAAGGCCATGGAGGATTCGCTGGTGACCGGCCTGCGCGCGCGCGACCTGCAAGGACGCATCACGTACGTGAATCCCGCGTTCTGCCAGATGGTCGGGTTTTCGCCCGAGGAGCTGCTGGGCAACACGGCGCCCGCGCCCTATTGGCCCCCCGAACTCGCCGGCGAGTACCAGAAGCGCCAGGAGGTGCGCCTCACGGCTGGGCAAGCGCCGCCGCGCGAAGGCTACGAATCCGTTTTCATGCGCAAGGACGGCTCGCGCTTTCCGGTGCTGATCATCGAGGCGCCGCTGATCAACCACCACGGCGTCCAGACCGGCTGGATGAGCGCGTTCCTGGACATCAGCGAGCAGCGCCGCGTCGAAGAGCTGTCGCGCGCGAGCCAGGAGCGTTTGCAGGCCACCGCGCGGCTGGCCACGATCGGCGAGATGGCCTCCCTGCTCAGTCACGAGCTGAACCAGCCGCTGGCGGCGATTTCCAGTTATGCGACGGGGTCGATCAACCTGCTGAAATCGCAAATGGCGGTACACGCTACAACGGGTTCCGAGGTCGATGCGGCGCCGGACATCGTGCAGGCCATGCGCCGCATCGCCGAACAGGCCGAGCGCGCGGGCAAGGTGATCAAGAGCGTGCACGACTTCGTGCGCCGGCGCGACAAGGAGCGCGAACCGGTCCGCCCCGAGGCGCTGCTCGAGGCGATCATGCCCCTGGTGAGCCTGCAGGCGCGCAAGCTGGGCGTGCGGGTGGAGACGCGTTTGAAGCACGGCCTGCCGGCGGTGGTCTGCGACCGCACGATGGTCGAGCAGGTCCTGCTCAACCTGGCGCGCAACGCGATGCAGGCGATGGATCAGGCCCACCTCACTGCGCCGTCCGTGCTGATCGAGGTGCGCCGGGCGGGCGGTGCGCCGGGCGCGCAGGGTGCGCCGGGCAAGAACTGGCTGGAATTTTCAGTCGCCGACGTCGGGCCCGGAATCCCCGAGGAGGTCAAGCAGCGCCTGTTCACGCCATTCTTCACGACCAAGGAGGAGGGCATGGGGCTGGGCCTGAGCCTGTGCCGCACGGTGGTGGAACAGCATGGGGGATTCCTCGCTTACGAGCCCAACCGTCCGCAGGGTACGATTTTCAAGTTCACCTTGCCGGTAGAGTGATGCAACCCGCGAGCAATGCCACTGTTTTCATCGTCGACGACGACGCCAGCGTGCGCGAGGCCCTGGCGTGGCTATTGCGTTCACGCCACCTGCTCAGCGAGGGCTTCGGCAGCGGGGAAGAATTCGAGGCGATGCTGGCTGCCGGTTACGCGCCCTCCCAGCCGTGCTGCCTGTTGCTGGATGTGCGCATGCCGGGCATGAGCGGCCTCGCATTGTTCGACCAGATCGCGCAGCGCGGCCTGGTCGAGGTCATGCCCGTGATCTTCCTGACCGGCCATGCCGACGTCCCCACCGCGGTGGACATGGTCAAGCGCGGCGCGTTCGACTTCTGCGAGAAGCCGTTTTCCGACAATGCGCTGGTGGACCGCATCGAGCACGCGATTGCGCGCTCGCAGGAGGTGCTCGCGGATCGGCATCGGCACCAATTGCTGGAGGTACGCCTGGCCGAGCTGACGGAGCGCGAACGCGACGTGATGCGACTCGTGGTCGAGGGCTTGCCGAACAAGCTGATCGCCGATCAGCTCGATATCAGCGTGCGCACCGTGGAAGTGCACCGCGCCCGCGTGTTCGACAAGATGGAAGTGAAATCGGCAGTCGAGCTGGTGCACATGCTGCGCGATCTGTAGCCCTCACTTCTCGTCGTCCCCGCGCAAGGGCTCCCCTTTCCTGCGTCCCGAGAACATGGTCCACCAGACGATCAACAGCAACAGCACCAGCGCCAGCAACGCCTCGAGCAGGATGAACAGCATCAAACGCTTTCTTTGGAACGCACTTATTGTAGGAACGCTGGCCGGCTGTGCCGGCGTGCCGCTGCCGCCGGCCGATGAAGTGCCTGCGCCTGCCCCGGTGGCGCCGGCGCCGGCGGCAGACGCTGCCGGGCTGCCGCCCCTGCTGCAGGGCAAGAGCCGATGGCAGCCGGTGCGCTGGGACGAGTTGCCGGGTTTCGGCGACGACGCGCTGCACGAGGCGTGGAACGCATGGCTCAAGAGCTGCGAGCGGCCGGCGCCGGCGTTCGCGCCGCTTTGCCCCGAAGTGCGGCGGCTGTCGATCGGCTCCGGCCAGGAGCAGCGTGCCTGGATGATGCGACGGTTGCAGCCCTACCGGGTGGAAGGCCCGCGGGGCCCGACCGAGGGCCTGTTGACCGGCTACTACGAGCCGGTGCTCGACGCCAGCCGCACGCCCACCGCCGTGCAGCAGGTGCCGCTGTACCGGCCCCCGGCCAATCTGGCCAGCCGCAGGCCGTGGTACACGCGCCAGGAGATCGACACCTTGCCGGAAGCGCGCGCCGCGCTGCGCGGCCGCGAGATCGCGTACGTCGCCGACCCGCTGGACGCGCTCGTGCTGCAGATCCAGGGTTCCGGGCGCGTGCGCATTGCCGAGCCCGGCGGCGGCGTGCGCACGGTGCGCCTGGCTTTCGCGGCCAGCAACGACCAGCCCTATCGCAGCGTGGGCGGCTGGTTGCTCCAGCAAGGCGCGCTGCGCGACGCTTCCTGGCCCGGCATCAAGGCCTGGGCGGCGCAGAACCCGCAGCGCGTGAACGAGATGCTCTGGAGCAATCCGCGCACCGTGTTTTTCCGCGAGGAGGCGCTGAGCGATTTCGACGCGGGCTTCGGCCCGCGCGGCGCCCAGGGGGTGCCGCTGACGCCGGGGCGCTCGATCGCGGTGGACAAGGAAAGCATCCCGTACGGCACTCCGGTATGGCTGGCGTCGGCCGGCCCCAGCGTCAGGCTCGAGCGGCTGGTGTTCGCGCAGGACACGGGCAGCGCCATCGTGGGCGCGGTGCGAGCGGATTACTTCACCGGCTGGGGTCCGCAGGCGGGCGAACTGGCCGGGCGGCTGAGGCAGCCGCTGCAATTGTGGGTGCTCTGGCCGCGGTAAGCCCGGGCGGCGCGGCTGGCCCACAAGCGGCCGGCGTCGCCGCACAATGGGCGCCTCTTGCAGCATGGTTAGCACGATGACGAAACTTCTCGTTCCCGGACTCCTGGCCGCGGCCCTTTGTTGCGGCTGCGCGGCGATGGCGCCTGCGCCGGCTGCAGCGCCGGCCCCGCGTGCCGCGGCCGCCGGGCCCGCTGCAACCGCGGCCTCTGCAGCGATCGCCGCACCCGCTGCGCCGGCGCATTACCGCTGCGACAACGACATCGAATTCACCGTCCGGTTTGGCGACGATTCGGCCATCGTCGATGCGGGGCCGCGCGGGCGCGAAGAGCTGCCGCGCGACGCCGGCGGCGCCACGCCCCAGCAGACGGTGTACAGCAACACGCACATGCGAGCCGAATTCGGCCTGGGCGTCAGCGGGCGCGAAGCGCTGCTGCGGTACGCGCAGCCGCCGCTGCTCGCCCACTGCGTCAGGGACTAGCGGTCGGGCCGCGCACGCCGAGGTGCGACAGCGGCAGGGCGCTGCTGGCCTTGACCTCGCCGAGCGAAAAACTGGTGTGCAGGTCCTTCACGTTCGGCAGGTTGATCAGCACCTTGCGGGCGAACTGCGAAAACGTGTCCAGGTCGCGCGAGACCACCTGCAGCTCGAACGTGCCCGCTCCGCTGATGTAGTGGCAGGAAACGATTTCGGGGATCTTGCGGATCGCCTCTTCCATCTCGCGCGTGAGCTCGCCGGTG
>JAGRPN010000023.1 GCA_019449555.1 Ramlibacter sp.
AAGGGCCAACGCAACCAGCACGGCTGCCATGATGCTTGTGACAGCGAGCCCATTGCCCAGAGAGAGCTCAGCGCCCGCCTGCCCTCGGGCGATATGCATGATCGCGACGTTGCCCAGTCCCAGGCCGGACAAGGGAAGAAGGGCCGAAGTGATCGCGACAACACTGGCCACTATGCCGAATTCGTGCGATCCGAGCGCGCGCGCGAGCAGGAAAAACTGCAAGCCTTGCAGCAGCGCGATGGAGACCTGGCTGCCCATCATGTACGCTGAATTCAGCGCGAGACGGTTCGAGCCCAGGCGGCGCAGGTAGGGCAGCAGTGCGCGGGGGCGGGACGGTCTGCTCACCAGCACGGCCGACTGAGGAAGTTCGTCCATGCTGTCAAAACGCCCGGTCGTCGCCCAGGACCAGCATCTTCACGGTCTTGAGGACGATGAGCAGATCGAGCGAAAGGCTCCAGGACCGCAGGTAAGCCAGGTCGTATTCGGTGCGCTTGCGCATCGAATCCAGGTCGTCGCCACCGCGGCACCCATTCACCTGGGCCCAACCGGTGATTCCGGGCTTGACCTTGTGCCTCACCATGTATCCGGGGATGAGTTTGCGGTACTGCTCATTCACTGCCAACGCGTGCGGTCGCGGGCCCACGAGGCTCATCGATCCGGACAACACATTGATCAGCTGCGGAAGCTCGTCCAGCGAGGTCTTGCGCAGGAATCTGCCGAAACTCGTGACACGGGCGTCCTCGCGCGTGACTTGTGTATAGGTGGATTGGCCATCTTCCAGGGTGGTCATCGAGCGGAATTTCCAGATCACGATTTCCCTGCCGTCCAGTCCATATCGGCGCTGCTTGAAAAGCGCCGGACCGGCAGACGTGGCGCGCACGAGCAGGCCGATGATTCCCATCAGCGGCAGGATCAGAGGTAAAGCGGCCACGGTCAGCGTGAGATCGAAGACTCGCTTGATCGCTCCCGCAGTACCGTCGAAGGGTGTCTCGCAGACGCAGACCACGGGCAGGCCGGCCAGCATGGTCACCTGCCCCTGGATCAGGTCGGCGACATACACATCGGGCAGGAAGTACACGGACGCCGTCGTGTCCCGCAGGGCTTCCAGCAGGCTCACGATCCTGGGTTGCGTGGCCATGGGCATGGAGATGTAGATGGCGTCGATGCGGTGAGTCTTGACGTACTCGCTGACTTCACCGATCCGGCCGATCACCTTGTGGACGCCGAACGCTCCAAGCCGCTGAATGTCCCGGTCGTCGAAGTAGCCGACGAGATGCTGCCCTTCTGCCTCGCCATCGTTGATCAACTGTGCGAACCGCCGCGCAACGTGGTTCGCCCCGACGATGACGACCTTCTCCTCCGTGTAGAGGGGAAACAGCCAAGGAGCGATTCGCGGGGAAATGAAGTGAAGGGCCAGCTGTGCGAGCGGGGTCGCGATCAGCCACGTGGCGACGACGTTCGCTTCTGCCTGAAAGCCCGTGTGCAGCAGCATCGCCTTGGTGGCCCAGAAGAACGCGACCCCGGCCACGACCTTGAACCATCTCAGCATGATGCCGCGTGCAACTTCCGATGAGAACCGCCGGAAGGGAACATCCGCGGGGAACGTGAGCAGGAAGCTCAGGCAGAGCAGAACGAGACCGTCCTGCGTGAAGGCGCACTTGCATACACGCAGCGCGGCCAGGTAAACGGCAACCGAGACGAGCGGATCGATCGCCGATCGCACCAGCCACCAGGGCCGGCCCGTGCACGAAGTCGTGGGTGGCAACGTGTCGCGGTAGATTTTCATGATGAGCTGCCGCTGATGTGGTTGTGCTTATGCGGCCAATGGCGCAGCGCATCGCGTCGGTGACGCTCCGTACGGCTGCGCCGCAAGGGGGTCTACCGTCGAGATCGAGCCCTGTGCCTCGGGCGTCATCTGAACGTGTCGAAGTTCCACCGCTGTCAACTCCTACGCACCGATCCAGTTAGGCACCGTACGCCAGCGAACACACCATGTCTGTTCGGTAGCGCGCACATTTGTCAAAAAACACATCTGCCGCGCGTCGCTGCCGACGGGCTGATCTCACTCTCAGCATTAACCTGCAAGCATGAAGAAGGCCCGACCTGCGCGGTGACAGCGAACTGCTCCTCGCCGTGTAGGTGGGCCCTTCTGACCAGCAGTTGTGCCGCTGAATCGCGCTCGCGCAGCGGGCCTCATTCCAGCAGCGTTGCCTGCGCTTGAAACCATCCGTAACTTCAGTGTCGGCGGCGTCCTACAGAACCGTCGGCGCTGTCCTACATAACCCGCACTTTCTGTAGCGCGACGTGGCGCTGGAAGCTAGTGACGGAGCGCCAGTTCGGTGCGCGAACACGCCCCCGCCTTGGCCGGATGGCTCAGCAATTGTTAAGGCGTGGGCCATTCGGTTACCTCTTTTCGCGGACCAGCTTATCGGTACCCTACGATCGCGCGCATGGCTGAGCTTCGGCACGAGCCGCTCCCAACCGATCAGTAGAAAGCAGTACCCATGATTCGACGCCTTGCACTTGTTTCAGCCGTTGTGGCCGCGATGTCGGCAAACGCCCTTGCACTTGACCTCGGGGTGAACGTCCACGGTGGCGGCACTGCCACCGCCAACGACCAGATCGCGACCGTGATGAAGCAGCGGAACCTCAAGACCGCCCGGTTGGACCTGATGTCCGGCGCCGACCAGACCGCCCTGCGCGATCAGGTCCAGAAAATCAGGGCGAACGGCGGACGTGTCGAAGTGTCGTTGCAGATTCCTTTCCAGTGGGACCATAGCTGCAACCCGAATCTCACGTACATCGAGCAGGATGCCTACAACCAGACGGTCACGGGCGTCAATCAGGTCAAGGACATCGTTCAGGACTTTGAATTGCTGAACGAAACCCCGCTGCGCTCGGAAATCCTCAACGAGGTGCCGTTCAACAGCGCCGGTACCTCCACGACTCCCTACGAAGGCAAACCCTGCGTCGCCACGTTGACTGCCGCCCTGAGAGGTATGTCGCGGGCCATCAGGGACGTCCGGGCAAGCTCGGGCTTGCCGCTGCGGACGATTCTCGGCGCAGTCGGCCGGGACTTCGGCTTCCTCACCTTCATGCAGCAAAACGGCGTGCTGTTCGACGTGGTGGGATGGCACGTCTATCCCCGCTATGCCGAGAGCAGCCTGCTCAGTGATCCGTGGTATGGCTCCGGAGGGCCGCTCACCCGACTGGCTGTCTTCGGCAAGCCGGTCCACATCAACGAGTTCGACTGCGGCGAGATCTATGACTCGACGTACGAGAACCGGATGGGCGCGACGTACACGGAAACCTGCCTCAAGGCCTTGAACAAGCACCTGACGGACCTCAGGAGCCAGACGATCGTCAACCTCGAATCCGTCCACATGTATGAACTGCTGGACGAACCGTCGAAGGCCGTGCCTGAAAACCGCTTCGGCATGATGTTCGACCTGGCGAATCCGAAGGTGCATCTGTATCTCGTCACCGCGTTCGCCGGCGGCACCTTGTCGGCCACGGAGCGCTATGCAATCACCAGTCGCGGACTGCTCACGGACGCCCAGATTGATGCGATGCAAGTGACCGCTACGCCTTCGACCGAAAGCATCCAGGGCTCATCCATCACCACGACGGGTACGATCGTCGATGCCACGGGTGCGACGTGGACGCTTTCGGGCGGTGTGGTTTACAGGAACGGCGTTGCCACAGTTTCGTCCAGCGTCGTTCTGCTGCTGTATTGGAACCACACGGTCTACCAGCAGAACTCCTACGGTGGATGGTGGGATTGGGTGAACGGCGGCTGGCAAGCGACAACGGACCCGCGTCTCGCATCCACGAGCACGAGCACGACAACCACGACGACCACAACGACGACCACGCCTGCCGATACCCAGGCTCCCACCGTGAGCATCACCAGCCCGGCGAACGGCTCCGCGTTCCCCCGCCGCGCCACCATCACGGCAGCGGCTTCCGCCACCGACAACGTCAAGGTCACGGAAGTGCGCTTCTACCTGGGCGGTTCGATGCGCTGCGCGGTCACCAGCGCACCCTACGCGTGCCAGATGACGCTTCCGACGAAGAGGGGCTGGACGGGCACGCTCGATGTCCAGGCGTCGGACGCGGCAGGTAACGTCGGTCGCAGCTCGATCACCGTCTCGACCCAATAAGGCCGTTCCGTTCGCAAGAAGGCCGCCAGAATTCTGGCGGCCTTTTTTCATCGCGGCGCGGCCTCTTGCACGGACGGCGCTGGCCGGGCGGTGCCGCGCACATACCGCCTCGTGGCCCGCTCCAGGGCGTCCGCGATCTTCGTCGCGAGCGCTTGCCGGCCGGCGATGAGGAGGCCTTGATGAGTTCCTGGCCCGGTCACGCTGCTGACGCTCGGGGCGAGACGGCGCCAGAACGTCGGGTCGGTGTCGATATGCCTGCCCTGATCCGCGATGAAACATGTCACACAGACATCGAGAGGTGGCGGCACATAGCGCGACATCAACGCGAGGTACGTTCTGTCCGCCATCGCGATCGCGTCGCGTTGCCCTCGCGGACGCTGTTGCAACGCGCCAATTTCCTCGCGCAGGCCACGGAAGCTGAAATCGGCGAGGCGCCTCGCCCAGTACCAGGCATGGCGCATGCCATGCTCTCGCAGGAATCTTCCCGCCCGGCCCGGTACCAGGGACCCCGCGGCGCGGAAGACTCTCGGTAGCACCCGAAGCCGCGGCCGTGCATTCAGCGACATCGTTTCGATCAGAAGAAGCTCCACGACTTCCACCCCTGCGCGGCGCAGCAGATACGCGAGGTGCCATGCCACGATGCCGCCGTTGCAGTAGCCGGCAATGAAGACCGGCGAGCCGCGCGCGGCATCAAGCACCCGTTCCAGATAAACGCGCGCGATGTCCTCGACGCTGGAGCCGGCGATCCGGTCCGCGTAGCTATGCAGCAGAAAGATCGGGTGATCATCGGGAAGCAGCGCGGCCAGCTTGTGTGCGTAGAGGCCCCTGTCGACATAGTCCCCATGGCAGAAGAACACGGGTATGCCGGATCCCCGCTTGGCTTGCGTCATCAGCTCCCGCTCGGCGGGCAGCTCGGACGCGACCACTTCGGCTACGCGGCGAATCGTGAGCGTGGCGAGTTCGGATTGAGGATAGGGCTTGCCGGTGAGCGCCTCGATCTCGATGAGCAATTCCGTGGCAAGCAGCGAGTCCCCGCCCTTGTCGAAGAAGTCGTCGTCCAAGCCAATGTCGGAAATGCCGAGCAGGCGTTTCCACAGCTCGAGAAGCTCGAGATGAAGGAAGCTGTCGGTTTTCGGCGGCACGAATATGCCCGGCGCGGTCGCGTAGGTTTCACTCAGCGACCTGCGCAAGACCTTTCCCGAACCGCCGCGCGGCAGGCCGGGCACATAGCAAAGCCGGCGAGGCAGTTTGAACCCGGCCAGCCGGACAGCAAGGAACTCCCTGAGCTCGCTCTCGGGAACGGTCATCCCGGGTTTGAGGACAATCGCGGCGGCCACGCTCTCGCCCAGCCGGGGATGAGGCACGCCGAAAGCCGCGGCTTCCAGCACGGCCGGGTGCTGCAGTATTGCTTTCTCCACTTCGTAAGGGAAGACCTTCTCGCCCCCCCTGTTGATGACCTCCTTGGCGCGTCCTGCGAGACAGAGGTAACCCTCCTCGTCCAGCTGCCCGATATCCCCGGTCAGCAGCCAACCGTCCTTCAATTCATCGGGATTGGCGCCGTCGGTCGCCACGTAGCCCGGCATCAACGTGGGGCCACAGATCATGATTTCCCCGGCGGCACCGTTCGCGACCGGCTGCCTGTTCTCGTCGACCACCAGGAGTTCTCCTGGCGCGGGCAACCCTACGGTGCCCGGCTTGGCTTTGCCGGGCGGCACGGGATTGGCGGCCATGATGCCAGCCTCACTGAGCCCATAGAATTCCAGGACCGGCACGCGCAGCATCGACTCCGCGGCCGCGCGCGTCTCCTCCGGCAGGTAGGAAGCCCCGCACATGACGAAGCGAAGGGAGCTGCCGTCGAATTCGCGTGACGCAACCTTCGTCCGTTCGATCATTCGCTGCAGCGCCCCCGGCGCGACGGACAGGTACGTCGGCGCGAGCGCGTCCACCCATTCCGCGACATCGAACGTCTGCTGCGGAGACGGAAAAGCAACGCCGGCGCCCAGCATGAGCGGAACGAACAGCGATGTCTTGAGGCCGGCGGCGTAATAAAGCGGCGCCGTGCATGCGGCGCGATCCTCGGCTGTGATTCCGTACCAGAGGGCGGAGCCCATCTTCTCGGCCATGGCCGCCAAATTGCCGTGCGTGACAGGGATCAGCTTCGGCGCGCCCGTGGTGCCGGAGGAACGCAGCAGCAGCGCCACGTCCGACTCGACCACTGGCCGCACCGGGACTGCTGCCCTCGCCGGGCGAGTGAGCAATTCCAGGGAGAGCGTGCCGTGCGGTGCCCTGACCGCTTCGAATACCGTGATCTCCTGCTGGAGAATGGCGGAACGCGCCTCGGTTTCCAGCCAGCGGGGAATGACGATCGCGTGCAGCCGGTTCACGCCAGCGGACTCGATCACCTCCTGACGTTTCAGGGCCGGGTTGATCGGGACCAGTGTCACGTTGCTCGCCAGTGCGACAGCCAGCTCCCCGCCAGGCATGCCAGGCGGCACGAGCAGTCCGACACGGTGACCGGCGCGCAATCCCGCATTCGCCAATTCGCGGCCGAAGCGGGAGATCAAGGAAACCAGGTCGGAGTAGGTGATGAGTTGCGAGTCGGCGCCGACCATCGCCGGGAAACTTTTCGCCGAAGCGGCTCGCCGCGCTATGGCATTGCCAATGGTTCGCGAGTCATCGGCCGTCCCGGCAAGCCGTTCAGCGCCGGCGGCGCTTTCAAACGTCGAGACCTGCAGGCCGGCGGCGATGGTCGAGTTCATATGCTGTGATAGTGAACGCGGGATGCGGCATATTGCTGCAAATTGACACGCTGCCCGAGTGGCAATGCGAGCGGTTGCACTTGTCGAGATTTGTCACGCACGGCCCAGCTGCGCCGACGCCTCAGCCGACCCCGCGCGAAGGCAAACTCGTGCCGGGCGACGGCGGCAACAGCATCGATGTGAAAACGCTGCGCTGGCAACAAGGGAGCAGTAGTTCATGTCAATTCGCGAACCAGGCACCATCTGCCCCGTCATCATGGCCGGCGGCGGCGGCACGCGCCTGTGGCCACTTTCCCGCACCGGGCACCCCAAACAGTTCCTGGCGCCGGCCGGCGGCGACCGCACGCTGTTCCAACAATCGATCCAGCGCCTGCTGGGTCTCGCGGACGGCGACTGGCGTCTTGCCTCGCCGGTCGTCGTCACGAATGGGGATTACCGGTTCCTGGTGCTGGACCAACTCGCCGCGCTCGGTTCCACGGCCGACGCCGTGCTGCTCGAGCCGGTCGGGCGCAATACCGCTCCCGCGCTGACGCTGGCGGCGCTGCATGCTGCCGACGGTCAGGCAGACCCGGTGCTGGTGGTCTGCCCGGCGGACCACTGCGTGACTGATGTGCCGGCCATGACGGCGGCCCTTCGGGTAGCCGTCAGGCAGGCCGCCACCGGTTCGGTGGTCGTGCTGGGCGTGCCCGCTTCCCGGCCCGAAACCGGCTACGGTTACATCCGCAGCGGCGACGCCGACGGTTGCCGTCGCGTACTGCAGTTCGTTGAAAAACCCCCTCTCGAAACCGCTCAGCGTTACGTCGCGTCCGGCGAATTCCACTGGAACAGCGGCATCTTCGTGCTCAAGGCTTCGACCTGGCTCGCGGCGTTGGAGCGGTTCCGGCCCGATATCGCCGCTGCCTGCCGCGCTGCGTGGCAGGTCCGCTCCACCGACAACGGTTTTGTCCGGCCGGGCCAGGCGGAGTTCGCCCAGGTACCCGCGGAATCGATCGACTACGCGGTGATGGAACACTGCCCCGGTAGCGAATTCGACATCCGCATGGTGCCGCTCGCGGCCGGGTGGAGCGACCTGGGCGCCTGGGATGCCGTTTGGCAGACCCGCATCCGCGACACCGACGGCAACGCGGCCCACGGCGATGCGGTGCTGCACAACAGCCGCAACACGCTGGTGCACGCCAGCAGCCGGCTGGTGACAGTGGTGGGCCTGAGCGACGTCGTCGTGATCGAAACCCCCGACGCAGTGCTGGTGATGGATCGCAGCGCCAGCCAGGAAGTGAAAGACGTCGTGGCCCGCCTGAACGCCACCGAGCGGGAAGAGCCGCTGCTGCCTCGCAAGGTGCACCGCCCCTGGGGCTGGTACGACTCGGTCGATGCCGGTGCCCGATTCCGGGTGAAGCGGATCATGGTGAAGCCGGGCGCGTCGCTGAGCCTGCAGATGCACCATCACCGGGCCGAACACTGGATCGTCGTATGCGGCACCGCGAAGGTGACCCGCGGCGAGGAAACTTTCCTGCTCGCCGAAAACGAGAGCACCTACATCCCGATGGGCCACAAGCATCGGCTGGAGAACCCCGGCAAGGTGCCGCTGGAAATCATCGAGGTCCAGTCCGGCGGATACCTGAAGGAAGACGACATCGTGCGGTTCGACGACACCTACGGCCGGGCCTGAGCCGGTTTCTTGGCGGAGGTGACGGCCTGGAAGCCGAAGGCTCCATGGCGCATCGCCGCGCAACGCAGAGATAGAGAAACCTCGTCTCCCTTGACCTGTCTCAAAGCGCGCTTACGCGCCGTTAGCAGCTCTTACGCCCCCGACAGCGAAAAGCTGGCCGCGTGAACTTTACTTGTCACGATCTGGCTGGACCGCGACATGAACACCCTCTTGCGACTGATGAGCCTGTTGGTGATGGCGCTTGCCGCGGGCTGTGGCGGCGGGAGCGGTGGCGGTGCTGAAGTCGTCAGCAGCGCGGCCGAGCCTGTTTCGATGCCACGCGCCGCGGCATTCGTCTTGTCCGCGGACTCGAAGGTCTCCTCATGCAGTTACGAGCACCTGTACCTCACGGTCGTGAGCTTGCGGCTGCTGCTGCCCGCGGCGTCCGGCGAAGCGTGGCACGACGTCAGCCTGCCGGCGCCCAAGCAGATCGACCTGATGCAGTTGAGCGGCGGTTTGCTCGACACGCTGCGCAGTGCACCATTGCCGGCCGGGCGTTACACCGAGGTCCGCCTCATGCTGGCGGCGGACCCGATGGCCAACGCAGTTCAACCCAGCGGTGGCACCCTGATGCCGCTCAGTGTGCCCGGTGGCACGACAAGCGGCCTGAAGCTGAAGGGCAATTTTGAAGTGCCCGGCTGGCGAAGCGCAGACATCATGCTGGAGGAATTCAACGCATGCGCCAGCGTGGTCAAGGCCGGCAACTCCGGCACGTACCAGCTGAAGCCGGAGATCGCGGCGCGCATCGCCTTGCTTCCCTCCGACCAGGAGCATCGCATCGATGCAGACCGGGTGCTTGCGCTGCCCGCTGGCGGGTTCGCCACATTCAGGCGCGATGCAACCGGAGCGACTTTGCAACGCCACGGCTCGGACGGCCGTCTCGCCGGAAGCGAAGTGCACATCGGGTATCCCACCCTCCTCTCGTGGAATTGGGACGTGCTTGCACCGTTGGCCGGTGGAAGTTACGTGCTCACATGGCTCGGTCCGCGTACGACGGACGAGCGGGAAGTCGGATGTGGTTGCCCGCTGATGGTGCAGCGATACGACGCGAACGGAACGCCGCTCGGCGTTGCGCAACAGGTCGCTCTCGTGTCCCCCCTCGGTGATCACTATTACCCGCCTTCGCTTCCCGCTACGGCGGCACTGTCCGGGGGTGGTTTCGTCATCGTCTCGTACTCGGTGCTGCGTTACGCGGCCGACGGGAGCCCCGCGGGACCGGCGCAGACGAGGCAATTTGGAGATCAGCCGCATGTGGTCGCCCTCAGGTCGGGAGGATTCATGATCGTGACGGGCCTGAGTTCGATGTTCGCCGCGGCCTATGGCGCCGACGGCGCTGAAGTGGGGCCCCCGCAGTTGGTCGGCTCGAAGCAGTTCTACAGGATCCCCTGGACTGACTTCGCGGTATCCGCGCTCTCCACCGGCGGGGCCGTTGTGGCTTGGACGACGGAATTCATTGACTGGAATCCCACGCCGGCATCCATTTATGTCCGGCGCCTGGCTGCCGATGCATCTCCGCTGGGAGATGCCATCACCGTGGTGACCGGAAACGACGTCCGCCCGCCCTCCATCGCAGGGCTGGATGACGGAGGCTTCGTCGTGACCTGGGTCTTGCAGGGACATGTCTACGCGCGGCGCTTTGCAGCCGACGGCTCGCCCGACGGCGTTGTCACACGCATCGACTCCATCACGACGTCGGCGACCGATGTGTCCGTCGTACCCACCGGCGAGGGCGGTTTTGTCGTGAGCTGGAGCGGCCTCGGATCCGACGGCCAGACAGCGCGATACGGCCGCCTGTTCGACGCCAATGGCTTGCTCGCCTGATCGGATCGGCGTGGTTGATGGCGGAGCCGCCGAGCCACACCGGGCCGGTTTTCACATCGGAGAAGCGCCATGAAACTGCCTTGCGTGCACCGCCTCGCTCTCAGCCTCGCGATTCCCGTCGCGCTCGCCGGATGCGCCGGTGGCATGCGGCACGCGACCATGCGCCCCGACATCGCACGCCTCACGGCAAGCGACGTGGTGGCCGGCATCTGCAACGGCTCGTTCACCAGCGCCGAGGTCACACGCGCCTACCTGGACCGGGCGAAAGCGCGCGCCGACCACAATGCTTTCGTCGCGCTGGATGAAGCCGGTGCGATGCAGGCGGCGCGCGACGCCGACGTCCGCCGCCGCGCAGGCGGCGCCTGTCTGCAGTTGCAGGGCCTGCCGATCGTCGTCAAGGACAACATCCAGGTGGCGGGGCTTGCGGCGACTGCCGGCACACCGGCGCTGAAGAACTTCGTTCCCACGGCGGACGCGCCGGTGGTGAAGAAGTTGCGCGACGCGGGCGCCGTCATCCTGGGCAAGACCAACATGCACGAGCTCGCGTTCGGCATCTCCGGCTACAACCCCGCTTACAACACCAGCGCCAACGTCGGCGTGCGCAACGCGTACGACGTCATGAAGATGGCGGGCGGCTCGTCGTCGGGCTCGGGGGTGGCGATCGGTGCGCGCATGGCGCCGGCTGGACTCGGCACGGACACCGGCGGCTCGGTTCGCATTCCGTGCGCGCTCAATGGCTGCGCATCCCTGCGGCCCACGATTGGGCGCTATCCGCAGGGCGGCATCGCGCCGATCTCGCACACGCGCGACACCGCGGGACCAATGGGGATCTCGATGGCTGACGTCGACCTGCTCGACCGGGTCATCACGGGCGAACCGGCCGCAGCACCGGTCGACCTTCACAGAGTGCGGCTCGGTGTGGTGAACGATTTCCTGGCCAATCTGGATGCGGACACGAGCGCCGCCTTCGATGCCGCGCTCGGCAAGCTCAAAGCGGCCGGCGTCACCGTGGTTTCCGTCGCGATGCCCCAGCTGGCAGCGCTGAACGCCAATGTGAGCTTCCCCATCGCGTTGTACGAGGCCTATGACGACATGGTGGCCTACCTGCGCAGCTACAACACCGGCGTGACGATCCAGCAACTGGCGGCGCAGATCGCGAGCCCCGACGTGAAAGGCACGTACGAGGGCCTGGTGATACCCCGCGTGCTGCCCACGCCCTCGGGAGGCGTCACACCGGCCGCGCCCGTGTACCAGGCCGCGATGGCAACGCACCGGCCCGCCCTGATCGAGCTGTATGCGGATACGTTCGCGACAACCGGCTCGATGGCATTGTTTTTCCGACGACGCCAAGAACCGCGCTGCCCGCCAACCCGGACGCCAGCAGCCTCGCGAACTTCATGCTCTTCATCCAGAACACCGACCCCGGGAGCAATGCGGGCGTGCCCGGGATCCAGTTGCCGATGGGCATTGGCGCGGCCAGCAAGCTTCCGGTCGGCCTGGAACTGGATGGACCGGCCGGCAGCGACCGGCGGCTGATCGCCATCGGCAGCGCGATGGAAGCAGTGCTGGGGCGCGTCCCGCCCGCGCCATAAAGCGCTTGCGTTCGCCGACAATCGCGCCGGCGGCCGGTGAACAGCCATCACGACGAAAATAGAGCGTTGGCGGAGATGAGCACAGCCCGTGAGCGCCCCCGAAGGCATGCTGTCGCTTGGGACCGGGCCCGGCTCGCCGAGGCTGCGCGGTGCGCGGGCCTGCACGCTGCTGCCTGTGCTCGAGTCGTTCCGAGCTCAGCGTGTTGAGAGGTCAGACCTCAACGAACGGGGTTCATGCGGTTAACCGGTGACGCCCCGGCTGGCATACTCTCCCATCAATTGCCGTGCATGGCGCATGGCCATCTCCGCCGCCGGATATACGTGTTCTTCCTCTGCGCGCGCTTGGCGCACGAGCTGGCGCACCAAATGGATGGTCTCGCGATTGCCCGTTTGCAGCGCGGCTGAACGCAAGCGGGATAGCGCCGCAAATATCGCCTTGTGCTCCTCGATCATGACTGGCAGCTCGATCTCCAGTCGGCCCAGGAGCGCTCCAATCTCGGGGCTCTGGACCGGCGCGGGGCTGTGTGCAGCATCAAACAGTACGCCGAGAGGCGGCAGCGCGATCCGATCCTCTTTGCGAAAGTGCGGGTGAACAAGGCGCACGAGCGTCTCGGCCGCTGCGCCCAGCTCGCCGCGCGTGCGCGCGGCGAGAAGCAGCCGCTCTTGCAAGGCTCGGTGCTCCTGCTGCAATGGCGTGAGAGTGGTGGGCTTCATGGTCTCGACTCCTACAAGGGTAATACGGATGCACTTGGGTGTCGCGGCGGCCAGCGCACCTTGATGCCGCTCCTTTCGAGCTGCGCAGACGCCGGTGGCGATCGCTTTCATCTTCATACTTCCTGGAAGGGCCGCAAAGGCGGAAGGTCTGCCGACAAGACCCAGACTTGGGAAATATCAAGAAATCCATGCTCTGCGCGCCCGTGCGGGCAAGTGCCTGTACGCTCGAGCGAATCTCGCCCGGGTGCCTATCTCGAGTAGGGGAGGCGCTGACACCCGATCGCGTCTCCGCCCATCCCGCGTTTCAGTCCTTCTGGCGCTCGCTCGCGACAATACGGCCATCAGCGGCCGCAACGTCGATTCGCAGAGGCGCTTCGCTCGGCGCCTTCACCGTGATGCGGTAAACCGGCTGCGCGACGTTCTCCTCGAGGTGCGCGCGCGTGGCGCGCCCCTTGCCCTGCGACTCAGCGATGACGACTGCCTGAGCCATCGTGGGCTGCGCTTGGGCGGGAACGTCGATGCTCAGGCTCTTTCCTTGCGCTAACGCCCACAGCGCGGCAAAAAGTGCAGAGGCGGCGACAGTGGATAACAGAACGGTGCTGCGGCTCATGAAATGTCTCCTTGGACCCGGCGGACACGGCGCCTGCCGGTGAGAGACAGCATCTGCGCGGCGCCTTATCGATTTCTTAACTTCACAAGCCCGCCGGAGCTGTCCACGGATGGCTTGCCGCGATGCCGATTTCCATGGCGAACACGCGTTGGAGACAATGAGTTCGCTGCGGTCCCGGGCTTCTCAACTGAGAACGCAGCAGCCGTGAGAAGGTTTCACCCGAGGCGATCGGCGAAAAGCCGTCATTCGCAGGCTAACCCGTGCTGATTCCGTGAAGCAGCTCAGCGCAACGCGAGACGCAGCGCCATGGAGTCTCCCGGGGCCCCCGGAGTCACCGCGAAACCCAGGGACTCAGCTAACGCCGCCATGGATGCGTTTTCGGGAAGGCACTCGCCCACGACTTCAGCGGTGCCACGCTCACGCAGGTACTGCAACAGTCTCGCCAGCATTGTTCTTCCCAAGCCTCTGCCCTGCCATTCGGACGCCAGCTGGATCGCGAACTCCGCCGTGTGATTGTCCGGGTCGCACACCGCACGAACTTCCCCCACCATTTCCTGCCGGCCCTGGGCGTCCGCCGGTTCAAGCGCGACGAATGTCATTTCGCGGTCGTAGTCGATCTGGCTGTATCTGGCGAGTTCGGATGCGGGCAACGCGCGGCGGGACATGAAGAACCGCAATCGCATATCGGTGGGTGCCGCCTTTTGGTAGAACAGCTTGAGGCGTTCGCCGTCTTCCGGGCGAATCGGCCGCAGCAGCAGCTCGCTTCCCCCCAGTTGCAAGGGTTCGCTCAGTTCCTGCGGATAGGGGCGTATCGCCAACGGCGCCAAAAGCTGGTGGTGGCGAACCCGCACCCTCGCGTCGAGTGCGAGTACACCTTGCGCATCCACCAGCAAGGGATTGATGTCGAGTTCGGCGATGCCAGTGAGGTCGCAAGCCATCTGCGAGACCTTCAAGAGGATCTCGATCAACCCTTGGTCGGTGGCGGCCGGCCGGCCGCGCCAACTGGCCAGCAGAGGCGCAACACCGCTGCGCTCGATCAGATCACGCGCGAGCAGCGTATTCAGCGGAGGCAAGGCCACCGCGTGCTGCTTGCTCATCTCGACTTCGGTGCCACCGATGCCGCAAAGCATGACCGGCCCGAACACGGGATCGTTGGACAAGCCCACGATGAGTTCGCGGGAGCGCCGCGCCATCGCCTGTACCGCGAAGCCCTGCATCCTGGCGTCGGGCTGCTGCCGTGCCACCAGTTGCTTCATCTTGACCGCGGCAGCTCTCACCTCTTGGGCGGAAGCCAGATTCAGGACCACGCCCCCGGCATCGGACTTGTGGACTATCTGGGGCGAGATGATCTTCAATGCCACCGGGAAGCCGATCTGCACTGCCTGCTCGACCGCTTGCTCGGCATCATGGGCCCGGCGTGTATCCACGGCAGGGATGCCATACGCCTGGAGCAACTCCATCGACTGCACTTCATCCAGCCATTCGTGGCCTTCGCGAAGTACCGTATCGATCAGCGTTTGCGCGCGCGCCCGCTGCGGCCTGAATTCGACCACCGAGGCGGGCGGAATCTGCTGCAGAGCGAGCTGATTGCGCGCATGCATGACCAGTTGCAGCCAGGCCGACACGGCGCGCTCGGGCGTGTTGAAGCAGGCAATGCCCGCCGCAGACCAGGAGGCCCGGGCGGCCGCGACCGTGGGTCCGCCCAGCCAGCAGGCCAATACCGGTTTTTGCGCACGCTCCACCAGCGGCAGGCACGCGGCTGCGATGTCGGTGGCCGGCACCAGCGCCGTCGGCGCATGAACGAAGAGGACTGAATCGACTTCGGGCGCGGCAAGGAGTATGCGCAAGGCGTCCTGGTAGCGCTGCACCGGTGATTCGGCGGTCAGGTCCACCGGGTTGCCGCGCGACCAGGTCGCCGGCAGGCACTGGTCGAGGGCGGCCATCGACGCCTGGGTCAATTGCGCCAGTTTCCCGCCACCGAGCGCAAGGGCGTCGGCAGCGAGTACGCCCGCTCCGCCGCCATTGGTAGTGATGGCAAGGCATTCGCCGCGCTGCGGGTGCGGGTGCGACAGTGTTTCGGCGGCGTCGAACAGCGCCTCGAGCGTGTCGACCCGCAGCATGCCCGCCCGGTGGACCACCGCGTCGAAGACCGCATCGGAGCCGGCCAGGGCGCCGGTGTGCGAAGCAGCGGCCCGGGCACCATCCGGCGCGCGTCCGGCCTTGACCACGATCACCGGCTTGTTGCGGGCCGCGGCACGCGCGGCCGACATGAACTTGCGCCCTGCCTGCAACGATTCCGCGTACATCAGGACGGCGCGGGTTCCCGAGTCGCTGCCCAGATAGTCCAGTGCATCCCCAAAATCCACATCGGCGCTGTCACCGAGCGATATGAAGTGCGAGAAGCCGATGCCTCGGCCGTTGGCCCAGTCCAGCATGGCCGTGGCCAAGGCGCCCGATTGCGTGACAAAGGCCAGCTTGCCGGGCAAGGCATTGCCGGGAGCAAAACTCGCGTTCAGGCCGATACCGGGCACCAGCAGGCCGATGCAGTTCGGGCCGAGAATACGCAGCAGATAAGGCTGGGCAGCAGCGAGCATGGCCTGCTCCAGCGTCCCCCCCTCGCCCACCGACTGCTTGAGGCCGGCGGTCATCACGATAGCGGCCCGCACACCTTTGCGGCCGAGTTCCGCGATGAGGTCGGGCACGGTGTGGGCAGGCGTACAGATGACCGCCAGGTCGGGCACACCCGGCAGCGACGCCACATCGTGCCAGGCGGGGGCGGCGTCCACCATGGCATGGCGCCGGTTGACCGGCCATATCACGCCATAAAAACCGCCGCTCTTGAGGTTGCGCAGCACGACCGACCCGACGCTGCCCGGGCGGTCGGAGGCGCCGATCACAGCGATCGAGCGCGGCTGGAAGAGGGCTTCGAGATTGCGGATGCTCATGGCTGTAGGCCGGCGAGAAATTCTCCGGCGCGGACCTTTCCTTTATAACCGCCGACGCCCGGCGCGCAAATACCCGCGCCAAATCAAGACACTGCGTCACCTGGCCTCGGTCACCGCCTTGCACGAATCGGCTCTAAGGCGATGCGTGCAACGGGGTACTGCGGTTCTGAGTGTCCGGTCAATCGCGGCCAGCCGCCGGACCACTCGTTCGCCGTCGCACCGTCCCGCTACCAGCGGTTTACCGCAGTTTCCTGCGTTTGGGGTTCAGGTTGGGTGGCCGGCGAGCACCATGGCAGTCTTGTATCTCCTCACCCCTGATTGCAGCTATTCACTGACTCGTTCGAATGTCACGCTGCCAGGGAAGGTGGGCACTTGGGCGAAGGCTGTCAATGGCCACGTGTGAGCACAAGCTAGGGTGATGGGACCTGTGCCCTCCCTAGATGTGTACGTCACCATCAAGTCGTCACCTAGACTGGTAATTGAAGTGATATGCGGCGCATAGCAGCGGATGCCGACCCCCAGTGAAACTCCGACGACCGAGTACTTTTCAAAGTCAATGCTCGGCATCGGAATGGGTCCGGGTGGCCGCGTAGGGTCGACGGGCACATATTCCTGAGGTGCTGTCGCCCACGCTGCAGCCATCTCCGCCTGATCCTTGAACACGTAGGTTCCAGCCGGGTAAGAGCCCGGAAATTCCGTGAAGAGCGACTGAAAATCCACAGGCATCTGATCGGCGCTGCCTCCGCAACCGACCAGCGCAATCGCGACCAGCCATAAGGTGAATCGCATAGTTCAATTCCTTTTATGTGAACCCATCGCAAGACAAGTCTAGGCAGTGAATCTGAAGATTCTTTGAGATAGCGCACATTCCGGCGCGTCGCGCGCGAGTTCGCAACCAAGTCGGCCGACGTCTGCTACGGGTTCGGCCGCGGATGTTGACCCGTTGATGGCGAAAGGCCGCGTGAGGAGAGGACACCATGCAACCCATTGACTATTTCGAGGAAACGGCAACTACCACTTTGAAAGTTGCCGCCGACGGCTACGACGCAGCATACGAGCGTGTGAACAAGCTCAATCGAATGTGGGGGTTGACCCAATCAATTGAGCACAGCCTTCGCGCCCTCCAACTTGTGCGGGTTCAACACGTTGTACAGCGCTGCGATCCGGCCGTCGACGACATCGACCGAGAGCACGGATGCCAGCGCGCCGTCGAGGCGAAGCGCCAAGCCTGGCCGGCCGTTCACCTGAACCGGCTCGCCCGTAATGCGATCCACGACCGCGGCCGTGACGCCCAGCAGGAAACGCGCGATGAGATGGCCGCCGTGGATGGGCTTGGCCGCGGCTTTCACTACGCCACCTCCGTCGCCGATCAACGTCGCCGAAGGTGCCAGTGTTGCCAGTAGCGCCTGTTCGTCGCCGGCTTTTATGGCCGCGAGAAACGCATCGAGCAGCCGGCGCGTTTCGGCATCGTCCGCCGGCCGAGCCGTCGCCGGTTTGCGCAGGTGCTCTTTTGCGCGGTGCACCAACTGCCGGCAGGCGACCTCGGATCGCCCGAGCACCTGCGCCAGCTCCGAGTAGTCGCGCTCGAATACCTCGCGCAGCAGGAAGGCCGCGCGTTCGTGCGGCGTGAGATTGTCCAGCATCAGCAGGAAGCCGACAGACAGGTCGCTGGCCAGTTCGGCCGCGTCCTGTGCGGAAGGAATCGCTTCGTCGGCGCCCAGCCAAGGCTCAGGCAGCCACGGCCCGATGTATTGCTCGCGCTCGGTCTTCAGGCGCCGCAGCACATCGATGCAAAGGCGGGTGACGATGGTGTACAGCCACGCGGCGGGCGTGCGGACTTCTCCCAGGTCGGCCGACCGGAACCGCAGGTATGCGTCTTGCACCACGTCCTCGGCGTCCTGCCGCGTGCCCAGCATGCGGTAGGCCAGCCCAAGCAGGCGCTGACGCTGCTGGAGAAAGATGGTCAGCCGCTCGTCGGTGTGTTGCTCGTCGTGGTTCTTCATGAAACAGCACATGCGTTGCCACTGCAGCCTCGCGCGTCCAGGTCCGCCCAGCGCGCCAGCCAGGGGATTCGCAGCAGCGGCAGTGCCGCCCAGTACAGCGGCACCTGCCGCGCGATGGCGCGCACGGCGTCAATGCCTTCGAGCACGGCGCCGTTGCGTAGGTTCTGCACGAGGATCTCGCCTTTCTCCACGGGCCAGCGGCCGGGCGGCGGTTCGGTGGTGTCGTCGACGCGGTCAAGCCAGTCCAGCTTGTGATGGGTCGCGGCCATTTTCGCGCAACGCTCACAGTCGAGATGGCGGTAGATACGGATGGTCTTCATGCGGGTGCTCCTTCTTCGGTGGGTGCACATGCAGGACGGGCGAGGCGCGCGTTTTGTGACAGCGTCAGGCCGGCGGTTCGTGCAGTCCTGCGGCGAGTTCCTTCGCGCCAGTCGAATTGTCATCACCAGCCCCAGCGGAATCACCGGTGGCGGGCGCGGCGACAATACCCCCGAATGCAAGCAGAGGGGGCAACGTGCAGCCCTAGGCCTTTTCCGGCACCGGATTTCTAAAGCCGAGATTCAACAGATTCCAGGCGTTGATCGCCGCGATTGCGAACCCCAATTCCGCGATTTCCTCGTCGCTGAAGATGGCCCTTAGTCTTGCGAATTCCCCGTCATTCGTTGCATGATGCGACCGGGAAGTCACGGCCTCGGCCCAGTTCAGCGCGGCGCGTTCGCGCTCGCTGAAGAAGGGCGCTTCGCGCCAGCCGGCCACGGCGTTCAGGTGGCGCGGCTCGGCATCCTGCTTGAGCAGGTCGCGCCAGTGCATGTCGATGCAATAGGCGCAGCCATTGATCTGCGAGACGCGCAGGAACACCAAATCCGTAAGGCGCGCACCGAGCACGTCTTTGCGGATGGCGCCGGAGAATCCGAGCAGGCTCTGGAATGCCTTGGGCGCGAGTTGGAAATAGGAAAGCCGCGCAGTGAGCTTCATCATTTGTGGCCTTTCGTTGGTTGCGGGCGGCCGCCCGATGCGGCCGCCCATTGATCAAGACGCTGCGATTTGGCTGTTTGTGACAGCCCGCGGGATACGCGCAAATACCGGTTGGGCACGGGTGCCGCCTCTTACAAACCCATTCAAGAAGGGGCTCATTGAAAGTCGCCATGGCTATACGCTTCTACGTAGTTGCTGGGGCTGGAAGACTCGACCATCTCGCGCATGCGGGTCAGGTGGGCCTGGAACTCGGGGCTGCGCAGCATTGCCTGTTGCGCCTCGGGCGACTCGAAGTGGCTGACGAGCACTGCCTTGCGGCCATCTGTGCTGCGGTACAGGCGGCCGCCGAGCAGCCCGTTGGCGCGGCCTCGCATCGCCGACGAGAACTCCCGTTGCGCAGCGACGAATTCGTCGATGCGTTCAGCCTTGACAGTCAACGTGTTGATCAGGATTACGCGGTTCATCTCCACCTTTCTTTCAGTTAAGTTGCTCTTCGATTCGATCTCACGGGGCACATCCACAGGGATCAGAGATTCCCGAAATCAGCAGCAAGTGCGTCATGCAGTAGCTGGATCGCGCTTGCGTTGGAATCGAACATCAGGAACGTCGATTTCAACTTCCCGGCTTCGACGACGTGCCATTCGCTGACCGGCATGGCGGCTGTTCCGTTTGGCGTCTGGACGGTGAGTTCGTACAGCGTTGACACATTGCTGCCGTCCTCCCACTGCCGGAGGACGCGAACTGCGCGGATTGCAGGAACTCGGTGACGATCTGGGCGGGGGTGCTCATCGCTTGTGTTGGTGCCAGGCTGATCAATATAGGAGTACGGTGTACGCGCATAGTTTATGGCGTACGATGTACGCTGTCAACAGATGCCACGCCCCAAATCCCTTACACATTCGGACATCGCTGCGGCCGCGCTCGCCGTGATCGACCGCGATGGCCTGTCGGCGCTGTCCATGCGGACGGTCGCCGCACAACTGGGCGTCGGAACGATGTCCCTATACCGCTACGTCAGTGAGCGCGAGGAGATTGAAAGACTGCTGGTTGAACTTGTGCTGAGCAAGCTGGACCCGGTGGTGCCGGCCAGGAAATCATGGCGCGAACAGGTCACCACGATCGCCGAGCGCATTCGCGAGACCGTCATGACTCATCCGGCAGTCGTCCCGCTGTTCATGGCCCATCGACATGTTTCTCCGTCCGTTCTGCGCTGCTCGGAAGAACTGCTGCGCGCCCTGACCGAGGCGGGATTCCGCGGGAAGCAACGGGTGATCGCGCTGCGCATGCTGATCAGCTATATCAACGGCGCGCTGCAGGCGCAGCACCTTGCAGCTCTTGAC
Organism: Ramlibacter sp.; assembly: GCA_019449555.1. Lineage (GTDB taxonomy): Bacteria > Pseudomonadota > Gammaproteobacteria > Burkholderiales > Burkholderiaceae_C > Ramlibacter. The sequence continues at coordinate 20,631 of JAGRPN010000023.1, forward strand.
GGTCAAGGCACCGTGGCTCTCGGCACCATGGGTTCCTCCGATTTCCCGCTGCTTGCTGAAACAGCGCGCACTGCCCTGCAGATGGACCCTGCCAAGGAGTTTTCCGGGGGGCTGGGGATCGTTCTCGATGGCCTGGCTCTGAAGGCTCAACGATAGACAGTCGACCTATTCTCGCCGCGGCCTTGTCCGCGAGTTCAGGAAGCGGAGGACGTCACGGGAAAACTGATCCGCAGCGCGGATGAGAATATGTCCCGCTCCTGCAGAAAGCAGCGTTCCGCATCAAGTGCCGCCCTGGCCACTCCTGGAGATCGCATGGACAACATCTCGGGAGCTGCAACGCCGATGCCGAGCAACTGGTGAGAACACTTGCGGAGGAGAACGAGCTTTTCGCTAGCGGCGATACCACTGCCGCAGCTCGATCGGATTGCCGTCCGGATCACGGATCTCGGCGCGGGCATAGTCCGGCCGCTTCACCGGCCCCCAGGCTGCCTCCACGCCTTTTTCCTTGAGCATGCGCAGCACGCTGTCCATGTCATCCACCTCGAGGGCGAGGCACTGCCAGCCGAGCCGAAACTCGTCGCTGCGAGGGATGGTTTTCGCTTCCGGATAGCACATGAGTTCTACGGTGGTCCCACCCAGGTCGAGGTACACGAGATCCAGCGGCCCGGAAGGGGTCTGTGGAATACGCATGCGCTCGCGCTCGCTGAAGCCGAGCACGCCGGTATAGAACGCGAGCGTGCGCTCGGGCGCCGCGGTGAGCAGCTCGATATGGTCAATGCGCTTGAACATGAACGTCAGTATAAGGGCCCCCGCAGCCTGCGGGGCTGTTCCGGACTTCGCGCGAGAGCCTGGCAGCCGACCGGAAGAGGGGGCATCGGCCCGCACGCGCACTGAACCCAATGCGCAAGTCCGACCGGATGTTGCGTTTCACAGGTCGGCGATTTCGCGAGCTTGCGCATTTGTATCACAGCATGATATAAAAGCCGACCATCGCCCATCGGTCGATGCCGATGGTCCTGTGGAAAGGGAGAGTGAAAGCATGAGCGCAGTCATCCACCCAACTGGCGATGTTCACGACGCGGGCCACGACCACGCACCGCGGGGCTGGCGGCGCTGGGTCTACGCAACCAACCACAAGGACATCGGTACGCTTTACCTGCTGTTCTCATTTACGATGTTCATCGTGGGCGGCGTGCTCGCGCTGCTGATCCGGGCCGAGCTCTTCCAGCCCGGACTGCAGGTCGTGAATCCCGAGCTGTTCAATCAGTTGGTCACCATGCACGGGCTCATCATGATCTTCGGCGCGATCATGCCGGCGTTCGTGGGCTTCGCGAACTGGATGATCCCGCTGATGATCGGCGCGCCGGACATGGCCTTCGCGCGCATGAACAACTTGAGCTTCTGGCTGCTGGTGCCTGCGGCGATCATGCTCATGTCCGTGTTCTTCATGCCCGGCGGTGCGCCCGCCACGGGTTGGACCATGTACGCGCCACTGTCTGCGCAGATGCCCGCTTCGATGGACGCCGCGATCTTTGCGATCCACATCCTGGGCATGAGCTCGATCATGGGATCGATCAACATCATCGTCACGATCCTGAACATGCGCGCGCCCGGCATGACGCTGATGAAGATGCCGATGTTCTGCTGGACATGGCTCATCACTGCGTACCTGCTCGTCGCCATCATGCCGGTGCTGGCCGGCGCGGTGACCATGACGCTGACCGACCGCCACTTCGGCACGACCTTCTTCAATCCCGCCGGCGGCGGCGACCCGGTGATGTACCAGCACGTCTTCTGGTTCTTCGGTCACCCCGAGGTGTACGTGATGATCCTGCCCGCCTTCGGGATCATCAGCCAGGTTGTACCCGCATTCTCTCGCAAGCGGCTGTTCGGCTACGCATCGATGGTCTACGCCACGTCGGCGATCGCCATCCTCTCGTTCCTCGTCTGGGCGCACCACATGTTCACCACCGGGATGCCGGTGACCGGCCAACTGTTCTTCATGTACGCGACGATGCTGATCGCCGTGCCCACGGCCGTGAAGATCTTCAACTGGACTGCGACGATGTGGCAGGGCTCGATTACCATGGAGACGCCGATGCTGTTCGCCGTCGGCTTCATTTTCGTGTTCACTATCGGTGGGTTGAGCGGGCTCATCCTGGCCGTGGCTCCCATCGACCTGCTGCTGCAGGACACCTACTACGTCGTCGCGCATTTCCACTATGTGATGGTGGCCGGATCGCTGTTCGGAATGTTCGCCGGTTTTTACTACTGGTCGCCGAAATGGACCGGCGTCATGTACGGCGAGCGCGCCGGCCAGATCCATTTCTGGGCCTCCATGATCTTCTTCAACATCGCATTCTTCCCGATGCACTTCCTGGGGCTCGCGGGAATGCCGCGCCGCTACGCCGACTACCCGATGCAGTTCGCGGACTTCAACATGGTGGCTTCGGTGGGCGCCTTCGGCTTCGGCCTGGCCCAGGTGTATTTCTTCTTCGCGGTCGTGCTGCCCTGTCTGCGCGGCAGAGGTGCGCCGGCGCCGCAGCGCCCCTGGAACGACCCGGACGGCCAGGGAGCCGAGGGCCTGGAGTGGGAAGTGCCCTCGCCGGCCCCGTTTCACACTTTTGCGCGGCCGCCGCGGCTGGACGTCAGCGCCACTCGCGTCGTGGGGGAGTTGTAATGAATGCGCCCAGTTCCATTCAACGTGCATTCTGCGCCAGCCACGCTGGCGCGAGAACTGGTCAGCCTGAGCCTAAATTTGTTGCAGCGCCCTACGTGAAGATCACCAAATCCCGCGAGCAGCAAGGAGCGAACAATGGCTGATGTCGAGAAGACAATCCAAATCGAGGTCCTGCGCTATCGCCCTGAGCAGGATCGGGAACCGGTGCTGCAATCCTATGCGGTTCCGTTCACCTATGACACGTCCGTGCTGGAGGGCTTGCAGTACATCAAGGATGATCTTGACGGGACCTTGAGCTTTCGCTGGTCGTGCCGCATGGCGATCTGCGGCAGTTGCGGCATGATGATCGACGGCAAACCGAAGCTCGCGTGCAAGACTTTCCTGCGCCACTACTACCCCGCGAAATTGCGGATCGAGGCGCTGGCGCACTTCCCGATCGAGCGCGATCTTGTCGTGACAGTCAAGGATTACGTCCAGAGGCTCGAGGGCATCAAACCTTTCCTGATCCCCGGGGAGGCCCGCACTCTCGCAGAGGGAGAGTATCTGCAGACGCCGCAGCAGCAGGATCGCTATATGCAATTCAGTGCGTGCATCAACTGCATGCTCTGCTACGCTGCTTGCCCGCAATATGGGATGAATCCGAAGTTCATCGGCTCCGGACACATGGCCCTCCTGCATCGATACAACGCCGATTCGCGCGACGGCGGACGCGAACAGCGCATGGGAGCGGTGAACGAGGAGGATGGGGTGTGGGGCTGTACCGCAATTGGCTATTGCTCCGTCGTCTGCCCCAAGCACGTCGATCCGGCCAACGCGATCAACATGTACAAGATCAAGAGCGCGATAAGTTATTCCACCAGGTTCGCGGGCCGAAAGGGAGCAGACAAATGAGCATTCAGCGTCCTTATGTCCGGTCCATGGATGGTTGGTGGAGACGGAATACCTACTATCTTGGATACATGGCGCGCGAAGTGACGGCCGTGTTTGTCGCAGCCTACGCGGTGGTGTTGCTCGTCGGGTTGGTCCGTCTGGGCCAGGGCGAGGCGGCTTTCAACGGCTGGCTGCAGGCGCTGAAAAGCCCTGTGTCGCTGGTGTTTCATCTGTTTTTGCTCGCAACCTTCGTCTATCACACGTGGAGTTGGTTCAACATCATGCCCATTACCATGCCCTTGATGTTCGTCGGCGGCAAACGCGTGCCGCCGTGGACGATCACCGGTATCGGACTCGTTGCCGCAGTAATCGCGTGTGCGGCGGTGTTTGTCATCGTGCGCGGGACCCATGCATGAAGCGATCCAACGAACCGGTTTTCTGGTCCTTGTTCGGCGCTGGCGGATTGCTGGCGGCGTTGATCGGACCGGCGCTGGTTTTCATCACCGGCATCGCGG
>JAGRPN010000273.1 GCA_019449555.1 Ramlibacter sp.
CGCGGGCAAGACCACCGTTTTCAATCTCATCTGCCGCATCTACCACCCCCCCTCCGGCCATATCGTTTCGCCGGGTAGCGAACTAAGCGGCGAGCCCGCGCTCCGCATCGCCTCGCTCGGCATGGCGCGCACGTTCCTGAACATCGAGCTGTTCGAGCACGCCACCGTGTTGCACAACCTGCTGATCGGGCGGCACACGCATCGCAGCACCGGGCTGTGGAGCGACATGTTCTTCACGCCCAAAGCCCGCCGCGCCGAGCTCGACGCCCGCGAAAAGGCGGAGCGGGTGCTCGACTTTCTCGATCTGCAGCATTATCGCGACATGATGGTGGCGGGGCTGCCGTACGGCGGACGCAAGCTGGTGGAGCTCGCGCGCGCGCTGTGCACCGAGCCCCGGCTGCTGCTGCTGGACGAGCCGTCCTCCGGCCTGAACGTCGAGGAAACCGACGACATGGCGTTCAAGATCCACGACATCAAGCACGAACTCGGGATCACCGTGCTGATGGTGGAGCACGACATGACGCTGGTGTCCCGGGTCTCCGACCGGGTGCTGGCCATGAACCAGGGCGAGGTGCTGGCGATGGGCACCCCGCGCGAGGTGCAGAACCATCCCGGCGTGATCGAGGCGTACCTGGGCTCGGTCGATGACATGTCTTCGCTGCGCAGGGAGACGACATGACGCACAACCCGCCCGCGGTGGCCGACACGCCCGTGCTCAAGCTGATGAACGTCGAGTCGGCGTACGGGCCGATCAAGGCCATCCGCGGCGTAAGCCTGCAGGTGCGCCGCGGCGAGATCGCCACGGTGCTCGGCGCGAACGGCGCCGGCAAGACGACCATCCTGAAAACCATCTCGGGCATCATCGACCCGCGCAAGGGCAGTATCGAATTCAAGGGCGACGACATCACCGCCCGCGACCCGGCCCACATCGTGCAGCAGGGGCTGTCGCACGTGCCCGAAGGGCGCGAAGTGTTCCCGCTGCTGACCGTGCACGACAACCTGTTGATGGGCGCGTACACGCGCAGCGACCGCGACGGCATCGAGCGCGACATGGAGGCGGTGTACCGCTATTTCCCGATCCTCAAGGAGCGGGCCGTGCAGGACGCGGGGCTGCTCTCCGGCGGGCAGCAGCAGATGCTGTCGATCTCGCGCGCCCTGATGGCCGCGCCCGACCTGATCCTGCTCGACGAACCCAGCCTGGGCCTGAGCCCGAAGCTCACGCGCGAAATCTTCGAGATCGTGGTGCGCATCAACCGCGAGCGCGGCACCACCATCCTGCTGGTCGAGCAGAACGCGAACATGGCGCTCAACGCCGCCGACTACGGCTACGTGCTGGAAAACGGCCGCATCGTGATGGAAGACACCTGCGCCCACCTGCGCGAGAAGGACGACATCAAGGAGTTCTACCTGGGCATGAAGGAAGCCGGCGTGCGCGGCGAGCGGCGCTGGAAGAAGAAGAAGCACTGGAGATGAGATGAGCAACCTCTGGGACGTCTCCCACATCCAGCCCGAGACGCGGGTCGTGCTCGAAGGCGAGACCATTCCCGCGATGTTCTGGAACGGCGTGGCGCAGCGCGGGCCGCAGGTCTGGATGCGCCAGAAGCAACTGGGCCTCTGGCGTCCGTGGACCTGGACCCAGACCGGCGACGCCGTGCGCGAGATCGCGGGCGGCCTGATGCAACTGGGCTTCCAGCGCGGCGACACCGCCTCGATCCTGTCCAACACGGTGATCGAATGGGTGCTGGCCGACCTGGCCGTGCTCAGTTGCGGCGCTGTCTCCAACGGCATCTATCCCACCGACTCGGCGCCGCAAGTGCATTACCTGTGCGAAGACTCGCGCACCAGCATCCTGTTCGTCGAAGACGACGAACAACTGGACAAGGCGCTGGAAGTGCGCGACCGCCTGCCGCTGCTGAAAAAGATCGTCGTGTTCGACATGGAAGGGCTGCACGAGCTGCAGGATCCGGGGGTGGTCGGGCTGGACGCGCTGCGCTCGCTCGGCCGCGACTATCTCGCGGCGCACCCCGACGAATTGATGCAGCGGGTGCAAGCCTGCCGGCCGGAAGACCTCGCGATCCTGGTCTACACCTCGGGCACGACCGGCAAGCCGAAGGGCGCGATGCACAGCCAGCACGGCCTCGTCTACACGGTGCGCGGCTACAACACGCTGATCGCGCGCCGCCAGGACGACGAATGCATGTGCTTCCTGCCGCTGTGCCACATCGCCGAGCGCCTCGGCGGCGAATACTTCTCGCTCTACACCGGCGCCAAGCTCAATTTCGTCGAAAACCCCGCCACCGTGCCGGAGAACGTGCGCGAGATCGCCCCGACAGTTTTCACGGCCGTGCCGCGGGTGTGGGAGAAGTTCTACTCGGGCGTGATGATCGCGCTGAACGAAGCGACCCGCCTGGAGCAGGCCGCCTATGCGTGGGCGATCGGGGTCGGCACGAAGATCACGGACAAGGTGCTCGCGGGCGAGCCGGTCGATGCCTTCCTGAAGTTCGAGTTCCAGTTGGCTCGCTGGCTGGCGCTCGACAACGTGCGCAAGATGATCGGCATCCACCGCTCGCGCTTTCTGGTCACCGGCGCCGCGCCGATCTCGCCCGAACTGGTCAAGTGGTACCTGGCGCTGGGCGTGCCGATGCTGGAGGTGTGGGGGATGACCGAGTCGTGCGGCGCTTCCACCGGCGTGCCCGCCACGCGCATCAAGCCGGGTTCGATCGGCCCCGCGGCCACGTACAACGAGGTCAAGCTCGACCCGGCCACCGGCGAGATCCTGGTGCGCGGCGACAACGTGTTCATGGGCTACCTGAACCAGCCGGAGAAGACCGCCGAGACCATCGACGCCGACGGCTGGCTGCATACCGGCGACGTGGGGCTGGTGGACGACGAAGGGTTCTTTCGCATCACCGACCGGATGAAAGACATCATCATCACGGCGGGCGGCAAGAACATCACGCCCAGCGAGCTGGAAAACGAACTGAAGTTCTCGCCCTACATCACCGACGCGGTGGTGATCGGCGACCGGCGCGCCTACCTGAGCGTCATCGTGATGATCGACCAGGAGAACGTCGAAAAGTACGCGCAGGACCACGACGTGCCCTTCGGCAACTACGCCAGCCTGACGCGCGCGCCCGAAGTGCAGGCCCTGATCCAGGGCGAAATCGACCGCGTCAACCGCAAGTTCGCGCGGGTGGAGCAGATCAAGAGATTTTTCCTGCTGGACACGCAGCTGTCGGCGGAGGACGAGGAACTCACACCCACCATGAAACTGAAGCGCAAGCTGGTGCAGCAGAAGTACGCGGACCAGATCGAGGCGATGTACCGCTAATTTCTTCAGCATTTGCGACTAGCGCCCAGCCGGGTTTTAGCAGTTGAATACGGATTAACTCATGAAGGAGAAGATGCGATGAAACTCGAGTCCACTCTCGCCGTGGCAGTCGCCTTGGCGCTGGCCTCCACCCTGGCCGCGGCGCAACAGCAGGGCGTCACGAAAACAGAGATCCTGATCGGCACGATCCAGGATCTCTCCGGTCCGCTGGCCGGTTACGGCAAGGCGGCACGCAACGGCATGCAGCTGCGTATCGACGAAATCAACGAACAGGGCGGCATCAACGGCCGCAAGCTGCGCCTGCTCACCGAGGACGACGGCTACGATCCGAAGAAGGCATTGCTCGCCGCGCAGAAGCTGGTCAACCAGGACAAGATCTTCATCATGGCCGGTCACCTGGGAACCGCACAGAACCTGGCGGCGATGCCGGTGCAATTCGAGAAGGGCGTGGTCAACCTGTTCCCGATCACGGCGGCGCGCCAGATGTACGAGCCGCTGCACAGGCTGAAGTACTCTTTCGCAGCGCCCTACTACGACCAGATGCGCATTGCCTTGCCCAAGCTGGTGAAAGAGAAGAATGTCAAGAAGGTCTGCATCATCTACCAGGACGACGATTTCGGCACCGAGGTGCTCAAGGGCGGCGAGGCCGGCCTGAAGACCATCGCGATGGACTACACCGAAAAGACCAGCTACAAGCGCGGCGCCACCGACTTTTCGTCCCAGGTTGCGCGAATGAAGGCGGCGAGCTGCGAACTCGTGGTGCTGGGCGGCGTGATCCGCGAACCCATCGGCACCATCGCGGAATCGCGCAAGACCGGCTTCAACCCGATCTTCCTGGGCTCCAGCGCCGTGTACGACGACGTCCTCCACAGGCTGGGCGGCAAGGCCATGGAAGGCCTGTACGCCACCATGCAGGTCCAGTTCCCCTACCTCGACGAGGCCGCGCAGCCCGTGCGCTTCTGGGCCAACAAGTACAAGACCAAGTTCAACGAGGACCCGACTGTCTTCTCCGCATACGGCTACATCATCATCGACGCGTTCATCCAGGCGGCCCGCAAGGCCGGCCCGAACCTCACCACCGACAGTTTCGTCAAGGCGATGGACTCGATGACCTTCGAAACCGACATCTTCGGCAGCCCCAAGAGCAGCTACACGGCCACCAAGCGCCTGGGCAACGATCTGTCGCGCCTCTCGCAGATCCGGAACGGCAAATGGGTCGTGGTCTCCGACTACCTGAAATAGAAAGCCGCGCGCTCGAATACGCAAGCCGCCTTCGGGCGGCTTTTTCGTGTCTGCAACTGTCGAGCTGGCGTCCCCGTCCTCGCCTTCCGGGTGATACGCTATCGCGGCCACCCGCCGACCCATGACGTCCTCCGATCCGGTGAACTCGCCCCTCCTGCAAAACAAGGCGCTGCTGGCGCTGGTGGTGATCGCGACGGTGCTGTTCGCGATCGTGCTGTCGCCGCTGAGCGGCGCCGTATCGTGGGCCGTGTTCATCGCGATCGTGTTCGCGCCGCTGCAGGAGCGCTCGGTGCACGTGTGCCGCGGGCGCAGGGGCTGGGCGGCGTTCGGCACACTGGTGGTGATCGTCTTCAGCGTGCTGGTGCCGACGGCGCTGCTCACCTCTTCCATCGGCCATGAGGCTGCGGCGTCCTACCAGCGTTTCAAGTCCGGCGAGATCCAGCTGAGCGCCTATCTCCAGCGTGGCATGGACACGCTGCCAGCGTGGGTGCGCGCCGGCCTCGACCGTTTCGACCTGTTCGACATCGCGGAGGTGCAGCGCAAATTGGTGGATGCGCTGGGCCGCAGCAGCCAGGCGCTCACGTCGCGCGCCTTCATCATCGGTCAGAACACGCTGCAGTTCGTGGTGAATTTCTTCGTCATGCTGTACCTGCTGTTCTTCCTGCTGCGCGACGGCAAGCGGCTGGCCGCCGCGGCCGCTCGCGCGCTGCCGCTCAAGCCGCAGCACACGAGGCGGCTACTCAACGAGTTCGCCATGGTCGTGCGGGCCACCGTCAAGGGCAACGTCGTCGTCGCGCTGGTTCAAGGCACGCTCGGCGGACTGGCGTTTTGGGTGCTGGACATCAATGGCGCGCTGCTGTGGGGCGCGATCATGGCGCTCCTGTCGCTGCTGCCGGCCGTCGGCGCCGCGTTGGTGTGGGGGCCGGTCGCACTTTACCTGCTGTCCACCGGCTCGATCTGGCCGGCGCTGGGGCTCACGGCCTGGGGCGTGCTGGTCATCGGCCTGGTGGACAACGTGCTGCGCCCGATCATGGTCGGCAAGGAGACGCGCCTGCCCGATTACCTCGTGCTGGTCGCGACGCTGGGCGGCCTGGCGGTGTTCGGCCTCAATGGGTTCGTCATCGGCCCGGTGATCGCGGCGATGTTCCTGGCCACCTGGGAGATTTTTGCCGAGGTGCGCGCGGAAGAGCAGCAACAGCTGCCGCAGGCCGAAGATGAGATCGCTGTGGAACGCGCACCGCGCCCGCGGCGCCGCCGCCGCCCTCCGCGATCGTCATCCTGATCGTGTCTCCCGTAGGGTGGGCGGCTTCGCTGTCCACCATCGTTCGAGCTCCAAATGCCGTTGGGCAACGAGCGCCCATCCCACGGGGAATCGGCTTACAAAGCAAACGACTGTTTGCTATACTGCGTGCCACTCCCCGAATTTCCATGGCCACCGCAAAAAATCCACATGCCGACAGCCGACAGCCCCAGGTGCTGGACGCCGCCGCCCGGCTGTTTCGCACGCGCGGTTTCGACGGCACCTCGATGCGCGACATCGGGCGCGCCGTCGGGATGCTGCCGGGGTCGCTCTACTGCCATTTCGAAACCAAGGAAGCGCTGCTCGTCGCGGTCTATGTGAAAGGCGTGCGGCAGATCACGGATGCAGTGCGCTCGGCGGTGGACCGGCACGAGGACGCCTGGGACCGGCTGGAAGCAGCCTGCATCGCCCATCTCGAAGCCATCCTGCACGACGACGACTACGCGCAGGTGGTGGTGCGCGTGCGACCGGCCGACGTGCCGGTGGCCGACCGCAGCCTCGCCGAACTGCGCAACCAGTACGAGGCGCTGTTCGCCGGCCTCGTCCGCGAGCTGCCGCTGGCCCGCAACACCGACCGGCGCGTGCTGCGACTCATGCTCATGGGCGCCCTCAACTGGTCGCAGACCTGGTACCGCCCCGGCGGGCGACTCAATCCCCGCGCGATCGCGCGCAAGTTCATCGCCCTGCTCCGACAGGGACAGGAGGTCATTGCATGAGCGCTGCTCTCATCCCGAAGGTGCTCGTCACGAAGATCGGCTTCGACGGCCATGACCGCGGCAGCCGAGTGGTCGCCGCGGCATTGCGCGATGCAGGCATGGAGGTGATCTACACACCGCCCTGGCAGGAGATTCCCGCGGTGGTCAAGCTGGCAATGGAGGAAGACGTGGACGTGATCGGGATTTCGTCGCTGGCGACCGATCACCTGATCGTGCCGAAACTGATGGCGGCCCTGCGCGAGGCGGGCCTGGGCGACGTCGGCGTCGTGGTCGGCGGCATCGTGCCGGACCAAGAGGAAAAGAACCTGCTCGACGCCGGGGTGGCACGCGTGTTCCACCCGGGCAGCGCTATGGCCGATATCGCTTCTTTCGTGCGCGAGCTGGCCGCGCAGGTGCGCTCGCGCCGCGTCGCGGCCTGACCGGCAGCAAGGAGGGCCCATGAACAAACCGGACGACCGCAAATTGCTCGCCCAGACCGACGCGCACGAGACCTGGCGCCAGGAATACGAGCGCACGATAGGCCCCGACAAGCAGGTGAACAACCGCTCCGGCGTCCCGATCCAGCCGCTCTACACCGAGCGCGACTGGAACGCGGCCGATCGTGCGCACGACCTCGGCCTGCCGGGCCAGCCGCCCTACACCCGCGGCA
>JAGRPN010000274.1 GCA_019449555.1 Ramlibacter sp.
CCAACTGGTGGTACGGGCACAACGTGCTGGGCCTGTGGTTCACGCCGGTGAGCGTGGGCGCGATCTACTATTTCCTGCCGAAGATCATCGGCCGGCCGGTGCGCTCGTACAACCTGTCGATCCTCGGCTTCTGGACGCTCGCCTTCTTTTACGGGCAGGTCGGCGGACACCACCTGATCGGCGGGCCGGTGCCGGGCTGGCTCACCACGCTGTCGACGGTGCAGAGCCTGATGATGGTGATCCCGGTGATCGCCTTCACGATCAACATGGGAGGCACGCTGCAAGGCCGCATGCACCTGGCGCGCTACTCGCCGACGCTGCGCTTCATGATGTTCGGCGGCCTGATGTACCTCGCCTCGTCGCTGCAAGGCTCGCTGGAGGCGCTGCGCAGCGTGAACGCGGTGACGCACTTCACGCATTACACGGTCGGCCACGCGCACCTGGGCGCCTACGGCTTCGTGTCGATGGTACTGTTCGGCGCGATCTATTTCATGATGCCGCGCGTGCTGAATTGGGAATGGCCGTATCCACGGCTGATCACGCTGCACTTCTGGCTGGCGGTGATCGGCATCTCGATCTACTTCTTCGGCCTCACGATCGGCGGCTGGCTGCAGGGCCTCGCGATGCTGGACCCGGCGCGCCCGTTCATGGACTCGGTCAACTTGACGCTGCCCTACCTCAAGTGGCGCTCGGTCGGTGGGGGCTTGATGGCGCTCAGCCACGTCGTCTTCGTCGGCCACTTCCTGGCGATGACGCTGCGCTTCGGTCCCATGCGCACCGGGGCGGCCCTGTTCGCCCACAACAACGAGCTGGAGCTGGCGTATGGAAAATGAAATCAAGCTGGCGTCCGGGGCGATGGTCGCTCTGGCCGTGGCCACGGCCGCCCTGGTCATCATGCCGTACATCGAAGTGCGTGACGTGAAACCGCCGCCGCAGCTCGCGCCCTACACGAGTGCCCAGCAGCGCGGGCGCGACGTCTACATCGCCAACGGCTGCTCGTACTGCCACAGCCAGCAGCCGCGCGACCGCAACCTCGGGCCGGACGCACAGCGCGGCTGGGGCCGCGCCTCGGTGCCGGGCGACTACTACTACGACAAGCCGCACCTGTTGGGCAGCATGCGCACCGGGCCGGACCTGTTCAACATCGGCGCGCGCCAACCGAGCAAGGACTGGCACCTCGGACACCTGTACCAGCCGCGTGCCTATGTGCCCGATTCGATCATGCCTTCGTACCCGTTCCTCTTCACGGTGAAGGACGCCAAGGAGGCCGAGGCCGAAGGAGAACAGCCCGTGACGCTGCCGCCGGGCTATGGGCCGATGCTGGGGCAGGTCGTGGTGCCGACCCCGCAGGCGCTGGACCTGGTGAAGTACCTGCAGTCCCTGAATCACACGTATCCGGTGCTGCCGCCCGCACCGAAACCGTGAACGAGCTGAAGGCAGACATCATGTTGAATCACGCATCCGCACCGAGCCCGGCGCAAGCGCGCGAACAGGCGGAGCCCTCCGAGCGCAGCCAGCCGATTCCCCTCATCGTCGCGGCGATCACGCTGGCGATGGTGATCTCCGGCGCCGCCTACATCCTCCTTTCCGAGCCGTTCGGCCAGCCCGGATTCGGCGACCGCCGCACACTCGCCGACCTCTCCGGACCGGTGGCTGTCGCCGGCGCCGCCGACGGCAAACAGGTGTTCAGCGCCAACTGCGTCGCCTGCCACCAGGCCAGCGGAAAAGGTTTGCCGGGCGTATTCCCGCCGCTCGACGGCTCGGAATGGGTCGCGGGTGACGAACGCGTCGTGGCCAACATCCTGTTGCACGGCGTGACGGGCGACATCACCGTGGCCGGCAACAGCTTCAAGGGCTCCATGCCCTCCTTCCAGCAACTCGGGGACGCCGAACTGGCCGCGGTGGCCACTTACATCCGCTCGAACTGGGGCAACAAGGCCGCTCCCATCCAGGCGAGCGTCTTCGCGGCCGAACGCAAAGCGGCGGCGCGCAAGGCGCCCTTCAACGGCGGCGCCGAACTGAAGGCGCTGGCAGCCAAGCCCGGCTGATCCGGCAGGGGAACACCATGCGCCTCACGCACATGACCGACTACGCGATGCGCCTGCTGATCTACCTGGCGCAGCGGCCCGAGCGCCTGTGCACGATCGCGGAGGTGGCGGGTAATTACGCGATCTCCGAGGCGCACCTCATGAAGATCACCCACCAGCTCGGCCTCGCGGGCTGGATCGCGACCACGCGCGGCAAGGGCGGCGGCATGCGGCTGGCGCGCGAGCCGCGCGGCATCGTGCTCGGCGCGGTGGTGCGCACCATGGAGCCGGACTTCTTCATCGTCGAATGCTTTTCCACCGGCAACAGCTGCCAGCTGACCGGCAACTGCAAATTGACCGGCGTGATGGACGGCGCGCTGCGAAGTTTCATGCAATACCTCGACGATCGCACGCTGGCCGACATCCTGCCGGAGCCGCCCGGCAGCGTGGCCACGCACGTCATCCGGATCAAGCGCCCGGTGCAGGCACGGGCGGCCTGATGCTGCGCACGGCGTTGGTTTGCGTGTTGCTCGCGCTGGGCGGCTATGCGAGCGCCGCCTGGCTGACGCACGACTTCCAGGTGTGGACGGCCGAAGGCGCGCGCCGCCTGGAAGTCGCGCTGGCGCCGGTCGCCGCGCCGGCGGTTCGCATCGAAGGGCCCACCGTCGCGGCGCAACCGCTGCCGCAACTGGTGGGCGATGGCGAATCGGTCACCCTCGTGGA
>JAGRPN010000275.1 GCA_019449555.1 Ramlibacter sp.
CAGTCCGGCGCTCTACCAACTGAGCTATCGAGGAATGACAAGCCTTAAATTATAGCGTCGTTTCGGTGCCGTTTCCGGCAGCTGATCGGTCGTGCCATGCGCGTGACGTGCATGCCATTCCAATCTTTGTGCGTGCGGCGCAGCTCAATCGAAAACGGGAGTCTCCACGCCCAGCACTTTGTGCAGTTTCGGGCTGGTGGTCGTGTACTGAAGGTGGACTTTCCGGTCGGGGAAGATGAACGGCGCCGCGGCGAAGGCGGCGAGCGCGCATTCATGGAAGCCCGAGAGGATCAGCTTCTTCTTGCCCGGATACGTGTTGATGTCGCCGACGGCGAAAATGCCCGGCGTGTTGGTCGCGAACCGCTCCGTGTCCACCTTGACCTGCTTGCGCTCGATGTCCAGCCCCCATTCGGCGATCGGGCCCAGCTTCGGCGACAGCCCGAAAAACACCAGCAGGATGTCCAGCGGCACCACGCGCGTGACGCCGTCCGAACCCGTGACCTTCACGCCGGTGAGCCGGCCGCCCTTCTCCTGGTAGCCGGTCACCTGGCCGATGATGAACTGCATCTCGTGCGCGGCGCACAGTTCGTGCATCCTGGCTACTGACGCCGGAGCGGCCTTGAAGCCGTCGCGCCGGTGGATCAGGATCACGCCTTCGGCCTTGTTCGGCCCGTCGGCGGCGAAGTTCAGCGACCAGTCCAGCGCCGAATCACCCCCGCCCACGATCACCAGGTTCTTGCCCGCGAAATCCGCGGGGTTCTTGACGCGGTAGTGCACCTGCGTGCCCTCGAACTGTTCGAGGCCGTCGACCTTGAGCGTGCGGGGCTGGAAGGCGCCGACGCCGGCGGCGACGAAGATCGTCTTGGTCACGAACGTCGTGCCTTTGGACGTCTCGACGAAGAACCGCCCGTCCTCCCGGCGTTCCACCACCGTGACTTCCTGGCCGAAGTGAAAAGTGGCGCCGAACGGCTCGATCTGTTTGAGCAGGTTGTCCGTGAGTTCCTGGCCGGTGCAGACCGGCACGGCCGGAATGTCGTAGATCGGCTTGTCCGGATACAGCTCCACGCACTGCCCGCCGGGGTAGCCGAGCGAGTCGATCACATGCGCCTTGATCTCCAGCAGGCCCAGCTCGAAGACCTGGAACAGCCCGACGGGCCCCGCGCCGACGATCACGGCATCCGTCTCGATCGGGCCATCGTGCGCGGCGGCTGTCTTGATCACTTCCTGGTTCAGTTGCGGTTCCATGGGTTTCAGCGAATCAGGTCGGACAACTTGCCCGGTTTATCTTTCCATTCCTCCGCGTCTTCCAGCGCGGGCTTGCGCTTGGTGATGCTCTTCCAGCCCGGCGCCTGCGCCAGTTCGGCGTTGATCTTGATGAAGGCGATCTGGTCCGCCGGCACGTCTTCCTCCGCGAAGATCGCATTGACCGGGCACTCCGGGATACACACGGCGCAGTCGATGCACTCGTCCGGGTCGATCACCAGCATGTTCGGGCCTTCGCGGAAACAGTCCACCGGGCAGACGTCCACACAGTCGGTGTACTTGCAGCGGATACAGGATTCGGTGACGACGTGAGTCATATGGTCATTGATGCTGGGGGAAACCCTGATTTTAGCGAAGGTGTAACGGGTCCGCGTCCGTGTCCTACTGCCAGGATGGTCTTGAGCAGGTGCCGCGCCGGAGGATCGAGGGAAGGTCTGCCGCTAACGTACCAGCACCGCCCCCGAAGTCTTGTGGCTGGCCGTGTCGACCAGCACCATCGCACCGAGGGTGCGTGACCGCTCGTAAGGCAACGTAGCCACCGGTTCCTGCAGCAGCAAGTCGACATGGCCGATGGAGTTCGGCTCCAGGTGGTCGGCGTCGGCTTCGGCCAGGGTGTTGACGTCGAGCTTGTGCACGATGCGCTTCACACGCGCCTTGATCCAGCGGTGGCCGTGCAGGGCCCAGTACGCACGACCGGCTACGAGGGGTTCGTCGTCCATCCAGGCCACCGTGGCAGAGATCTCACGCGACGGTTCGGGTGCGTCCGGCGCCAGCAGCCAGTCTCCGCGCGACACATCGATCTCGCGGTCCAGCACGATGCCCGCGCTGTGGCCGGCCGGCACGTCGCGCGCCTGGCGGGCATGGTCCAGCACCTGCGCCACCGTCGCGGTTTGCCCGCTGGGCAGCACCTTGATCTTCTGTCCGCGCACGACCGCGCCGGTCGCCACGCGTCCCCAAAAGATGCGGCGTCCCTGGCTGGTGTCCGCGGAAGACGAGAATTTCTCCACCCACTGAACCGGGAACGCGATCGGTGCGTCCGTATCGGCCGCGGCGACATCCAATTGCTCGAGCAATTGCAGCAGCGAGACGCCGTAGTAGCCGCACCAGCCGGGCTGGGGCGTGACGACGTTCTGGCCTTCGAGCGCCGAGATCGGCACGATCGCCCGCACGGGGATGCGCGCGGCCGAAGTGAAGGCGGCCAGTGCGGCGCGGATGTTGTCGAAGGCGAGCTTCGGGTCGTCCACGGCATCGAGCTTGTTCACGGCGAAAACGATCGACGGCACGCGCAATAGGTGCGCCAACAGCGAATGCCGTCGGGTCTGCGTCAGCAGTTCCAGCTTCCGGTCGCGCCATTGCACCTTGGTGGCGTCCACCAGCACCACGGCGGCGTCGGCGCTGGAAGCGGCGGTGACCATGTTGCGCGTGTACTGTTCGTGTCCCGGCGCATCGCCGATGATGAATTTGCGCCCGGGCGTGGCGAAATAGCGGTACGCCACATCGATCGTGATGCCCTGTTCGCGCTCGGCCGACAGGCCGTCGGTCAGCAGCGCCAGGTCGGTTTCGCCCGAGCGCTGCACACCGGCGAGCTGGTCCTGCAGCACCGCCTTGCTGTCCACCAGCAGCCGTCCGATCAGCGTGCTCTTGCCGTCGTCCACCGAGCCGCACGTGATGAATTTCAACGCGGAGACATGGTCGTGCGCGCCCGCCGCGGCGGCAGCGTGCGACTTGTGCGTGATCAGGTCGACGACGCTCATCAGAAATATCCGTCCTTCTTGCGTTTTTCCATCGAGGAGTCCGACGTCTTGTCGTCCATGCGGGTCGCGCCTCGTTCGCTTACTTCCACTGCCAGCGTTTCGATGACGACGTCGGCCGCATTGGCCGCCGTGCTTTGCACCGGGCAGGTGCACGTGATGTCGCCCACGGTCCGGAAGCGCACGGTGCGGGTCGCGACTTCTTCGCCGGGCTTGGCCGGGGTGAGGTCGGTGACCGGCACCAACAGGCCCTTGCGCTCGACCACCTTGCGGCGATGGGCGTAATAGATCGAAGGCAGGGCGATTTCCTCCCGCTCGATGTATTGCCAGACGTCGAGCTCGGTCCAGTTGGAAATCGGGAATACGCGGAAATGCTCACCCGGATGCAGCCGGGTGTTGAACAGCGTCCACAGCTCGGGTCGCTGCGCCTTCGGCTGCCATTGGCCGAAGCTGTCGCGGTGGGAGAAGATGCGTTCCTTGGCGCGCGCCTTCTCCTCGTCGCGGCGGGCGCCGCCGATCAGGGCATCGAAGCGGAATTCCTCGATCGCCTCCAGCAGCGTTACGGACTGGTGCACGTTGCGGGATTCGCCCGGATGGGCGAGGCGCACGGTGCCACGCTTCATGGAGTCCTCGACACCGCGGACGATCAGTTCGGCTCCTAGCTCCGCGGCGCGCGAGTCCCGGAACGCAGTGACCTCCGGGAAATTGTGGCCGGTGTCGATCATCAACAATGGATAGGGGATGCGACCCGCGCCGAAGGCTTTTTCGGCGCACCGAAGCAGCACCAGCGAGTCCTTGCCGCCGGAGAACAACAGCGTCGGCCGCTCGAACGCAGCCGCGACTTCGCGCAGGATGAAGATGGCCTCCTCTTCGAGCGCATCCAGGTGACGGTTGCTCAGTTGGGCCAGCAGTTGGGGCTCGACGCGCGCGTTCATGCAGTTCTCCGATGTTCCACAGGCTGTCGCAGGCCCGGGCGCTCGTTCGCGTGGGCCTCGATGGGCTCAGCCGGCGCCGTGATGTTCGAGGATTTCGCGACGTGCAGTCCGCACTCCTTGGCGGCCTCGTCCTCCCACCACCAGCGCCCGGCCCGGAAATCTTCACCCAGGCTGATCGCCCGGGTGCACGGGACGCAGCCGATGCTGGGATAGAACTTGTCATGCAGCGGGTTGTAGTCCACGCCGTGCAACTTGATGTAGTGCCACACGTCGCCCCAGGTCCAGTCGGCAAGCGGATTCAACTTGATGCGCTGCGTGCTGGCCTTGTCGCGCGTGTCCACGAGCGGCACGTCCGCGCGCGCGCTGGACTGCTCGCGCCGCAAGCCGGTGATCCAGGCGCGCTTGCCCGCCAGGGCGCGCTCCAGCGGTTCGACCTTGCGCATCTCGCAGCAGGCTTTGCGCAGCTCGATGCTGCGGTACATGGCGTCCTTGCCTTCGCGGCGCACGAAATGAACGACGGACTCCCGGCTCGGGCGGTACACATCGACAGCCGTGCGCGAGTTGGCCCGGGTGCGCTCCAGCAGCGCGAGTGTCTCGTCGTGCAGCATCCCGGTGTCGAGCACGAACACCGGAATATCCAGCGACAAGCTGTTGATCAGGTGGGTGATGACCACGTCTTCCGCGCCGAGGCTCGACGCCTGCGTGACCGGCGCAAATTCCGTGGCCGCCCGCCGCAACAGCGACTGCGTTTCGGCGAGCTTGGCTTCGAAGCCGGCGGAGGGCCGCGCGTGCAGATCGATCGCGCTCATCACGCGGCTTCCGTGAAACGGGGAGAAGTGTCGACCGCATCGCCCTGGTAGAAGCGGCTGTAGCGGTCGAATTGCCGCTGGATATGTGCGGCGTCCTGGTCGGCGCGCAGCACCGCGCTCGAAAAACCGGACCGCTGCATCTGGACGAGCTGGTCGACCAGCACGTCGCCGGTGGCGCGGATGTCGCCCTGAAAGCCCAGTCGCCGGCGCAACAGGTATGCCTGGCTGAAAGCGCGGCCATCGGTGAACTTCGGGAAGTGCAACTCGACGCGCTCGATGCCCTCGAGCGACACCGCAAGCGGGTCGGCATTGGCAGCCAACCGCACCGCATGCGACTCTTCGGCCGCCGCTTGGGCGCCCGACTGTTCCGCGGAGATGATCTTCATCACGCCTCCTGCTTTTCCGCAAAGCGCGCGGCGTTGGCGGCTGCCTTGAACGGCTCGATGCCGACGCGGCGCAGCGTCGCGATGAACGTTTCGGACTTGCCGCCCGTGCTTTGCCGAACTTGCCGGTATGTTTCCAGCAGCGCCTCGACCACTTCGGGCACCTCCGCAGCGGAGAACGAGGGGCCGACCACCTTGCCGGGCGTGGCCGGGCCGGACAGGCTCGACCCGTCGGCGCCGCCGAGCGTGACCTGGTACCACTCCTTGCCGTCCTTGTCCACCCCCAGGATGCCGATATGGCCGCTGTGGTGGTGGCCGCAGGAATTGATGCAGCCGGAGATGTGCAGGTCGATCTCGCCGATGTCGTACACCTCGTCCAGGTCCTGGTAGCGCTGCGTGATCGCTTCCGCGATGGGCAGCGAACGCGCATTGGCGAGCGAGCAGAAATCGCCGCCGGGGCAGGAGATCATGTCGGTCAGCAGGCCGATATTGGGTTTGGCCAGGCCGGCCTGGCGCGCCGCATGCCAGAGCTCCGGCAGGTCGTCGTAGTGGACCCAGGGCAGCATGAGGTTCTGTTCGTGTGTGAGGCGCGCCTCGCCGGCGGAAAAGCGCTCCGCGAGCTCGGCGGCGAAATCCAGCTGCTCGCCGGTGGCGTCGCCGGGCGCGTAGCCCAGCCGCTTGAACGAGAGCGTGACCAGGCGCAGCTCGGGGTTCTGGTGGGCCCTGACGTTGCGCGTCAGCCAGCGGGCATATTCCGGGTCGGCATGCGCGGCGCTGCGCAGGATCTCGCGCATGTTGACATCGGCGCCCTTGCGCTCGCGCGGGCCGCTGACTTGCGGCGGAACGAATGAAGCGGCGACGCGGTCGAATTCCGCTTGCGTGATGGTGTGCGGGCCGCCGTCGATCTCGACGATCTGCCGGTACTCTTCTTCGACCTGGTCGATGTAGCGCTGTCCCTCGGCCTTGACGATGATCTTGATGCGCGCCTTCCAGATGTTGTCGCGCCGCCCGTAGCGGTTGTAGACGCGGATTACCGCCTCGAGGTAGTTCATGATCTGGTTCCACGGCAGGAACTCGCGCACCACCGTGCCGATGATCGGCGTGCGTCCCATGCCGCCGCCTACCAGCACCTTGAAGCCGAGCTCGCCCGCCGGCGCGCCGTGCACCGCCTCGCCTTCGCTGCGCAGCAACTGCAGGCCGACGTCGTACCAGCCGATGGCGGCGCGGTCTTCCCGCGCGCCATTGACGGCGATCTTGAACTTGCGCGGCAGGAAGGCGAACTCCGGGTGCAGCGTGCTCCACTGGCGCAGGATTTCGCAGAACGGGCGCGGATCGGCGATTTCGTCCACCCCGACGCCGGCGGTCGCGTCGCTGGTGATGTTGCGGATGTTGTTGCCGCTGGTCTGGATGCCGTGCATGTTGACGCTGGCCAGCAGCTCCATGACGTCGGCGCTCTTGGCGAGCGGAATCCAGTTGAACTGCACGTTCAGGCGCGTCGTGAAGTGCCCGTAGCCGAACTTCAGCCGCGAGCGCACTGTCCCGCCCCCTGGCACCGGCACCGGACCGAGGCCGTCCTGCGTCGCCTGGGCCTGGGCCAGGAGCTCCGGCGCCGGCTGGTCGTATTCGCGGGCGATCCTGGCCAGCACGCGCAATTGCGTGCTGGAAATGTCGCCGTACGGCACCGCGATGCGCAACATCGGCGCGTACCGCTGGATGTACCAGCCGTTCTGCAGCCGCAGCGGCCTGAACTCGTCGTCGCCGAGCTGCCCCGCCAGGTTGCGCTCCAGCTGGTCACGGTACTGCGCGGCGCGCAACTTGATGAACTGCTGGTCGAATTCCGTGTATTGGTACATGTTCCTGGGTCCTGGCTAGAGGGCGATCAACCGGGCGCCGGCGTAGGCCAGCAGCAGCGAGAGCAGGGAACGGATCAGCCGGTCCGGCGCGCTGCGAACGAGGCGCGAACCGAGCCAGATGCCGGGCAGGGATCCCGCCAACAGGGTCGCCAGCAGCGACCAGTCGACCGAACCGATGGAGGCGTGCCCAAGGCCGGCCACCAGGGTCAGCGGCACGGCATAGGCGATATCGGCCGCGATGATGCGCGGCAGCGGCAGGGCGGGATACAGCAGCATGAGCACGGTGACGCCGATCGCACCGGCGCCCACCGAGCTGAGCGACACCAGCGCTCCGATCAACGCACCGAACAGCACCGGTTGGCTCCAATGGCGCGGCCGGGTGGCAGCGGCCAGTTGGGTCGCGTCCGCCCGTGTCGGCACATGCTTGCTGCGAACGGCCTTGTACAGCGTCGCCGCGGCCGTGAGCAGCAATGCGGCGCCCAGTGTGGTGGTCATCAAGGATTGCGCGGCGGGGCTGGCGGGGCCGACTCGGTGCAGCACGAAAATGGTCAGCAGCGCCGCCGGAATGCTGCCCGCCGACAGCAGGCCAACCACCGGCCAGTCGATGGCGCGCGAACGGGCGAGCCCCAGCGAGCCGCCGAACTTGGTCGCCGCCGCGAAGAGCAGGTCGGTGCCGATCGCCAGGTACGGCTTGACGCCGAATCCGAAGATCAGCAGCGGCGTCATGAGCGAGCCCCCGCCGACGCCGGTCAGGCCGACCACCAGGCCGACAAGGAACCCGGCAAAGACAAAGGCAAAGTCGTGCATGGGCGCGACTTTAGGAGGGCACCTTATGGGAACAAACTATTTTTTTGTTTGCCGCTTATGCGGATAAGCTTATACACGAGCGCCGACGCGGGCGGGCAGGCATCGGGCGGCAAGACCTGGATAAAGCACTTGAGGGGCGGTTCCAATGAGCCCGATAATCGCCGAGCGGATTCACCGACCAACACCATGACATCCGGAAACAGCGACCAACAGGTCTTCGTGAAGGTGGTGGGCTTCACCGAAGTCGAACGGCATGCACTCAACACCGTGTTCCGGCTTGCGGGGCAGCGCGACCCGGCTTACTCGCTCTGGCTCGACAGCACCCCCGAAGCGCCCAAGCTCGCGCTGATGGACGGCGAGAGCCATCACGCGTCTGCGGAACTCGCGACATTGCATGACGGCAGCCTCAAGCTGATCTGGGTCGGAGCGCAGGCCCCGGTCAATGCGGATTGCATTTTCCAGCGGCCCTTGTCCTGGTCGGAGGTGCTGCGCGCGATGGACGAACTGGTCGAGCCGCATGACAGCGTCGACTTCGATCTGGATTTCGACAGTCAGGGCGACACGCGGCCGCCCGAGCCGGAGCAGCCCGGCAAGCGCGCCCTGATCGCCAGCGCCGATCGCAACGAGCGGCTCTAT
Source organism: Ramlibacter sp. (assembly GCA_019449555.1). Taxonomy (GTDB): domain Bacteria; phylum Pseudomonadota; class Gammaproteobacteria; order Burkholderiales; family Burkholderiaceae_C; genus Ramlibacter. The sequence continues at coordinate 8,438 of JAGRPN010000275.1, forward strand.
CTGCGTGCCAAATTGGCTTTGGCCAAACTGACGCACGTCGACGAGGCGGAAAGCGGTGCCCAGGCGCTGGAGCTGGCCCGATCCCGCCAATACGCCGTGGCGCTGGTCGATTTCGCCCTGCCGGATGTGAGCGGCTGGGCGTTGCTGCGGGAGCTGAGGCAAGCGCGTCCGCGGATCGAGCACGTGATCGTCACCAAGGAAAACGCTTCGGCCGGCGAGCGGGTACGCGCCTGGTGGGCCGGCGCCGAGGGCTGCTTCGACAAGCCGCCTCACCCCGGCAAGCTCCACCAGCTGCTGCAGAAACTCTAGTGCGATGCCGGGCGCTGCGGCCGGCCCCGCGCGGCATCAAGTGCCGCTGCGAGCCGCCGCTCGAGCGGCAGCGGCTCCCCGTGGAGACGTGCCGCGAGCAATTCCGCGCAGAGCGCCGCGAAGGTCAGCCCCCGCGAGCCCATTGCAGTGCTCACCCACAGTCCAGGTTCGAGTTCCCCTATCAGCGGGCGCCGATCGGCCGAGGCGCAGCGCACGCCCGTCCAGGCGCGCAAGCTGCGGCTCGAAAAGGATGAGACGAGTTGCTGCTCCACGCTCGGCAGCAGTGCGCCGAGCCGCGTGAGGTTCTCCTGGTGGTCGGCCCGGCGCGGCAGGAGGTCGGTTTCGCCCCGCCCGTAAGTGGCGCCGCAGAACCAGGCAGTCGCCGCGCCCACGGGCACTCCGGGAATGAAGTGGCCGTTGCCGTTTACAGGAAATGGCGGGAGCTTTTGCTGCGCATCCTGCTCGGCCCACGAGACTTGACCACGCACGCTCTGGAGCGGCAACGCATGACAGGCCAACTGCGACGTCGCGGTGCCCGCGGCCAGCACGACAAGATCTGCTTCGGCCACGGTGCCGTCACGCGCATCCGCCAGTCGCCAGCCCCCGGCGCACCGCTCCGCACGATCCACCTGCGTGCTGCCGCGCCAGGTGATTCCCGGCTGCGCCAGCCATGCCTGGACCAGCATGGCCGGCTTGATCCAGCCGCCTTGCGGGTGCCATAACGCCGTCGCGTCCGGCCCCAGGAACGCTGCCGCCCTTTGGCCGCTGCCGGCGGGGCAGGTCCAGGCATCTTCCAGTGGCATCGCCGCGATGCGGCGTTGGAAGGCCGGCGGCGGATCGGGCCGGTGCTCCAGCACGCCGCTCCACTGCCAATCCAGGCCGTGGCTGAGTAATGCACGCGCCTGCTGCAGCGTGGCTCGCACGCCGCTGCGGGTCAGGCGCGAGAGCAAATTGTCATCGACCGAGAAATGCGGAGCGAGCAGGCCGACCGGCAGACTGGAGGCGCCGGCCGCGGGCGCATCGCCCGCGTCGAAGACCGTGACCTGCCAACCGCGGCGCGCGAGGCTCGCAGCGGCGGCGGCCCCGGCCAAGCCAGACCCCACAACCGCGCAAACTGCCGGCACGACGCCCGCCTGCAACCTGCGGCCTTTCGGTTCCCAGCCCGGATCGAAGACGCCTTTGAGGCAATGGCGTTTTGGCGCGAGGCCTTCCGTTTTCTCCAGGATGAACCCGCATTGCTCGAGCTGACGCCGTACTTCGCCTGCGACTGTCCAGGTCGCGACCCGCGTGCCGCGCCGGCAGTGCCGCGCGATCGCCTTGAACGCGGCGAGTTCCCACATCGCCGGGTTGCGCTGCGGATCGAATCCGTCCAGGAACACCGCGTCGGCAGGAAACGGCTCCTGGGCCAGCGCGTTTTTCACGTCGCCGGCGAACAACGTGAGCAGCACATGGCCTTCCTCGAACACGAGGCGATGCATGCCGGGCACGAGGCCGAACCATTGCTCGGCCAAAGCGTCGGCCAGTGGGGCGAGCTGCGGGTGAGGCGCCGCGCTGCGCCGCAGGTCGGCGGCACTGACCGACCACGCGTCCATCGAGACGAAGTGCAGGAGCCGCGGCCGCTGCGGGTCGTCCTTCCAGGCGCGCCAGCTCGCGAGGAAATTCAGGCCGAGGCCGAAGCCGGTCTCGAGGATTCGCCACTGCGGCTGGCCGGCCCACGCCGCGGGCAAGTCGCAGCCGCCCAGAAAAACGTGGCGGGCCTGTTCGAGCCCGCCGGTGCTGGTGCGATAGATGTCGCCGAAACGCGGGCTGCGCGGCGTGCCATCGGGCAGCCACTCAACCGGTTCGGACATTATTGGCTGGGTGGAACGTAGCCCTGCGCAACGTCGGCGCCCTGGCCGAAGAAGTGCTGCTCCATCTGCCGGGCGAGGTACTGGCGGGCGCGTTGGTCCGCCAGGTTCAGCCGGTTCTCGTTGACGAGCATGGTCTGGTGCTTGAGCCAGTCGTCCCATGCCTGCTTGCTGACGTTCTCGTAGATGCGCTTGCCCAGCTCACCGGGATAAGGCGGGAAATCCAGCCCTTCGGCATCTTTGCCGAGCTTGATGCAGTGAACGGTACGAGCCATGAACGCCTCTTGATGATTTCGCTTGGACAGTGATAACAGACGACGGAACCCGAGTGGCTCCTTCGCCGTCACTGTAGCAAGATTCACCGGGCGTCAGTGCAATGCCCTGGGCCGGGGCAGGCGTTCATACGAAAAGGGCCGAAAAGGGCCCGCAATTGCAGGCCCTTCGCTCGGTGCGACACGACTCAGGCGGCCAACGCAAGCTCGGGCGTGTTCGCGGGTGCAGCGCGCAGCGATGCGATGACCTCGTCCGCGGCGCGCAACGCCTGCGCCTTGGCGGCGTCACCCATCGCGATGCCTTCGGCGCGCACGACTCGCACATCCGTGATGCCGAAGAAAGCGAACACCGTCTTGAGATAGCTCTCCTGGTGATCGAGTCCGGCCAGCGCCGGATTGCTGGAGTAGACGCCCCCGCGGCTGGACGCGATGATCACGGTCTTGCCCCCTGCCAGACCCTTCGGCCCGCTTTCCGTGTAGGTGAACGTGCGGCCAGCCTGCGCAATGCGGTCGATCCAGGCCTTGAGCTGGGTGGGCACCGAGAAGTTGTACATCGGCGCACCGACCACGACCACGTCGGCGGCGAGGAACTGGCTGACGAGCTTTTCCGACAGCTCGTTCTCCCGGCGCTGTTCAGCGGTCAGGCCCTGCTCGGTCGGGCCAACCCGGAAGCCCAGCGAGTCCGCAGACAGGTGGCTGGGCGCATTCGCTGCCAAGTCCAGGTACTCGATCCGGCTTTGCGGGTGCAAGGCGCGCCACTGCGCCACGATGCGCTGGGTGAGATGGCGCGAAACGGAGTTGCCGCCGAGTGCGCTCGAGTCGATGTGAAGCAGTTTCATGGAACGTTTTCTCCTGGTATGGGCGTGTGTTGGACCTAGGCAATGATTGTGGATATAGAACGATCATTTGATAAGTCGGCAAATTTACGATAGATTGTTCTTCTGGCAGGACAATAGATGCAAGACCTGAACGACATGCTCTACTTCGCCGAAGTGGTCGATAGGGGCGGTTTCGCTGCGGCGGGCAGGGCGCTCCACGTGCCCAAGTCGAAGTTGTCGCGGCGAGTTGCCGAGCTCGAGGCGAGGCTCGGTATTCGCCTCCTGCAACGCACCACGCGCAAGCTGTCTCTCACGACGGCGGGCGAGCTCTACCACCGGCATTGCGTGTCGGTGCGGGAAGAAGCCGAGGCGGCCGAGGAGGCCGTTGCGGTGGTGCAGAGCGAACCCCGCGGCACCATCCGCGTCACTTGTCCCCTCACGCTGGCCCAGACGACCGTCGGCCCCTTGATCCCGCTGTTCCTGCAACTGCATCCGCAAGTCCGGCTGGACATGCAAGTCAGCAATCGCGTGGTCGATCTGGTGCAGGAGGGTGTCGACGTGGCGCTGCGCGTGCGGCCGACGCTGGACGACAGCGGCAGCCTGATCGTCAAGAATCTCGGCGCGACCCAGGGCCTGTTGGTGGCCAGCCCCGCGCAGTTGCAGTTGCAGGGCAGGGCGCACTTGCCCGAAGACCTGCACCGGTTGTCGACGGTGGCAATGTCAGCCGGGGACGGCCGCGCCAGCTGGACCCTGCTGGGGCCCGGCGGGCGTGAATACGATTTCCAGCACCGGCCCGTTTATACGGCCGACGACCTGTCGACGCTCAAATACGCAGTGCTTAAGGGAACGGGCATGTGCATCCTGCCGGATTACATGTGCCGGCGCGAACTCCGGCTGGGCGAGCTCGAGCAGGTGCTTTCCGGCTGGGCGCCGCTGCCGGGCGTTATCCATGCCGTGTTTCCGTCGCGCCGCGGGCTCGTGCCTGCCGTGCGCCGCTTCCTTGATTTTCTCGGCGAACACGTGACTGGCGAAGGGCTGAACTGCCCGGACTGAAAGGGCACCGCGGTCGCGGCCCGCGCCACGATGCGTCGGTCGCGCGAACGACGATCTTCACTCTCCCGGGCGTGGGTCGCCGGGAACCAGGACGGCGAACGGCAGTTGGCTGGCTCCGCCGAAAACCTGCGCGAGCGCCAGCCTGGCGGTGCCGCTTCCTCCGCCATCGATTTCGCTGCCGGTCACCCAGTCACGCCATCGAGCGCATCGATTCCACGCCGCCTGATCGACTTCCAGCTTCACACTGGTATCGCGCCATGGGTCAGCGCCCCAGCGGCCAGGATCGCCAGAGCACAAGGTGTAAGTCAGCCGTGCGGCGATCACCAGCACGACCTGCCCTTCACGGTGCCGGGCAAATGCC
>JAGRPN010000276.1 GCA_019449555.1 Ramlibacter sp.
AGGCGCTCGACAAGTACGGCTTCGACGCGGCATTCGGCGGGGCCCGGCGCGACGAGGAGAAGTCGCGGGCCAAGGAGCGGATCTTCTCGTTCCGCTCGGACCAGCATCGCTGGGACCCGAAGAACCAGCGGCCGGAACTCTGGAAGCTTTACAACGCCCGCAAGCACAAGGGCGAGTCGCTGCGCGTTTTCCCGCTGTCCAACTGGACCGAGCTGGACATCTGGCAGTACATCTACCTGCAGGACATCCCGATCGTGCCGCTGTATTACGCCGCGAAGCGCCCGGTGGTCGAGCGCAGCGGCACGTTGATCATGGTCGACGATGACCGGATGCCGCTCGCGCCGGGCGAAGTGCCGATGATGCGCAACGTGCGCTTTCGCACGCTGGGCTGTTATCCGCTCACCGGCGCCATCGAATCGGATGCCGACACGCTGCCGGCCATCATCCAGGAGATGCTGCTGACCAAGACGTCGGAGCGGCAGGGGCGGGTGATCGACCACGATTCCGCTGCCTCCATGGAAAAGAAGAAGCAGGAGGGCTATTTCTGATGGCACACGTCAGCGACTTGATCGCCACCGACATCGCCGGCTACCTCAAGGCCCACGAGCACAAGAGCCTGTTGCGATTCATCACCTGCGGCAGCGTGGACGACGGCAAGAGCACGCTCATCGGGCGGCTGCTGTACGACTCGAAGATGCTGTTCGAGGACCACATCGCCGCGATGGAAGCCGATTCGCGCAAATGGGGCACGCAGGGCGACAACATGGACTTCGCGCTGCTGGTGGACGGCCTCGCGGCCGAGCGCGAACAGGGCATCACCATCGACGTCGCGTACCGTTTCTTCTCTACCGAGCGGCGCAAATTCATCGTGGCCGACACGCCCGGTCACGAGCAGTACACGCGCAACATGGTCACGGGCGCATCCACCGCGGACGCGGCGGTGTTGATGGTCGACGCGCGCAAGGGCGTGCTGACGCAGACCCGCCGCCATAGTTACCTGGTTTCGTTGCTGGGCATCCGGCACGTGGTGGTGGCGATCAACAAGATGGATCTGGTGGACTACAGCCAGAAGACTTTCGAGCGCATCGCGGACGACTACCAGGCTTTTGCCAAACAGCTCGGCCTCCAGAACGTCACATTCATCCCCGTGTCGGCGTTCAAGGGCGACAACATCACGGCCCCGAGCGAAAAGACACCCTGGTACCACGGACCGACGCTGATGGGTTATCTCGAGACCGTGGAAGTCGATGAGCAGCGCACGCAGAAGGGGCCGTTCCGCTTGCCGGTGCAGTGGGTCAATCGGCCCGACCTGGACTTCCGCGGCTTTTCCGGCACGATCGCCGGCGGCATCGTGCGTTCCGGCGACCGCATCCGCGTCCAGCCTTCCGGCAAGGAAAGCACCGTCTCGCGCATCGTGACATTCGACGGCGACATCCCGCTGGCCGTGGCCGGCCAGAGCGTGACGTTGACGCTGGCGGATGAGATCGATATTTCCCGGGGCGACCTGATCTCGACAGCTGAAGCGCCGGCAGGCATCGCCGACCAGTTCGAGACGACGCTGGTGTGGATGCACGATGAGCCGCTGCTGCCCGGTCGCTCGTATTTGCTGAAGATGGGAACGCGCACCGTCACCGCGTCCATCATGGAAGTGAAGTACCAGGTGAACGTGAACACGCTGGAACACGTGGCGGCAAAGACGCTCGGCCTCAACGCGATCGGCATCTGCACGCTCAACCTGGACCGGCCGGTCGGCTTCGATCCCTATGCCGAAAACCGCGACACCGGCGGCTACATCCTGATCGACCGGCTGACCAATGCGACGGTGGCGTCCGGCATGCTGCATTTCGCACTGCGCCGCAGCCAGAACATCCACATGCAGCACGTGGACGTGAACAAACAGGCGCGCAACGAGCTGAATCGGCAGAAGGCTTGCGTCGTGTGGTTCACCGGCCTCTCAGGTGCGGGCAAGTCGACTATTGCCAACCTGGTGGAGAAGAAGCTGTACGCGATGGGGCACCGGACGTACCTCTTGGACGGCGACAACGTACGGCACGGGCTGAACAAGGACCTGGGCTTCACGGATACCGACCGGGTCGAGAACATCCGCCGGGTGGCGGAGGTGGCCAAGCTGATGGTGGACGCGGGGCTGATCGTGCTGACCGCATTCATTTCGCCCTTCGCGGCCGAGCGGCAAATGGCCCGCGCGCTGGTGGAAGAAGGCGAGTTTTTCGAGATTCACGCGGACGTGCCGCTGGCGACCGCGGAGCAGCGCGACGTCAAGGGTCTGTACAAGAAGGCCAGGCGCGGCGAACTCAAGAACTTCACGGGCATCGACTCGAGCTACGAAGTGCCCGAAGCGCCCGAGCTGCGGCTTGCGACGGACGGATTGAGCGCCGAGCAGGCGGCGGACAAAGTGGTGGCGTTGCTGCGGGAGCGGGGCTGCCTCGGCTGAGGCGCAGCAATCCGCGCAGACTTCTCAGTGCCGCCTTTCAGCGGCGCTGTAGAGGGCCAGGTGCTGCTCCATGCTCTCTGCCACGGTCGGCGGGCGGCGAATGCCGGAGACCAAGCGGTCCCAAAGCCCGGGCGTAGAGGCCGCCTTCAACAGCGACTCGCCCCATGCCGCGGGACTGCCGGCGCGGACGTGTATGCCATCGACTCCGTCGTGTACTTTCTCCGCCATACCGCCGATGTCCGAGGCCATGACCGGCCGCCCGCAAGTGAACGCCTCCTGGATGACCATGGGGGAGTTCTCCCACCAGATGGACGGCACGAGCACCCAGTCGATCGACGCCATCCGGCGACGCAGCTCGTCGGGCCGGTAAGGCCCCACCCAGCGCAGCGCGCCCTTCTTGATCAATGGGGTAGCAAGCTCCTGGAGCTTGCGCTGCAACGCGTCTTCCTGCTGCTCGATGTTCGCGCCGTGGATTTCCACCACGATCTTGCGAAGCGCGGCGCTGGGCACCGTATGCATCCCCTGCAGCAGCACATCGATGCCTTTGTAAGGATTGATCTGGCCGAAAAACGCGAACCGGCTGCGTGTTTCCCCGGCCGCCAGCGGGCGCGCAGGCAGGGTCGGCTCCGCCGATTGGCCATTCTCGATCACGACGATCTTGTCGGCGGGAATGCCCCAGTCGATGTATCGCTGCCGCAGAAACTCCGACGGAGCGACAAAGCTGTCCACCAGGCGGAAGTGATCCAGCAGGAAGTGTTTGCGCAGCCAGAACTCTTCGGGAGTCTTGTCGGGAAAGCATCGCGTGCACTCGTCCGCGCTGGCGGAAGAGCACAGGCGCGAACTGCCCGTCTTGATCATCTGACCGTTGTTGCGGCAGATGGCCATGTACTCGTGCAGGGTCATGAAAATCCGGATCGCCGGGTCGCATCGCTTGATGACGCGCAGGTACTCCAGCCCCATGTGCGCGTAATGGTGCGTATGGACCACTGTCGGCCGGATGGCCCGTATCAGGTCCGGGAAGCGCGAGGTGAGCGATTCGGTGTTGACCGCGCGCAGCATGTGCCAGTCGTGGATCGCCTGCTCCCAGAGGTATTCGTTCGGCCTGCGCAGGCTGATCGCGCCCGTCGGGCCGCGCCCCCGATCGGCCCGGGCGAGGAACCACGCCTCCTCGACTGCCGGATGGCTTTTGCCGGCACGGTACAGGTTGTATGCCGCTATCTCTCCGCCGCCCAGGCTGAAATCCGGATGCGCATGGGACATGACCAGGATGCGCTTTTGACGCATGGACGACTTTGCGTCAGACCGGGACATGCTGGAACTCGCTGTCGATCAGGTGCTGCCACCGTTGCTGGTGGCGCAGTGCGTTGTAAATGACGACCCGCATCCGGTATTCGCCGCTGCCAAGGAGCTTGAACGATTGACGCTCCAGGTGCGTCAGCTGCACCGAAGGCAGGTACACGCTCGCCAGGTTCGACGCGCGCAGTTTCAGGCAAAGGTCGGAGTCTTCGAAGTCACCGATCAGGTAGCCGGTCTCCCAGCCGCCCACCAGCTCGAAGTCCTGACGCCGCATGGCAAGGCAGGCGCCGGTAACAGCCGGCATCGTGGTGGCAACACTGTGTCGATCGAGAGACGGATCGAGTCCCATCTGGGGATGCTCGTTGACCCAGACGCCCAGGTCGTCGCGCCGCTTGAAGCACATGCCGGCGTGCTGTATCGAGCCGTCCGCGAACGTCAAACGGGCCCCCACGGCGCCAACTTTCGCATTCTTCTGCAAGACTTCGAGCATCGGCATGAGCCAGCCCGGTTCCTGGGGAATGACATCGCTGTTCAGGAAAACCAGGTGGGTACCGCTCGCATGGGCCGCGCCCAGATTGTTCGCGCCGGAAAAACCGCGGTTGATACCGCCCCAGATCCAGCGAAACGGCACGCCGTACAGCTTGTAGAGCCAATCGGCCTGGGTGACGAACGGTTCCACCAGCGCTGGGTCATCCAGCACATAGATCAATTCCGCATGCCGCTGAAAGTCGGCATCGCGCGAGAACTCCATCAGCTGGTGCTCCACGAAGTCGGAGCGGCCGTACAAGGGGACGATGACACTCGCCAAAGGCTGGGTAACGGGCTCGCCTAGCGACCGGCCCACGACCGGCAGATCGGCCCAAGCGCGCTGGGCCTCCTGCAACAGCCCTTCCAGGATGGGCGCGTCGATGGCTGGATAGCGTTCCACCAGCTGGCTCGCGGGCGTTCCCAACCCGAACAGCCACTGGCTTGCCGCTGCCGCGTCGGACGGAAGCGCGCCGAAAACCACTTCGCTGATCATGATCGGCCCGCTGTCCTTTTCTCCCATCAGCCTCACCGGCGTACCCGGCTGGACATCCTTCAGTCGCGCGATGAAGCCGCCTTCACGTGCGTTCGCTCCGAAGCTGCCGCTGTGCAAACTGGACACGTCCTGCCTGCCAAAGCGGAACGTCGAGTCCAGGAAAAATTTATCACCCGCGTCCGTTTGCAGCCACACGGTTGCATCCGGTTCATTGACGGACCACCCCACCACCACTCCGTCATGAGTGATGGTCGATGCACTCGCGGCCTCGAGGAAACCGACCGCCCCGGCCAGCCCCCCAGGCCCGAGGACGGGCGGCCGTTGCAGCTTCAAAGGAAAGTGCAAGCGCTGGGTCTCGCCGTCCACGTCGAGTTCGAGCCGAAGCATGAAAGACCCCGATGTGGCCCCGGCGGTCAGCGTAAACCCGAAGCCGCTCCCCGGTTCCGGCAGCTTCATTGCGATCGCGACGTCCGGACGGCTCGTTCGGGTCAGCTCGCTAGGCACGACCGAACCGTCGCACTCCAGTTGGAGCGCACCCGCCCCTACGGCCCAGCCTTGGAGTTTCACCCCGGCGCGAGTGATCACCGCCGTGTCGATTTTCAGCGCACCGACGATCTTCTGCTCCGCCGTTTTCAGGAGCACGGGCGCGTCCTGGGGGGACCGCAGGACGGGGGCGCTCGCCGCGATCACGCGCGCGGTATCTGACGGGCCGGGCTTTTTCGCTCTCGGTACTAGCTTTTTCGCACTGACCATCGAATTGGAATTCCTCGGCTTAGTTCAGGCGAGGATTATCGCCGAGCGAGTTGCGGAAGCAGTGGCAACGCGAAATCCTTTGATTTGGTGAAGATGTGCATGTTGGAGGCCAGTGGCTTGGCACACAAGACAGGAAGTAAGCCGCTCGCGAATGAGAGGTTTGCGTTCGCCGCGATGTAATCTCGCGGCAGCGACTAGGCGGCTTTGAGCTGCGCCAGCTCTCTCTCCAACAACGCTATCTGGTCACTTTGACTCTTCAAGATGAGAAGAAACGCTGCATTGATCTGGCTCTGGCTGACAGACATGCTCTTGTAAGGCAGCGGCGATGTTGCCATGGAGGGCTGACCGTGCTCCGCCAAAACCGCGTCGAGCAGTTTGCGGTCCTCTGTTGTACCGGTGGCAACGGCTTCCAATTCCTGCTTGCTCGGATAGAGGGTGTCCCAATTGCATTCGACGGGCGTTCTGGTCAGCACGCCTGACCGTTGAAACATCCAGTGCAATTCCACAGGCAGTACCGTGCCATCGAACTGGGCGTTGTAGAGCGCCCATAGGGCCAATGCGACGGCGTTCGGTGTTTGGTTTTCGTGTTCGATCTGGAAATCAGCCGGATTCAACCCGCAATACTTCACGAAATCGACAGCGACGTCGCCGCACGTGTCGTAGTTTCGTACAGAAATATCATCCCAGTCCGCAGCAATCCAGGGCTCAAGACCACTGAAAAAATGTTGCTGGTTTTCCCTATACCACGCCGCAAACGGCTTGATAGCTCCCTCATAAGTCTTGTGTTTCACGCCCCATTGCAGATAGGCAGAACGGGCCCACGCATCGTGTCGCCGTAAATAAACCACGATGCTCACCTGCACGCCTTGATCGCGTAATGCTTGCAGAGCCGGCATGACCAACTCATGGTTCCCAAAGATCGTCTCGTTTGACCAGATGACGCGATCGCAACCTGCAGCTTGCAATGCGGCAATGCCCTTCTGAAGCAAGTCAGACAACTGTTGCTGAGCGACGGCAGCACCCAGCGACCAAAGTTCGGACCATCCCCCCCTTTGCCAGCTGTAATACCGTTGCGGGAGCTCTTCTCCCATGAGACCAAGATATGCTATCCCGCGTTGACGAAGCACTGCTTTCGCGACGACTAACGTCCGCTGAATGGAGGACGAACCGGTCTTTCCCGTGCCGATATGGACGATTAACTGCATACGGCAAATTTTAGCCATCGGGGGTGGATCATTGTCTGCGCCACTGCAAAAACCGGCTCACTTGGCCGGTTTGGGACTCCGTTGTCTAGCAAATCAGGAGAGAGCACAGATGCAATTCTCACCTCCCTTCGCTACCGCACCATATGGGGCGACCAAACTGCGGCCGCTCCGTCGTGACTCTGACGAAGTTCAACTCGCATCTATCGGCAGCGGCCTTGGTCGACGCGGCTCGCTACCGGGCGATCCGGTTGTCTACAAGCCGGTCAATCTCGCACTGCGCGAGGACGTTCATGGTGTAGCCCCTTTCTGTAGCACAACGAAGTCCTGTCTGAACGCGTTTGCTGCTGGGATTATGTCCACGACGGCGAGGTGCCGCTCCCATGTGTCCCTGACGTACAGCGCATCCTGGGTGGTAGTGCGGTAATAGGAGGACATTTGCTCGCCAATTGCCGTGTCGCCAAAGCCATCGAAGAACCCGAACTGCTCGAAGAATGGCAGGCCCACGGATTGCGGGGCCTGATAAGTAGCTAGCTCCCCGTGTGTGGTCAGGATCGCCACGCCGCCAGGCCTGAGCACTCGCGATATTTCTTGCAGCCACACGCCCTGGTAGTACTCCGAGAGGTGAGTCATCACGCTAATCCCGTACAAGAGATCGACTGAGGAGTCGCGCAAATCGAAGCCATCTCTCGCACAAAGCCGGATGTCGCCGAGTCCGCAGAGTTGCTCACTGCACCACTCGACGTTCACCGGATCGATGTCTATGCCGATGAGCTTGGGCTCTCTCGAACCGCATTCAACATCCTCATGGAATTGGCGCATTACCCGGCCACAGCCAACGCCCCAATCTACGATCGTTCTGAAGCTGGCGATTGGGCGGTCAAAGTAGGATTTAACGAGAGCGTCGAGCTGGCGGAAGGTGGTCGCGCCGCCCACCAAGTAGTTCACGCGGTTGCCGCTGGGTCCGGAGACACGGGCAATGTTCGAATCGTCGGGAACGGGGTAAGCAAGGCGATTTTTGTCGAAAACAGTCTTGGGGACTGAGATGGTCCTGATCTTCTCGTGGAAGGAGAGCACGGACCCTTCTTCGCGGTCCGTCGCGGTAAGAAACACGGGCATCGCATAACCAGGGTGCATCTCTAGTTGCTTGGCCGTGATTGCGATGCGTACCATCGTAGTGGGCTTGTTCAGGCACAGGGGGTCCGGAACCCAAGCCCGGCCACGCAGGGGCATCTCTTCCTCTTCGCCGATGTGAACAGTGATCTCGCACTCTGCCCCCGAAACGCGTAGCCCTAATTCCAGGAGATCGGGCGCGCTGGGCTGTATCGAGGGATGGGGAAATAACAGCGCACCCCTTTGCAACACTTCGATTGCCTTGTCGCAGCGGCCCTCTGCGAGCTTGACAACGCGCTTTGCACCGAGTGCGAGTGGTTCGCCCGTCTCCGTAATCCGGATATCAAATGGCTCATCCGGGCGCACGCCTAGGGCCAGTGGGAAGGGAAAGTTGAAGAGGTAAATGGGGTCGGGGTAGTGATCCAGCCCCAACGCACGACGTAGCGTTTCGGCTCGAAACCGGGGAACGACCGATGCCACGCGATGGCCTGCCTGGAAAATTTCCACCTCGACGCGCCGCGCCGGATCTTGCGTATCGATCACCCATCCGGAAATCGTTCTCTTGTTGCAATGGTCGATGTGGCCCTTAAGGGTAGGCATAGGCTAACGGCGTAATTGTCGAGCAGCCTTTTTATCACACTGAAGCGCGACGGCGGGCGAGTTGGCGTCCGGAGCGGGCGTCAGTCTGGCTTCGGATAGCCGGGAATGAGCCCTATCGCGAGCCAGTTCACTGGTCACGGTGATGGCTCGACCCAGCGGCTACACGATATGGAAATCGGCAGCACTGAGCGATGCCTTGAGCACGCCTACGACAACGATCGAGTTTCCGCCTCCAAGATCGACAACTGCGTCACTCCCAGCGTTTGTTGTCGCAGCTAACGCACTGGCGCCGTCCACGATCGACGAGCCATTGAGATTCGCCGTCAACTGGATATGATCGCCTTGAGCGACGGAGAAATCCGCAATCGTGTCGGTTCCACTGCTGGACGCGAAGACGAAAGTGTCCGCTCCAAGGCCGCCGACCAGCCTGTCGGCCCCAGCGCCGCCATCCAGCACGTCATCACCATTGGCGCCGTTCAGCGTGTCATCGCCCAGCGCGCCAAACAGGCTGTCATTGCCGTCCGCACCAAACAGCTGGTTGGCCGCATCGTTGCCCGTCAGCACGTTGTCCGATGCGTTGCCGCCACCGTTGATCGCGTTGCTGCC
>JAGRPN010000277.1 GCA_019449555.1 Ramlibacter sp.
GACCACCGGCGGCATCGACAGCAGGATCGACTCCGTGCGCCCGCCCGACTGCAATCCGAAGTGCGTGCCCCGGTCCCAAACCAGGTTGAATTCGACGTAGCGCCCGCGCCGGTACAACTGGAAGTTGCGTTCGCGATCGCCGTAGGGCGTGTCCTTGCGGATCTTCAGGATCGGCATGTAAGCGTCCAGGAAAGCGTCCCCCACCGAGCTCATGAGCGCGAAGCCGTTCGAGAAACCGCCCTCGGCGAAATCGTCGAAGAAGATGCCGCCGATGCCGCGCTGCTCGTCGCGGTGCTTCAGGTAGAAGTACTCGTCGCACCAGCTCTTGAAGCGCGGGTACTTGTCCGCTCCGAACGGTTCGAGCGTGGACTTGCACACGGTATGGAAATAAACCGCGTCCTCCTCGAAACCGTAATAAGGCGTCAGGTCCATGCCGCCGCCGAACCACGCGACCGGGTCGCCCTCGGCGGGTGTCGCGGCGATCATGCGTACGTTCATGTGCACCGTCGGCGCGTACGGATTGCGCGGGTGGAACACCAGCGACACGCCCAGCGCCTCGAAGGAGGCGCCGGCCAGTTCGGGACGCTGCTGCGTGGCCGAGGCGGGCAGGTGCGGGCCGACCACATGCGAAAAACCGCAGCCCGCGCGCTCGAAGACCTTGCCGTCCTCGACGATCATGGTGATGCCGTCGCCCTGCAACGGCTCGCCCTTGCCCTTCTTCCACCGGTCCTTGACGAACTTGCCCCTGTCCACTTCGGCGCAGGCGGTCACGATCCGCTCCTGCAGCTGCAGCAGGTAATCGCGGACGGTATCGACGTTGGTCATGGCGTCCTGGGGCCGGCGTGGCCGGGCTCTCGCACCGCGCGATGCCCGATGTCGCGGCGGTATTGCGCGCCGTCGAAATGGATCCGATGGATGAGCTCGTAGGCGCGCTGCTGCGCCGCCCTGACGGTGTCGGCCAGCGCCGTCACGCACAGCACGCGTCCGCCGGAAGTCACGATCACGCCGTCTTTTCCGGCCGTGCCGGCGTGGAACACCGCGGCGTCCTCGGCTTCCTTGGGCAGGCCGCTGATCGGATCGCCCTTGCGCGGGCTGTGCGGGTAGCCGCTCGCCGCCATGACGACGCCCAGTGCCGTGCGGCGGTCCCATTGCAGGTCCACCGTGTCGAGCGTGCCGGAGGTGGCGGCCATCATCACCTCGTAGAGGTCGGATTTCAAGCGCATCATGATGGGCTGGGTCTCGGGGTCGCCCATGCGGCAGTTGAACTCGAGGGCTTTCGGGTGGCCCTGCGCATCGATCATCAGGCCGGCATAGAGGAAGCCGGTGTAGGGGATGCCGTCCTTGTCCATGCCCCGGATGGTGGGCAGGATGATCTCGCGCATGGCGCGCGCGTGCACCGCCGGCGTGACCACCGGCGCCGGCGAATAGGCGCCCATCCCGCCCGTGTTGGGACCCTGGTCGTCGTCCAGCAGCCGTTTATGGTCCTGCGACGTGGCCAGCGGGGCGACGTTGCGGCCGTCGCACAGCACGATGAAACTGGCTTCCTCGCCCTGCAGGAATTCCTCGATCACCACCCGCGCACCGCCCTCGTTGTGGGTGACGCCCAGTTTGTTGTCCAGCAGCATGAAATCGATGGCCTCGTGCGCTTCGGCCGCCGTCATCGCCACTACGACGCCTTTGCCCGCCGCCAGCCCGTCGGCCTTGACCACGATCGGCGCGCCGCATCGATCGACATAGGCATGTGCCGCGGCCGGGTCGGCGAACGTTTCGTATTCGGCCGTGGGAATCCCGTGGCGCTTCATGAACGCCTTCGAGAAGGCCTTCGAGCTCTCGAGCTGCGCCGCCGCCTGCGTCGGGCCGAAGATGCGCAGCCCGTGCGCGCGGAAGTCGTCCACCACCCCAGCGGCCAGCGGCCCCTCGGGCCCGACCACCGTCAGGACGATCTTTTCGTGCAGGGCCCAATCGCGCAGCGCCGGGATGTCGGTGATCTCCACGTTTTCCAGCCGCGGATCGAGCGCAGTGCCGCCATTGCCCGGCGCCACATAGACGGCCTGCAATCTGGGCGACTGGGCCAGTTTCCAGGCCAGCGCATGTTCGCGGCCGCCGCCGCCGATGACGAGGACTTTCATGCCCGTTTCATTCGTCGATTTCGGCGTTGTGGAACACGTCCTGCACGTCGTCCAGGTCTTCCAGCGCGTCGAGCAATTTCTGCATCCTGGCGGCGTCGTCCCCAGCCAGCTCGATCGTGTTTTCCGGCCGCATGGTGACTTCGGCGACCTCGGGCTTCAGCCCCGCGGCTTCCAGTGCGTTCTTCACCGGCTCCAGCGCGGTGGGCGCGGTGATCACCTCGATGGTGCCGTCGTCGTCCGCCACCACGTCGTCGGCGCCGGCTTCCAGCGCCACTTCCATCACCTTGTCCTCGCTGGTGCCCGGCGCCAGGATGAGCTGGCCGACGTTCTTGAACTGGAACGCCACCGAGCCGGCAGTGCCCATGCTGCCGCCGAACTTGCTGAACGCGTGGCGCACCTCCGCCACGGTGCGGACCTTGTTGTCGGTCATCGTGTCCACGATGATCGCCGCCCCGCCGATGCCGTAGCCTTCGTACCGGATCTCCTCGTACTGCACCCCTTCGAGGTTGCCCGTCGCCTTGTCGATGTTGCGCTTGATCGTATCGGCCGGCATGTTGGCGGCCTTGGCCTTTTCGACCGCGAGCCTCAGCCGCGGATTGGCCGACAGGTCGCCCCCGCCCTGGCGCGCCGCCACCATGATTTCACGGATGACACGGGTCCACACCTTCCCGCGCTTCTCGTCCTGGCGGCCTTTGCGGTGCTGGATGTTCGCCCATTTACTATGTCCGGCCACGGGAGTCCTTTGTTCTGCTGCTAGTCGGTTGGGGACAGAGCAAAATGGCTGCGCGATTCCTGATCTGTCCAATAGTCAGTTGGGGACAGAGCAAAATGGCCACACCATTCTTGATCTGTCCCGCAAGTTGTTTATTCTACTTTTCAACCATGGCTGAACCCCTCCTGATCGCGCGAAACGCGCAAACCGAGTGCCGCCTGCTGCCTGGAATGGCCAATCGGCACGGGCTGATCACCGGCGCCACCGGCAC
>JAGRPN010000278.1 GCA_019449555.1 Ramlibacter sp.
GGCGATCCAGATCAGCCACGTGCCCCACAGGCCGGTGTCGATCACGCCGAACAGCGGGCCGTCGAACAGCAGGAACGGGATGGCGATCATCTGCACGGTGGTCTTGAGCTTGCCCAGGACGTGCACGGCCACGCTCTTGGATGCGCCGATGTGCGCCATCCATTCGCGCAGCGCCGAGATGGCGATCTCGCGGCCGATGATGATCAGCGCGACGAACACGTCGGCGCGCTTGAGGTAGACGAGCACGAGCAGCGACGCGCACACGAGGAACTTGTCGGCCACGGGATCGAGGAATGCGCCGAAGGCAGAAGTCTGGTTCAGCCGCCTCGCCAGGTAGCCGTCCAGCCAGTCCGTCAGCGCGAACACGACGAAGAGCACCGTGGCGACTAGGTTCTGCAGCTTCGCGTCCAGCCCAAGATAGAACACCCCCACGATCAGCGGGATCGCGACGATGCGCGTCCAGGTGAGGATCGTCGGGATGGTGAAGAACATGCCTCGATTCTGGCATGAGCGGGGCCGGACGGCAGGCGAGCGGTCATCCAGCCCGAATTGCTTCGGAATCACCACTGAGCCCCGCCCGCCTTCAGTGCAACGCGCGATAGATCTCTTCGGCCAGTTCCCTGGAGATGCCCTCGACGCTCGCGATGTCGTCCACACCGGCGGCGGCGACGCCGCGCACGCCGCCGAAGCGCTGCAGCAGGCGCGCGCGCTTTTTCGCGCCGATGCCCGGGATTTCCTCGAGCTGGCTGCCGCCCACCCGCACCCTGGCGCGGCGCGCCCGCATACCGGTGATCGCGAAGCGATGGGCTTCGTCGCGGATCTGTGCCACCAGCATGAGTGCCGCCGAATCCTTGCCCAGATAGACCTTGTCCCGCCCGTCCGCGAACACCAGTTCCTCCAGGCCCACCTTGCGCCCCTCGCCCTTTTCCACCCCGACGATCACCGCCAGGTCCAGCCCCAGCTCGGCGAAGACTTCGCGGGCCATGCTCACCTGGCCCTTGCCGCCATCCACCAGCACCAGGTCGGGCAGGCGGCGCGCTCCACCCCCGCTGGAGACACCGGCATTCGACGGTATCGCTTCGGGCGGGGTCGCTTCGGGCGGGTCGCGGCCGGCTTCGGCCAGTTTGCTGTAGCGGCGCAGCAGCACCTGCCGCATGGCGGCATAGTCGTCGCCGGGCGTGATGCCCTCGATGTTGTAGCGCCGGTATTCGGAGTTCTGCATCCTGTGGTGATGGAACACCACGCACGAAGCCTGCGTCGCCTCGCCGGCGGTGTGCGAGATGTCGAAGCACTCGATCCGGAAGCTGTCCAGGTTGTCCGGCGCGAGGTCCAGCGCTTCCACCAGCGCGCGCGTGCGCGCCTGTTGTGAGCCTTCCTCGGCGAGCAGGCGCGCCAGTTGCAGGTCGGCATTCTTCTGCGCCATCTCGAGCCACAGGCGCCGCTGTTCGCGCGGGTGGTGGACGGCGGTGATCCGGATGCCGGACTGCAGCGACAACGCGTCGATCAGTTCGCGGCCGACCGGCTCGCTCGTGATCAGCGTCGGGGGCACCGGCACGCCGATATAGTGCTGCGCGATGAACGCTTCGAGCACCTGCACTTCGACGGGCACGCCCGCGGCCTGCTCTTCCTCGTCCGCGCTGATGTCGAAGTCCTGCACTGCCGCGGCCTCCTCGATGTGCGTCGGGAAATAGGGCCGGTCGCCCAGGTGCCGGCCGCCCCGCACCATCGCGAGGTTCACGCACGCCTTGCCGCCCTGCATCTTGACGGCGAGCACGTCCACGTCCTTGTCGGAAATGGTCTCGACCGACTGCTGGTGCAGCACCTTGGACAACGCCGAGATCTGGTTGCGCAGTTCGGCCGCCTGCTCGAACTCCAGCCGCTGCGCGTGCTGCATCATCCGCGCCTCCAGCGCCGCCAGGACGGCCTGCGCTTCGCCGCGCAGGAAGGCCTCGGCGTTCTGCACGTCGTGCTGGTAGTCCTGCGGCGAAACGAGGTTGACGCAAGGCCCCGAGCAGCGCTTGATCTGGTACAGCAGGCAGGGCCGGGTGCGGTTGGCGAATACCGTGTCCTCGCAGGTGCGCAGCCGGAACACTTTCTGCAGCAGCTGGATCGATTCCTTCACGGCCCAGGCGCTCGGATAGGGACCGAAATAGCGATGCTTGCGATCGACCGCGCCCCGGTAGTAAGCCACGCGCGGAAACGTGGCCGCCGATGGGGCAGCGCCTTCCGCCCCCGCCTTCTCCGGGCCCGAAATCTTCAGGTAGGGATAGCTCTTGTCGTCGCGGAATAGGATGTTGTAGCGCGGGCTGAGCGATTTGATCAGGTTGTTTTCCAGCAGCAGCGCCTCGGCCTCCGAGCGCACCACCGTGGTTTCCATCCGCGCGATCTTGCCGATCATGTGGCCGATGCGCGTTCCCCCGTGGTTCTTCTGGAAATAGCTGGCCACGCGCTTTTTCAGGTTGCGCGCCTTGCCCACGTACAGCACGCCGCCGTCCGCGTCGTAATAGCGGTAGACCCCCGGCAGCGCGGGCAGCGCGGCGACCTGCGACAGCAGTTGATCGGAATGGACTTCGGACATACAGCCGCTATTGTGGCCAACGATGGAGCCAAGCGGACAATCGTTGCGGCATAGACTCACTTTGCGAAGCAAGGTTATGTCGGAGCCACAATCAGCCCGCCACGGGCAATCTGTGGGGCGACGACTCACTTTGCGAAGCAAGGTTATGTCGGAGCCACAATCTTCCCTCAATTTGACCGCGCCATGCTCTGGGACATCTTCTGCAAGGTCATCGACAACCACGGCGACATCGGCGTGTGCTGGCGCCTCGCCGCGCAACTGGCCGCGCGCGGCGAATCGGTGCGGCTGCGGGCGGACGATGCCTCGGCGCTGGCCTGGATGGCGCCCCAGGGCTGCCCCGGGGTGAAGGTGCTGCCATGGGACGCGGTGCAGCCGCACGAACCCGGCGACGTCGTGGTCGAAGCCTTCGGCTGCGAGCTGCCCGAGCTGTTCCAGGCGGCGATCGCGGCGAAGACGCGGGCCCAGGGCCGCCAGCCCGCATGGATCAACCTGGAATACCTCACGGCCGAATCGTTCGCGGAACGCTGCCATGGGCTGGCCTCGCCGGTGCTGAGCGGCCCTGCCGCCGGGCTGGCCAAGCGTTTCTTCTACCCGGGTTTCGCGCCGGGCACGGGCGGGCTGCTGCGCGAACCCGATCTGCTGCAGTGCCAGGCGCGATTCGACCGCGATGCGTGGCTGCTCCGCCAGGGCATCGCGCCGGAGCCCGGAAGGCGCTTCTTCAGCCTGTTCTGCTACGAACCGGCGGCGCTGGACCGGCTGCTCGGCCAGCTGGCGCGCGATCCCGCTCGCACTTGTCTGCTCGCCACCGCGGGCCGAGCCTCGGCAGCGGCTGCTGCGGCCATCGACCGCATGCAAAGCCGCGAACCCGGCTGGAACGCCGCCGAGCGGCTGGCCGTCGCGCCGCTGCCGCTGCTCGCGCAGCCGGAGTTCGATCACCTGCTCTGGGCGTGCGACCTCAATTTCGTGCGTGGCGAGGATTCGGTCGTGCGCGCCCTGTGGGCCGGCAAGCCCCTGGTGTGGCAGATCTATCCGCAGGAAGACAAGGCGCACCACGCCAAGCTCGACGCCTTCCTCGATTGGCTGGCGCCACCCGCGAGCTTGCGGCAGTTTCACCTGGCTTGGAATGGGATCGCGGGGGTCCTCCCGCCCGTGGCGCCTTCGTCCTGGGGCGCATGCGTGCAGCAGGCGCGGTCGCGGCTGCTCGCGCAGGAAGACCTGGCGACGCAACTCGTTCGCTTCGCCGGCCCCGCTGCGGCTCGGGAAGGTGCGCCGTGAGACTGCTGCTGGTCGAGGACGATCCCATGA
>JAGRPN010000279.1 GCA_019449555.1 Ramlibacter sp.
CATCGGCGACAAACCCGCGGTGATCCTGCGCAATCACGGCCTGCTGGCGTGGGCGCCGACGCTGCCGCTGGCGTTCGTGCGGCTGTGGACGCTCCAGCGCGCGTGCGAGGTGCAGGTGGCGCAGGCCGCGCTCGGCCCGGCGATCACCGTGCCCGAGGCGGTGGCGCGGCAAACGGCGCTGGACTCGTTCCAGTGGGACCAGCGGTTCGGCGCGGGCCAAGACGTGTTCGATGCGCTGGTGCGGCGCGTCGACCGGATCGACGCGAGCTACAAGCACTGATATGAAGGCCTGCATCTACGGGGCCGGCGCGATCGGCGGCTGGCTCGGCGTGAAGCTGGCGCGGGCGGGCTGCGAGGTGAGCGTCGTAGCGCGCGGCGCCACGCTCGAGGGCCTGCAGGCGCATGGCCTGCGCTTGCAGGAGGGCAGCGAAACCCTGTCATCGCCGGTGCGCGCCAGCGCAAGCCCCGCCGACCTGGGTGTGCAGGACCTGGTGGTGATCGCCGTGAAGGCGCCCGCCATGGCGGAAGTCGCGTGGGCGATCGCCCCTTTGCTCGGGCCGCACACGATCGTGCTGACGGCCATGAACGGCGTGCCGTGGTGGTTCTTCGAGGGCTTCGGCGGACCCCACGCCGGCACTCGCCTGAAGTCGATCGATGCCGACGGCAGCATCGCGCGGGCCGTTCCCGCGAAGCACATCATCGGCTGCGTGGTGCACGCCAGCTGCTCGGTCAACGCTCCCGGTTTCGTGCAGCATCACTTCGGCAACAAATTAATCATCGGCGAGCCGTCCGGCGAAAAGACGGCGCGCGTGCGCGAACTCGCCGCGCTGCTGGAGAAGGCCGGCTTCGAAACCGTGCTGTCCGACCAGATCCAGAAGGACGCCTGGTACAAGTTGTGGGGCAACATGACGGTCAACCCCATCAGCGCCCTCACCGGCGCCACCACGGACCGTATCCTCGACGACGAGCTGGTGCGCGACTTCATCGGACGCGTGATGCTCGAGGCCAAGGAGATCGGCGCGCGCATCGGCATCCCGATCGACCAGCGGCCGGAGGACCGGCACCAGGTGACGCGCAAACTGGGCGCTTTCAAGACCTCGATGCTGCAGGACGTGGAAGCGGGCAAGGCGGTGGAACTCGACGCGCTGGTGACGGTGGTGAAGGAATTGGGGGAGCTGACCGGCGTGGCGACCCCCTTCACCGACGCCCTGCTCGGACTGGCACGGCTGCACGCCCGCATGCGCGGCCTGTATTGATGACGGCCCCCGGCAAGGCCATCAGCGGCGCGGCGTTCGCGACGCTGCTGCTCATCGCGCTCATCATGGGCGCCAACCACGTGGCGGCGCGCATTGCCTTCAACAACGGCGCCGATGTGGCTACCGCAGTGGTGTTCCGCAGCGGGATCACCGCGTTGGTGCTCGTGCTGCTGCTGCGCATTCAGCGGGCGCGCGTGCGCTTCACACCGCGCCACTGGCAGATGCTGCCCGTGATCGGGCTCCTGGTCGGTTTCCAGAGCCTGTTCATCTATTCGGCGGTGGCGCGACTGCCGGTGGCGCTGGCGCTGCTGGCGTTCAACACGTACCCGATCTGGACAGCACTGTGGTCGTGGCTGATCTACAAGCACCGGCCGGAGCGGGCGATGCTGATCGCGATGCCGGTCATCCTGCTGGGACTCGCGCTGGCACTGGACGTGCTGGGCGCGGCCTCCGGTCTCGGCGCCGCCGGCCAGTGGGCGCGGATCGGGACCGGTGTCGCATTTGCGGTGGCGGCGGCCGGCACTTTCGGCCTGGCGCTCGTCATCACCCAGCACGAAACTCTCGAGATGGATGGCCGGGTGCGCACCGCGGCCACCATGAGCATGGCCACCCTGGTCGCGCTGGCCGCCGTGACGCTGCAGGGCGGCTTTCACCTGCCCGCCAACACCCCCGGCTGGTGGGGCCTGGCGATGCTCACGTTCCTCTACGGCACGGGTATCACCATCCTGTTCACCGTGCTGCCCCGGCTCGGGGTGGTCGGCAATTCGCCCATCATGAACATCGAACCCGTGTTCGCGCTCATCCTGGGCTGGCTGATCCTGGGCCAGGCGATCGCGCCGGTGCAGGTGGGCGGCGCATTGATCGTGGTGGGCGCCGTGATGGCGCTGGGGATGCGCAAGCGCTGACGCGCGAGCTACGCCGTGACCACCGGCACCCGCCGCGCCAGCGCGCACATCAATTCGTATCCCAGCGTGCCGGCGGAGCGCGCCGGCTCGTCGATCGCGAGCACGGCGCCGTTGCCGGCGCGGCCCCACAGCGTGACCTCGCTGCCGAAGCCCGCTTGCGGCAGCGCCGTCAGGTCCACGGTGATCATGTCCATGCTGACGCGCCCGACGATGCGGGTGCGCATGCCGTCCACCAGCACGGGCGTGCCGGTGCCGCAGTGGCGGGGGTAGCCGTCCGCATAGCCGCAGGCGGCCACGCCGATGCGCATCGGCGCGTCGGCCGCGAAATGCGAACCGTAGCCCACCGAGTCCCCAGGGGCGAGCTGTTGCACGGCGATGATGCGCGCTGCCAGTGTCATCGTCGGCTGCAGATCCCAGTGGGCGATGTCGTGCTCGGGGTAGTCCGGTGCGCTGCCGTAGACGCCGATGCCCGGGCGGATCCAGTCGGCGCGCACCGCCGGATCGGCGCCGTGGCGCAGGCTGGCCGCGCTGTTGGACAGCGTGCGCTCGCCCGGCAGGTCGCGCGTGATTTCGTCGAACACGCGCAGCTGGTGCGCGATGCCCTTGGGGCCGTCAGCGTCGCTGAAATGCGTCATCAGCGAGATCTCGCCGACCTGCGGCAGCCCGTTCAGGCGCGTCCACGCCGCGCGGAAGCGCCGCGGCGCAAAGCCCAGGCGATTCATGCCGGAATTGAGCTTGAGGAACACGCGATGGGGTTCGCGCGTCTTGTGCATCGCAAGCATGTCGATCTGCTCGTCGCAGTGCACCGTGTGCCAGAGGGCCAGCCGCGAGCACAGCTCCAGGTCGCGCGGCTCGAACACCCCTTCGAGCAACAGGACCGGGCCGCGCCAGCCGAGCGAGCGAACACGCTGCGCCTCCTCGAGGTCCAGCAACGCGAATCCGTCCGCGCCGCGCAGCCCCTCGTACACGCGCTCGATCCCGTGGCCGTACGCGTCGGCCTTGACCACGCCCCACACCTTGGCGTCGGGCGCGGCCGCGCGCATGCGCGCCAGATTATGTTGCAGCGCGTCGAGATGGATGGTGGCCTGGATGGGGCGGGGCATGGCGGCGGGTCGGGATGGCGTCAGCCGGATTTTGTCATTACCCAGCGTGATATAACGCCTTGTCGCTCGGAGACAGTACCAAAAAAACGCGCCCGTCAGCCCTGCTGATGCGCCCCCAACCCAGCCAATGAAGCGCGGTTTCTACACCATCATGTCGGCCCAGTTTTTCTCGTCGTTGGCCGACAACGCGCTGTTCATTGCCGCCGTTGAATTGCTCAAGACCTCGAAAGCACCCACCTGGCAGGCGGCGGCGCTGGTGCCGATGTTCGCCCTGTTCTACGTGGTGCTCGCGCCGTTCGTGGGTGCATTCGCCGATGCGATGCCCAAGGGCAAGGTCATGTTCGTGAGCAACGCGATCAAGGTGGTGGGATGCGTACTCATGCTGGTCGGGATGCACCCGCTGATGGCGTATGCGGTGGTGGGCCTCGGAGCCGCCGCCTATTCGCCGGCAAAGTACGGCATCCTCACCGAGCTGCTTCCGGCCTCGCAGCTGGTCAAGGCCAATGGCTGGATCGAGGGGCTGACGATCGCTTCGATCATCCTGGGCATCCTGCTGGGCGGGCAACTGGTCGGGCAGTCCGTCGCGTCGCGCATGCTCGCGTTCGACTTTCCGGTGATCGACACCGGCATCGACACGCCGCCCGAAGCCGCCATCTTCGTGCTGATCTTCATCTACATCCTGGCGGCCTGGTTCAATACGCGCATTCCGCACACGGGCGTCGAGATGCGGCGCATGCCGAGCAATCCGCTGGCGCTGGTGCCGGATTTCTGGATCTGCAACTCGCGCCTGTGGCGCGACAAGCTCGGGCAGATCTCGCTGGCCACCACCACGCTGATCTGGGGCGTGAGCGGCAACCTGCGCTACATCATCCTGGCCTGGAGCGCGGCTGCCCTGAGCTACAGCACGACGCAGGCTTCCTCGCTGTCGGGCGTCGTCGCGCTGGGCACGGCGGTGGGTGCGGCGGTCGCGTCGGTGCGCATGCGCCTGGACATGGCGGCCGGGGTGATGCCGCTGGGGATCGTGATGGGCGTCCTGGTCATCCTGATGAACTTCATCGGCAACGTGTGGGTGGCCGCGCCGTTCCTGATCCTGCTGGGCGCGATCGCCGGCTTCATGGTCGTGCCGATGAACGCGCTGCTGCAGCACCGCGGCCACAACCTGATGGGCGCCGGGCGTTCCATCGCGGTGCAGAACTTCAACGAGCAGGCCTGCATCCTGGGGCTGGGCGCGTTCTACAGCCTGTCGGCCGGCATGGGCATGTCGGCGTTCGGCGCCATCACCGGTTTCGGGCTGATCGTGGCCGGCGTGATGTGGCTGATCCAGCGCTGGCACCGCAGCAACTGCGCAAAATACCCCGAAGAACTCGAACACCTGCTGGAGATCGCCCGCCACGACAACCCGCATGGGTAGGCGGGGCGCCCTCCTGCCGGCGCTGGCGCTGCTGCTCAACGCGTTCGTGTGGGGCGTGTCCTGGTGGCCGTTTCGCGAATTGCAGCGCCAAGGGCTGCATCCCTTGTGGGCGACCGCGCTGGTGTATGCGATTTCGATGGCCTGCCTGCTCGCCGTCAAGCCGCGAGCGTGGCACGGCTTTCGCAGCGAGCCGCTGCTGTGGCTGCTGCTGTGCGCCGCCGGCATGACCAACGTGGGATTCAACTGGGCGGTGACCATCGGCGATGTCGTGCGGGTGGTGCTGCTGTTCTATCTCATGCCGGCCTGGACGGTGGTGCTGGCTTGGCCTTTGCTCGGCGAGAAGCCGACATTCGGCGCGCTGGCGCGGCTCGCACTCGCGATGGCGGGCGTGGTGATCGTGCTCAAGACGGCGGCCTCGCCCTGGCCGGTGCCCGAAGGCACAGCGGACTGGCTGGCGTTGATGGGCGGCTTCAGCTTTGCGCTCACGAACATCCTGCTGCGCAAACTCCGCCGCAGCCAGCCCGCCGCGCGCATCCTGGCGATGTTCGGCGGCGGCGCGTTGCTGGCGGCCGGCGCCGCGTCGGCCGGCGTGGCGCTGGGGGCGATCCCCGCGTTGCCGGCGCCGCACGCAGGCTGGGCTTTGGTCGGTTTGGCCCTCAGCCTGGGCTTTCTCGCCAGCAACGTGGCGCTGCAGTACGGCGCGGCCCGAATGAACGCCCATGCCGCCGCGCTGGTCATGTTGTCGGAAGTGGTGTTCGCCAGCCTCTCCTCCGTTGCGCTGGGCGCGGCGGAATTGACGGCCCGCACGCTGCTGGGCGGCGCGCTGATCCTGGCTGCAGCGGCCTGGTCCGCCTGGCCCGTGGACCTGCCCGTCGCGCGCCGCGTTGACGCACAATGAAGCATGACTACCGTTTACGACTTCGAAGCGCGCCAGATCGACGGCAAGACCGTCCCTCTGAGCCAGTTCAGGGGCAAGGCCATGCTCATCGTCAACACGGCCAGCGCCTGCGGGTACACGCCGCAGTTCGGCGGCCTGGAAGAGTTGCACCAGACCTATGGCAAGAAGGGCTTGGTGGTGCTGGGTTTTCCCTGCAACCAGTTCGGCTCGCAGGACCCAGGTAGCAACGACGAGATCGCGCAGTTCTGCCAGGTCAACTACGGCGTGAGTTTCCCGATGATGGCCAAGATCGACGTGAACGGCGCGACGGCGGACCCGCTGTACCAGTGGCTGACGGCTCAAGCGCCGGGCCTGCTGGGCAGCAAATCGATCAAATGGAATTTCACCAAGTTCCTGGTCGGCAAGGACGGCCGGGTGATCAAACGCTATGCGCCGGCCGACGCGCCGGCGGCCCTGGCGAAAGACATCGAGGCGGCGCTCGCGTGAGCGCGCCCTCTCCAGGCTCGATGCCGGCGAAACGGCACGTGGCCGCGGTGGCTGGGCGTTCGCGTCGCCCAAAGGCACCGCCCTGCGTTCCACCCCCGAAGGGCGCCCCTCATGCGCCGGGGTGGGAAGGCTCCGTGGGCCGAAACGGATTCAAAGGGTGGGTCGGCTCGTACGCAGACGCATGGCCGTGCGCGAATCCGCGCGCTGGCCGGTTCGATTCCAGCAGCTCGTAAGCAAGGGCTGCTTCCTGCTGTTCGGCCAGCTGTTGCGGGCTGCCGGGAAAGTAGTGTTGCCACGCGCGCGCGTGGCCGCACACCAGCCACAAGTCGGCGGGCGCCGGTCTGTCGCACACCCTTGCGCCGAATGTTTCGGCCAGCATCTGCTCGATCGGCGGGAAGTACAGGATCACCGTGTCACCGGAGCCGCTCGCGCGAAACAGGGCGTGGCCGCGGTCCGGCTTGTCGGCTTCATGCGCCACCTTCCACGCCGCCCGCCAGGCGAAGTCGATTTCTGGTTCGAACCCGTTCCTGAGATCCAAGCGGTACCAAGTCATCGCCGTCTTTTCATCAACGTTGCCCGCATCCCGGCGCGATCCAATCACACCTCTCCGACGTCGCTGTGGAAAAGTTGGCCCGCGGTGAAGCCGATGTATCCAACGAGGACCACCTGCACGTTGGGCTTGCTGTCGTTCGCAGTGAAGTCGAACGTCAGCAGGGTCGAGTCGACGATGCTGTCGTTGCCGATGTAGTCGACGTACTGGGCCCCCACGTAGGTATAGCTGTTGGCATATTGCACGACGTCGTTGCTGTCGAACCCGTCAAAAATGACTCTGCCGTTCTGGTCGGTCAAGCCATGGTTGACGTGCCACGTCACCGAGCCGTTCTCCGGCGGGGCGGGATCGGGATCGGGCACCGGCTCGTCCGCGCCATTGATCGTGACGACAATGTCATGCGAGGCCGTGCCGTCGAGCGAAGTCACCGTCAGGGTATCGGTCACCTGGTCGGCGCTGGTCAGCGCTTGCACGAGCGGGTCGGAGTTGCTCAGCGAATACGACCAGGCCCCGGCGTTGAAGGTGAATTCCCCATATGTGCCGTGCAGTGCGTCGGGATCGACGGCGGCGAACACGTTCTCGCCGTGATCGACGTCGCTCACCGAAAGCGTGCCGCCGGTGCTGAGGGTGCCGTCCTCGGTGACCGAACCCGAGTCGTCCCCGCTGATCGAGGCGTCATCGTTCACACCCGTTACCACCACGGTGGCCGTGGCGGTGCTCAACGCGCCATTTGCCATGCGGATGGTATAGATGAAGGTGTCGAGGCCCGTTTCGCCGGCAGCCAGGCTCTGCATCGATGGGCTCGCGGAATACACCAGCGCGCCATCCACGATGGCGATCTGGCCGCCTTGGCTGGTGAAGGCGCTCTGCACGATCGGGAACTGGTCGAAGGTCGTTGCGGCGCCGGGATCCTGGCACAGCGAGTACAGCCATGCCGAACCCGGATCGTTGGCCAGGACGTCCAGCGTGCCGCCCTGATCCTCGGTGACTCCACCCAATGTTTCGTCATGGGCGGCGCCGGTGATGGCGGCGACTTTCGTGCTTGTCCTGGCGGTATCTCTCATGCATAGCTCCTCGGAAGTGGGTGTGAGGAGCGATTGTTTGATTTGTATCAATACGCGTCATCATGCATTTGCGTGATGATGAAAAGTTGCCTTGCTCGCGACAAGCAAGAGGGAGACGTTCCACCGCACCGAGCCGCCCGTTCGCGTCAGCGGATGCCCTGCAAGGGGTTGGACTGGAAGATGCTGAAGACGCTGTTGCCGAACGAACTGGCTCCGACAGCGGCGATCAGCTCGCGTTGCGACTTGTACCCCGTCTTTTCCAGGATCGAAGTGATCTGGCTTCTCACCGTGTTGACAGAGGCGCCGCGCTGCTTCGCGATGACTTTGGCGGAGAATCCCTGCAGCAGGCTGGTTGCCACTTCGAGTTCCGCCCGGGTCAACTTGGCCCCGAGCGCCACCGATTCCACGCTCGCTTGCCCGTATGCCGCCTTCGGCTCGAAGACGACGAGGATCATCTTCGCGTCCACAGCCTCCCCGTTGCCCGGAAGCGGTTGGGACGGGATGAGATGAACCCCCCATTGCTTTCCGTTCGGGGCTGTGGCGGCGAACGTGTGCCCCAGCGCCGTGGCGTGTGTGTCGGACAGCGCTGTCTCCCAGGTGTTCTGCAAGTCCGAGTCGGGAAAGCGGACTCGCCCGATCACCAGCTGCACGGAGAACGCTTCCATGATCTCTTCGAACGCCCGGTTCCGCTCGACGCAGCGCCCGGCGTGATCCGTGAACAGGCAGGGTACGGGAAGCGCGCGGATCATTTCCACGGCAGACGCGCCGGCCGCGGCCTGCTGTTCCAGCTTGACCCTGATCAGGTGGGCCTTCTGGAAGTGGGGCAGCAGCTGCTGCAAGGCAGCCGCCGCCCAATCCTCAAAAGGGGGAGAGTCGATCTTGCGGACGTTGACGATCGCCGTCAGCGTGTCCGGTCCCGAATCGAGCACGCCCGCGAGCGCCCAGCGAAAGCCGAGCGGGATGAGGTACTCCTGGTAGAAGCTGCTGGTCCCGATGAATGCGTCGTCGAAGGTCTCGTGGCAGCGCGCGACCGACCCCGGCGGCAGGGAAGCAAGCCACGCTGCGCGTGGATCGAGTGCGGCCCACTGGCTGACGTATCGGTCGTGGGCCTTTTCGAATGTGGCGCCGGCGTCGCTGATGCACGAATGCAGTACGCGCCCACTTCCGCGCTCCAGGGTCAGGATTTGCGCGAACTCACCCTGTACTGTCTTGCTGAGGGCGCTGAGCGTCTGGGGCAGCGCATCCGGTTCGGTCGCGGAGGCATAGATGGACCCGACCAGGTCCAGCAATTTGTCGTTGCGAGGCGGAAGAAGTCCCACGATTGGCCGGTTCGTTTACATAAAGACACATTTTGTATTGTTTTGGAACGTTTTGTGCTGGACCGTGGAGGGGAAACGTGCACCCGGCGCTCATCTGTCGTTACGGCACGACTGTTCGGCGCATGCCCCCACGCTTGTAAGCGCTTGCTCACTGGTATTTTGTACAGGAAACTAGCAAGCGCCGGCAAGGGGTTGCTCAAAGAGGCGCCGGCTGGGATGGGTGAGTGGGATCGAACGGATGCGTCGGGGCGAATGCGCGCCGGATTTTGCTGGGCTGAAAGTGTATGGGCGCCCGAGTCGTTTCCGGCTTGGTTTCGCCATTTTGGACGGCATCGGGAAAATAGGTCTGGAGGGCGCGCCGGTGTCCAGCAACCAGGCGCAGGCCGATGAGCGAGGGCTTGGCGCACGGTTTCGCGCCGAACGTTTCCGCCAGCGTCTGCTCGAGCGGCGAGAAATAGAGGATCACGCCCTTACTGCCGTTGCTCGCGCGAAAGACGGCGTGGCCGGAGTCCGGCCGGTCTTGCTCGTGCGCCACCTTCCAGGCGGCGCGCCAGGCAAAGTCGACCTCGGCCTCGATGCCTTCTTGCAGTTCCAGGCGGTACCAGGTCATGGCCATGCTTCGGCTCCTCGATGGAAAGACTCTACTGCCTCCATCTGAATCTTCTTGTTCTGCTACTCGGCAAGCAGGACGATCCGCTTGCTGGCCAATCGTCGATTGTCGATCGAATAGACCAAGTCCACAGCCTTCGGGACGTCGAGGTTCATCACTTTCGCAACAATCGCTCTGCCGTCACCCCGTGGCACCAGTTCTTCGGACCTGCGATTGCATTCGTCGACTAAAGCAGCCGCTTCAGGTAGCGCCCTGTGTGGCTCGCCGGGTTGGCTGCCAGCTCCTCCGGCGTGCCCACGCCCACAACCTCGCCGCCGCCGGCGCCGCCTTCGGGGCCCATGTCGATGATCCAGTCGGCGGTCTTGATCACGTCGAGGTTGTGCTCGATCACGACGATCGTGTTGCCCGCGTCGCGCAATTGGTGCAGCACTTTGAGCAGCAGGTCGATGTCGGCGAAATGCAGTCCGGTGGTCGGCTCGTCCAGGATGTAAAGCGTGCGGCCGGTGTCGCGCTTGGACAGCTCCAACGCGAGTTTTACCCGCTGCGCCTCGCCTCCCGAAAGTGTGGTGGCGGCCTGCCCCAGCTTGATATATGACAGCCCGACGTCGAGCAGCGTCTGCAACTTGCGCGCGATGGTGGGCACGGGTTTGAGGAACAGGTGCGCATCCTCCACAGTCATGTCGAGGATCTGCGCGATGTTGCGGCCCTTCCACTGCACTTCCAGCGTTTCGCGGTTGTAGCGCTGGCCGTGGCAGACGTCGCACGCCACGTACACGTCGGGCAGGAAGTGCATCTCCACCTTGACGACGCCATCGCCCTGGCACGCTTCGCAGCGCCCGCCCGCCACGTTGAACGAAAAACGGCCGGGCCCGTAGCCGCGCTCCTTGGCCATCGGCACTTCGGCCATCAGTTCGCGGATCGGGGTGAACAGGCCGGTGTACGTGGCCGGATTGCTGCGCGGCGTGCGCCCGATCGGCGACTGGTCCACGTTGATCACCTTGTCGAAGTGCTCGATCCCTTCCACCGCTTCGTGCGGCGCCGGCTCTTCGTGCGCACGGTAGAGCGTGCGCGCCACGGCCGCATAGAGCGTGTCGTTGACCAGCGTCGATTTGCCCGATCCCGAGACACCGGTCACGCAAGTGAGCAGGCCGACCGGGAACGCGACGTTGACGTTCTTCAGGTTGTTGCCGGTGGCGCCGAGCACCCGGATTTCCTGCACGTCGCCGCGGGTGGCCAGGTGTTCGGCCTCGCGCGCGGCGCGCCGCACCGCCGCATCGCTGGGCGCAAAGCGCGAAGGCTTGCGCGGCTCGGCCGGCAGCAGGTCCGCCACGGGCAGCCAGCGCGTGCGGCGCTTGGGCACGGCAATCGACTTCTTGCCGGACAGGTACTGCCCGGTCAGCGACGCTTCGGTCGCCTTGATGTCCTCGTAAGTGCCTTGCGCCATCACCTGTCCGCCGTGGATGCCCGCGCCCGGTCCCATGTCGATCAGGTGGTCGGCGGCGCGGATCATGTCCTCGTCGTGTTCGACGACGATCACGCTGTTGCCGATGTCGCGCAGGTGGCGCAACGTGCCGATCAGCCGGTCGTTGTCGCGCTGGTGCAGTCCGATGCTGGGTTCATCCAGCACGTACATCACGCCGGTGAGCCCGGAGCCGATCTGCGAGGCGAGGCGGATGCGTTGCGCCTCCCCGCCGGACAGCGTTTCCGCGCTGCGGTCCAGGCTGAGGTAATTCAGACCGACGTCGTTGAGGAATTTCAGCCGCAGGCCGATCTCGCGGATCACCTTTTCGGCAATCTCCGCCTTGGCGCCGTGCAGCCGCAGGCCGTCGAAATATTCGAAGGCCTCGCGCAAGGTGGCGTGGCCGATCTCGAAGATGGCGCGCGCCTGCTCGCCTTCGCCGATCTTCACGTGGCGCGCCTCGCTGCGCAGCCGGGTGCCGTGGCACTCGGGGCACGGCTGCAAGCTGCGGTAACGCGCCAGGTCCTCGCGCACCATCACCGAATCGGTGTCGCGGTAGCGCCGTTCCATGTTCGGGATCACGCCTTCGAAGGGATGTTTCTTGGTGACCCGGCGCCTCGACGGGCCCGATTCGAGCGAGTACGCGAAACGGATCTCCTCCTCGCCCGAGCCGTACAGGATGGCCTGCTGCACGGGCTGCGCCAGCTCCTCGAACGGCACTTCCAGGCTGAACTTGTAGTGGCGCCCCAGGCTTTCGAGCAGCGCGAAGTAATAGGCGTTACGCCGGTCCCAGCCCTTGATCGCGCCGCCGGCCAGCGACAGGCTCGGGAACGCGACCACCCGCGCGGGATCGAAGAACTCCTTGTGGCCCAGCCCGTCGCACGACGGGCAGGCGCCCACCGGCGAGTTGAACGAGAACAGGCGCGGCTCCAGTTCGGCGATCGAGTGGCCGCAGACCGGGCACGCGAACTTGGCGTTGAACAGGTGCTCTTCGCCGCGGTCCATCTCGACGGCGATGGCCCGGCCGTCGGCCAGCCGCAGCGCGGCCTCGAAGCTTTCGGCGAGGCGCTGCTGCACATCGGGGCGCACCTTGAGCCGGTCGATCACCACGTCAATGTCGTGCTTCTCGGCCTTCTTGAGCTTGGGCAGCGTGTCGAACTCGCAGGTCTGGCCGTCCACCCGGAAGCGCACGTAACCTCGCGCCTGCATCTCGGCGAAGACGTCGAGGAATTCGCCCTTGCGGTCACGCGCCACCGGCGCCAGCACCATCAACCGCGTCTCGGCCGGCAGCGCCAGTGCCGTATCGACCATCTGCGAAACGGTTTGCGATTGCAACGGGATGTCATGGTCGGGGCAGTACGGCGTGCCGGCCCGCGCGAACAACAGGCGCAGGTAGTCGTGGATTTCCGTCACCGTGCCCACGGTGGAGCGCGGGTTGTGCGAGGTGGCCTTCTGCTCGATCGAGATCGCCGGCGACAGGCCTTCGATCATGTCCACGTCGGGCTTGTCCATCAGCTGCAGGAACTGCCTCGCATACGCGGACAGGCTCTCGACGTAGCGCCGCTGCCCTTCCGCGTACAAGGTGTCGAAGGCCAGCGACGACTTGCCCGATCCCGACAGCCCGGTGATCACGACCAGCTGGTTGCGCGGGATGTCGAGGTCAATGTTCTTGAGGTTGTGGGTGCGCGCCCCCCGGATGCTGATCCGCTGGGCCAGCGTGGCGGCCAGGTATTTGCCGGCGTCGGCGGCGCGCCCGCTGGGCGAAGCGCTTTCACGGCTCTCCACGGCTTGGACATCGGGCGATGAGTTCAACTTCTCGGTGCGCAAAAGTAAACCGGCCATGATAGCCCGGCGGCGATTTTTTCCGGCTCCGCCCCGCCGGGGCGTCCGCGCAGGGCAATCAAGGTCGAGCACAACCGTTACACGCCCGGCTGGAATAGACCTGGACGAATCGTGTTCATGCACTCGCCAGTCGCCCCGACTGGGCCCAGCCCTTTCCATCCTCAGGAGATCCACATGAAGAAAACACTGTCAGCCTGCCTGCTGTCCCTTGCCGCCACGCTGCCGCTCGCCGCCCATGCGGTTGATCTGGTGGCGCGCTTCGACGAGGGCATCGGCGTCCAGCCGCTGCGCGCGGGGCCGGCGCCGAACCTGGTGCATGGCGTCAGTCCCGGCGGCCTCCCCTGGGTGATCTCCCGCCTGACTGCCGCCATCACCTCCGACGGCAAGATCCAAGTGGACGGCCGCGGTCTCCTGCTGGCCGGCGGCGACAACATCGGCACGAACGGCGGCCAAAGCGTGCGCGCGAGGCTGTTCTGCGCCGGTGTGCCGTTCGATTCGGATCTGGTGGCGCTGGATCCGCGCGGCGACTTCTCGATCGGCGGCTTCCTCAATCCGTTCCCGCCGGCCCCGTGCACCAGCCCGGCCCTGCTGATCGTCAGCGGCAACGGCGCCTGGTTCGCCGCCGGCATTCCCAGGCAATAAGGCCTGGCCGGATCGCCGTGGATCTGCGGGCCGGGGGGACGTCGGAACCGGTGCTGGCTGAGCGGTTTCGCGCATGCGGGACAATCTGAGCTTTCGGGCCGCCGCGGCCCGTCACCAGAGGCCTGTTCCGATCCGTGAAATCTCCTCCCGCCTTCGCCGACCCCGGCCGTATGACGCCGACCGAGCGCCGCGCCAGCGGTTCGCTCGCCACGATCTTCGCCGCCCGCATGCTGGGCCTGTTCCTGGTCCTGCCGGTGTTCGCCCTGGAAGCCGCCAGATACCCCGGCGGCAACGATCCGGCCCTGGTCGGGATGGCGATGGGCATCTACGGCCTGACGCAGGGCATCCTGCAGATCCCGTTCGGGCTGGCCTCGGACCGGTTCGGCCGCAAGCGGGTGATCATCCTCGGCCTGTTGCTGTTCGCCGCCGGCAGCTTCCTCGCGGCGGCGGCCGGCAGCATCATGGGGCTGATCATCGGCCGCTCGCTGCAAGGCGCGGGCGCGGTGTCGGCGGCGGTCACTGCCCTGCTGGCCGACCAGACCCGCGATAGCGTGCGCACCAAGGCGATGGCGCTGGTGGGCGGCAGCATTGGCCTGATGTTCGCGCTCTCCCTGATCCTCGCGCCGGCGCTCGCGGCGCGGATCGGCTTGAACGGGCTGTTCATGGTCACCGGCGCCATGGCCCTGGCCTGTATCGGCGTGGTCGCCTGGTGGGTGCCGCCCGAGCCTTTGCAACACAAGAACCTGCCGCGTGGCAAGCTGTCCGAAGTGCTCGGCCATACGCCCCTGTTGCGGCTCGACGTGGGCGTGTTCGTGCTGCATGCGGCGCAGTTGGCGATGTGGATCGCCATTCCCGCGCTGCTGGTCAAGGCGGGGCTGCCCAAAGCGCAGCATTGGCATGTCTACCTGCCGGCGGTGCTGGCTTCTTTCGTCGTGATGGGCGCCACGCTGTTCCCGCTCGAGCGTCGTGGCTACTTGCGCGCCGTGTTCCTGGCTTCGATCGGGATCGTGATGCTGGTGCAGGTCGGGCTGCTACTCGTGGCCGGCGCACCCAGCATGCTGGCGTTGGGCCTGCTGCTGTTCGTGTTCTTCTGCGGGTTCAACGTGCTGGAGGCGTCGCAGCCCAGCATGGTGTCGCGAATCGCGCCCGCGCATGCGCGCGGCGGGGCGCTGGGCGTGTACAACACATTGCAGTCCCTGGGTTTGTTCGCAGGCGGGGCGGTCGGCGGCTGGCTGACCAAGAACGTTGGAGCAGAAGGCTTGTTTGCCGTGAACGCGGGGCTGATGCTGCTCTGGCTCGTGGTGGCCTGGCCCATGAGGGCGCCCAGGAGGGATCGATCGGCACAGGAAGCGCTCGCCGACGAGGCCCAGGCGACATAATCAACGAATTAATGGAGGAACATTCCCCATGGCATCCGTCAACAAAGTCATCCTGGTCGGCAATTGCGGCCGCGACCCGGAAGTGCGCTATCTGCCCTCGGGCCAGGCGGTCGCGAACGTCAGCGTGGCCACGTCGAGCAAGCGCAAGGACAAGAACACCGGTGAAACCATCGAAGACACCCAATGGCACCGCGTCACGTTCTATGACCGGCTGGCCGAGATTGCCGGCGAATACGTGAAGAAGGGCCGGCCGATCTATGTCGAAGGGCGCCTGAAATACGGCAAGTACACCGACAAGGACGGCATCGAGAAGAACACGGTGGACATCATCGCCACCGAGATGCAACTGCTCGGTGCGCGTGAAGGCATGGGCGGGCCGTCGGGCGACGAGGAAGGCGGCGGCCAGCGCCGTCCCGCACCGGCCGCGCGTCCCGCCGCCCCGGCCGCGTCCAAGCCGGCGTCCAAGCCCTCGACCGGCTTCGACGACATGGACGACGACATCCCGTTCTAGCCGGGCGAAGAAATCACACCGCCTCCGAGGCACACTTCGCCGTCGTACAGCACGGCCGACTGCCCGGGTGTGACCGCCCATTGCGGCTCGCTGAATTCGAGGCGGAATGCGCTGGCGGCCGCGCTGGCCAGCGTGCACGCGGCGTCGGCCTGGCGGTAACGGGTCTTGGCGGCGTAGGCGCCGGGTGCAGGCGACTGGCCCGAAACCCAGCTCGCATCGTCGGCCTCCAGCGCCGATGACTGCAGCCACGGGTGGTCGTGGCCCTGCACGACCCACAGCGTGTTGTTCTCCATGTCCTTGCGCGCCACGAACCACGGCTCGTGTTCGCCCCCGCCGCGCTGCGCGCCGCGTTCTTTCAAGCCGCCGATGCCCAGGCCCTGGCGCTGGCCCAGGGTGTAGAAACTCAGTCCCTGGTGCTGGCCGATCACGCGGCCGCGCTCGTCCTTGATCGGGCCGGGTTCCTTCGAGATGTAGCGGTTGAGGAATTCGCGGAACGGCCGCTCGCCGATGAAGCAGATGCCGGTGGAATCCTTCTTCTTCGCGTTGGGCAGCCCGATCTCCTGCGCCATGCGCCGAACCTCGGTCTTGCGCAGCTCGCCCACCGGGAACAGCGTCTTCGCCAGCTGTGCCTGGTTCAGGCGGTGCAGGAAATAGCTCTGGTCCTTGGTGTCGTCCAGGCCCTTCAGGAGCTCGAACCGGCCGGTGCGCTCGCGCACGCGGGCGTAATGCCCGGTCGCGATCTTCGTCGCGCCCAGCCGCATCGCATGGTCCAGGAACGCCTTGAACTTGATCTCGGCGTTGCACAGCACGTCGGGGTTCGGCGTGCGGCCGGCCTGGTACTCGCGCAGGAATTCGGCGAACACGCGGTCCTTGTACTCGGCCGCGAAATTCACGTGCTCGATCTCGATGCCGATCACGTCGGCCACCGCCGCCGCATCGACGAAATCCTCGTTGGACGAGCAGTACTCGCTGTCGTCGTCGTCCTCCCAGTTCTTCATGAAGATGCCGACGACGTCCCAGCCCTGCGCCTTGAGCAGGTACGCGGTCACCGCGGAGTCCACGCCCCCGCTCAGACCGACGACGACCCTGGGCTTGCGATTCATTTGTGCGATTATCCCAGCCGATGCACGACCCCATGCTCCAGCGGACTTCACGCGCATGACCGATGTCCTCGTCATCGGGGGCGGCAATGCCGCGCTCTGCGCGGCATTGATGGCCCGCGAGGCCGGCGCCGGCGTGCTGATGCTCGAAGCGGCGCCGCGCGACTGGCGCGGCGGCAATTCGATGCACGTGCGCAACCTGCGCTGCATGCATGACGCGCCGCAGGACGTGCTGGTCGATGCCTATCCCGAGGAGGAGTTCTGGCAGGACCTGCTCAAGGTGACGGGCGGATTGACCGACGAGCGGCTGGCCCGGCTGGTGATCCGCGCGTCCTCGACTTGCCGCGACTGGATGCGCTCGCACGGGGTGCGGTTCCAGCCGCCGCTGTCCGGCGCGCTGCATGTGGCGCGCACCAACGCCTTCTTCATGGGCGGCGGCAAGGCCTTGCTCAACGCCTACTACCGCAGCGCGCAGGCGCTCGGCGTGCGGGTTCGCTACGACTCGCCCGTGACCGGGCTCGAGCTCGACGGCAGCCGCTTCGTCGCAGCCCGGCTGGCAAGCGGCGAGCGCCTCGAAGCCAAGGCCTGCGTGCTCGCCTGCGGCGGCTTCGAGTCCAACCGCGAATGGTTGCGCGAGGCCTGGGGCCGCAACGAACGCGGCGAGTGGCCGGCCGACAACTTCCTGATCCGCGGCACGCGCTTCAACACCGGCGTCCTGCTCAGGTTCATGCTCGACGCGGGGGTCGACGCCATCGGCGATCCGTCGCAGTCGCATTGCGTGGCGATCGATGCCCGCGCGCCGCTGTATGACGGCGGGATCTGCACCCGGGTCGACTGCGTGTCGCTGGGCGTGATGCTCAACCGGGACGGCGCGCGCTTCTACGACGAGGGCGAGGATTTCTGGCCGAAGCGCTACGCGATCTGGGGCCGCCTCGTCGCGCAGCAGCCCGGGCAGATCGGCTTTTGCATCATCGACAGCAAGGCGGTGGGCCGCTTCATGCCGCCGGTCTTTCCCGGCACGCGGGCCGAAACCTTGCCGGAACTCGCTGGCCGGTTGGGATTGGACCAAGCTGCCTTCATGAAGACGCTGGGCGACTTCAATGCGGCCTGCCGGCCCGGTACTTTCGATCACACGGTGCTCGACGACTGCGCGACGGCCGGCCTGAGCCCGCCGAAGACGCACTGGGCGCGTCCGATCGATACGCCGCCGTTCTACGGCTACGCGTTGCGGCCGGGGATCACGTTCACTTATCTCGGGCTGAAAACCAATGAGCAGGCCGCGGTCCATTTCGGCGGCAGGCCGAGCGCCAACCTGTTCGTCGCCGGTGAAATGATGGCCGGCAACGTGCTGGGCCAGGGTTATACCGCCGGGGTCGGCATGTCGATCGGCACCGCGTTCGGGCGCATCGCCGGTGCGCAGGCGGCGCGAGCGGCGTTGCGGGAGGGGGCCGATGCGCCGGCTTGAAGCGCTCGGCCGCGAAGCGGCGGCGCTCGCGGCGGGCGCGCTGCCGCCGACGGCGGCCGAGGCCGAAGTCGCGCGCCAGCTGCAGATCTGCAACGCCTGCCGCTACTGCGAAGGTTTTTGCGCGGTATTTCCGGCGATGACCCGCCGGCTGGCCTTCGCCAAGGCCGACGTCCACTATCTGGCCAATCTCTGCCATAACTGCGGCGCCTGCCTGCACGCCTGCCAGTACGCCAGCCCGCATGAATTCGCGGTGGACCTGCCGCCGGCGATGGCCGCCCTGCGCGGGCAGACCTACGCCGATTACGCCTGGCCGCCGTCATGGGGCGCCGCGTACCGGCGCAACGGGCTGGTGCTGGCGCTGGCGGCCGCAGTCGGGCTCGCGCTGTTCCTGCTGCTTGCCGCGCTGCTGAACGGCTCGCTCTTTCACGCGCCGCTCGCCGGGAATTTCTATGCGGTGTTTCCGCACAACCTGATGGTCGTGCTCTTCGGCGCGACCTTCGCTTTTGCGGTCGTGGCGCTGGCCGCCGGCGGCCGGCGGTTCTGGCGCGAGATGGATGCGGGACCGGCCGGCGGTGCGGCGATCGCCGAAGGCACGCGCACCGCGTTGACCCTGAAGTACCTCGACGGCGGCCACGGCGAGGGCTGCAACGAGCGCGACGATGCATTCACGCTCTGGCGGCGCCGCTTCCACCATTTCACGTTCTACGGATTCCTGCTGTGCTTCGCGGCGACGTGCGTGGCGACGCTCTATCACTATGTATTAGGCTGGCCGGCGCCTTATCCGCTGGCAAGCTGGCCGGTGCTGCTCGGCACGGTCGGCGGACTGGGCCTGTTAATCGGTCCGGCGGGGCTGTTCTGGCTGCACCTGCGGCGCCATCCCGCGCACGTGCTCGCCGCCCAAAAGCCGATGGACCGCGGCTTCATCGCGTTGTTGTTCCTCACGAGCGCGAGCGGGCTGGCCTTGCTGGTCTGGCGCGACGGCACGGCGATGGGGCTGTTGCTGGCGTTGCACCTGGGCGTGGTGCTGGCGCTGCTCGCCACCTTGCCGTACGGCAAGTTCGCGCATGCGGTTTACCGCGTCGCAGCGCTATTGAAATACGCGATCGAGAAGCGCCAGCCGAACCCGGTGCAGCAAGGCGCCGAATAGATATCACGCAAGAGGAGCATCCATGGACCTGCAACTGAAGGACAAGACGGCGCTGGTGACCGGCGCCAGCACCGGTATCGGCCGGGGGATCGCGTTGGTACTGGCGGCCGAGGGCGTGCGGCTGGCGATCTGCGCGCGCCGCATCGGGCTGCTCAACGAGGTGGCCGACGAAATCGTGGCGCAAGGCGGGTACCGGCCGGTCGTCATCGAATCGGACTTGAGCGCCGACAGTGCGGTCGCGCAGCTCACCGCTGCAGCGATCGCCGGTCTCGGCCACGTCGATATCCTGGTCAACAACGCCGGCGGTTCGCGCAGCTTCGACCAACTGCACGTGAGCGAGGAGCGCTGGCAGGAGGCGATGACGCTCAACTTCCACCGCCCGCGCCAGGTCGCCGAGGCGCTGATCGACCAGATGATCGCGCGCCGCTGGGGCCGCATCATCAACATCACGGGCAAGAGCGAACCCGATCACGTCAACGGCGCGTTCTGCGCCAAGGCCGGCATCCACAGCTGGGCCAAGGGGCTGTCGCGCATGGTCGGCAAGCATGGCATCACCGTCAACTGCGTGCCGCCCGGGCGTATCCATTCGGAGCAGATCCTGCGCAACTACAAGCCCGAATACCGCCAGTGGCAGGCCGAGAATGAAATCCCGATGGGGCGTTACGGCGAGCCGGAGGACATGGCGAACCTGGTCTGCTTCCTGGCTTCGCCGCGCGCGAGCTACATCACCGGCGCGGTGATCCCGGTGGATGGGGGTTTGCGACGGTACCAGTTCTAGGCGGGCCGCACTAAGCTCAGGCATCGAAGGAGGCTCATCCATGAACGCAATCTTTTCACCCGATCGCCGCCGGCTGCTGGCCGGCGCCGGCGCTCTCGCCGCCCTCACCGCGGCCCCCGCCCTGCACGCGCAGGCC
>JAGRPN010000280.1 GCA_019449555.1 Ramlibacter sp.
CCGAAGATCCCGCCCAGGATGATGATGGGCAGCGCAAAAGCCCACAATGCTTCGCGCGCGGTCTTCAGCACCCGCTGCATCGAGAATTTCTCCTCGCGCGGCAGGTTGTAGCGGTTGGCCAGGAAACTCGCCATCCCCATCAGCCCGACGGCGCCGATCAGTCCAGGCACGATTCCGGCCACGAACAACTGCACCACCGAAGTCTCCGCCATCACCGCATACAGGATCATGGGGATCGACGGCGGGATGATCACGGCGAGCGTGGCGGCCGATGACATCGACGCTGCCGCGAACGGGCTCGGGTAGCCCTTGGCCTGCATGCCGGGGATGAGGATCGACCCCAGGGCGGCCACGTCGGCCACCGCCGAGCCCGAGATTTCGGCAAAGAACAGCGACGCGCCGATGGACACATGGGCCAGGCCGCCGCGCACCCAGCCGAACAGCGAGGATGCGAACGCGATCAGCCGGCGCGAGATGCCCGACGCATTCATGATCGCGCCGGCCAGGATGAACAGCGGAATCGCGAGCAGCGGAAAGTTCGTGGCGCCGTTGTAGATGACCAGCGCCATGTTGGGCAGCGTCTCCAGCCCGTGGCTCACCACCATGGCGACGATGGCGACGATGCCCAGCGACACGGCGATCGGCACGTTGACGAGCACCAGCGCCAGCACTGCGGCGAAGAGGATCAGCATGATGGCCATGGCGTCTTCCTCAATGCGTGCCGTCGGCCATCGGGACGCCGGCAGCAACCGCCGGCGCCACCGGCGCGCCCCGTACCACGTCCACCAGGAACATCACCTCCGCCAACAGGATCAACGCCGAGGAAATCGGGATCACCGACTGCACGAAGTTCATCGACACCCAGGGCAGGCTGACCAGGGAGTCCCCGGCCAGCGCCGGCATGATCGACACCCCGACCCAGGCCAGCAGCGCGAAGAACAGGATCACCAGCACCTGCGCGAAGATGCCCGCCGCGCGCTGGAAACCGGGTGACATCTGGTCGATGATCTCCGGGCAGCCGATGTGCGCCCGCTTGACCGAAGCCAGTGCGGATCCGTAGAACGTGAGCCAAGCCAGCATCACGGACGCGACCTCGTCGTACCAGACGAGCGAACTGCCCACAACCCGGAACACGATGCCGAGCGTCACCTCGATGGAAAGCAGGATCATCAGCGCCATGACAACCCACTCCAGGAGCAGGCCGTATCGGGCCCGGAAGCGGTGCATGGGATTGCCGGAATCGGGCTTCGCGATGTTGTGCATGGGGTTGCGCGTCCGCTTCACTTGCCGAGCGCAACGGCCTTGTCGATCAGCGGCTTGGCGCCGGCGACTTCCTTGCCGAAGTCTTCGTAGATCTTCTTGCTGGCCGCGATGAACGCGTCCTTGTCGACCTCGTTGACCTGCATGCCCGCCTGCTTGAGCTTGCCCAGCAGTTCGCCCTCGTCCCGGGTTGCCGTCGCATACACGAAGGCCTGGGTTTCACGCGCCGTATCCTCCAGCACCTTGCGCACGTCGGCTGGCAGCGCCCCGTACTTCTTCGAGCCGACCACCACGTACGCCGGCGTATAGACGTGACCCGACAGCGAAAGATACTTCTGCACTTCCTGCAATTTGGCCGAGTAGATCTGGGTGAATGGATTCTCCTCGCCGTCCATGACGCCGGTCTGCAGCGCCGTGAACAGCTCCGAGAACTTCATCGGACTCGGGTTCGCGCCGTATTCCTGGAACATCTTCACGCGCCATTTGCCTTCGGGCACGCGCAATTTGATGCCCTTCAAGTCGTCGGGCACCCTGATCGGCCGCTTGTTGTTGGTGATGTGGCGATAGCCGTTCTCCCAGACCGCGAGCACCTTCAGGCCTTTCTTCTCGGCCTCGGGCGCGAGGCTGGGCCAGAACACTTCTTTTTCGATCTTGGCCATGTGGGCACGGTCCTTCACCATGTACGGCAGCTCGAACAGGCCGAACAGGTCCACCTCGGACGTCATCACGGTGGACGGCACGGCCATGTCCACGGTCCCCAGCTTGAGCTTCTGGATCAGCTCCTTGTCGCCGCCCAGCTGGCTGGAGCCATAGACCACCACCTTCACCTTGCCGGCAAGCTTGGCGTTGACCCGCTTCGCGTACTCTTCCGAGCTTTTCTGGAAGATGGAGCCGGGCTCGCCGACGTGCCCGAGCTTGAGCTCGATCTGCTGTGCAGCAGCGCTACCGCTGGCACCGAGCGCGACCGCAACTGCCGTGGCGCAGCCCCCGGCGAACACCCGAAGTGCTGCCGCGATCCGCCCAGTGGAACATTTCGAACGCTGCATGATGTCTCCTTTAGTTTGGATGAGTCGATCAATCACGCGATGCTCGACGCGGGGCTGTTGCCGCCCGGCCGCATGAGCGTCGCGCCGCCATTGCAATGCGCAAAAGTGCAGCGATCTTTGCATGCAAAATGCGGTTGTCAATCGAGTCTCTACCGGGGTGCGGCTTCATTGCCGCGTGCGAAAGAGTGACAGGGGCGAGTCGCAGCGCCACGCCGGCAAGGCGAAAAGACAGGATTGGCGCTCGCAAGTGCCGACGCCCCCGGACGGGCTAGCGTCCGCGCCAGACCGGCTTGCGTTTCTCGGAGAACGCCCGCACGCCTTCGCGGAAATCCTCGCTGCCATAACTGCGCAAGATGAGGTCCTGCGCGTGGGGCAGGCTCTGCAGCATCAGGCGCCGCAACCCCTCTTTGCTCACCGCCTGCGTCACGGGCGCCAGCGACGCTAGCTGCTCGCACAGCCGGGTGGCCACCTGGTCGATCGCGGCGGCGTCCGCCAACTGCGCGAGATAGCCGCAGGCCAGCGCTTCCTGCGCCGTGAGCACTTCAGCGCCGATCAGCATGCGCTGCACGCGCGGCCGCCCGAAAGCGGCCACCAGCCGCGCCAGGTTGGCCATGGACAGGCAATTGCCGAGCGTGCGCGCAATCGGCACGCCCAATCGCGCCGCCGGCGTGGCGATGCGGATGTCGCAAGCCGTCGCGATCGCGAGACCGCCCCCGACGGCCCAGCCTTCGATCACGGCCACTGTCGCGATGGGAAGCGCTTCCAGGCGAGCCATGCCCTCGTCGATTCGCTGCTCATACGCGACGCCGGCCTGCCCGTCCGCGAAGGACTTGAATTGCGCGATATCGGTGCCCGCGACGAACGCTTCGCCGCC
Organism: Ramlibacter sp.; assembly: GCA_019449555.1. Lineage (GTDB taxonomy): Bacteria > Pseudomonadota > Gammaproteobacteria > Burkholderiales > Burkholderiaceae_C > Ramlibacter. Next base: position 3,181 of record JAGRPN010000280.1, read on the forward strand.
CGCACCGCGCAGGCAGGCCACGCGAACGCCCGGCTCATTGCCCAGCCGGTCGCAAATCGCGGCGAGTTGCTCATACATCGTCCAGGTCATCGCGTTGCGCGCCGCCGGACGGTCGAACACGATGGAGGCGACCGGCCCTTCGATGCTCAGGCGGACTTGACCGGCGTCGCTCATGGCGCGAACGCTCCGTCGGCTTCGAGCTGCGCTTGCTCCTGCGCACCGATGCCCAGTTGGCTCAACACCTCGCGGGTGTGCTCTCCGAGCAGCGGCGGATGCCTGCGGACCTGCTGCGGCGTGCCGGAAAGCTTGACGGCGAAGCCGATGTTGGGCACCTTGCCTTCCACGGGATGGTCGATCTCCATGCGCATCTTGCGGGCGACGCCGTGCTCGCTTTCGAAGGCTTCCGGATAGGTGAGGATCGGACCGGCCGGGATGCCGGCTTCGAGCAGCGTCTCGACCCAATAGTCTTTCGGCCGGAGGCGAAAGGTGCGCTCGAGTTCGTCCTCGAGCGCGGCCCGGTTGTTGAGCCGCAGCGAGATCGTGGAGAAACGCGGGTCGTCCAGCAGTTCGCCCCGGTCCATCAGCGTGCACAGCTTTTCCCACAGCTTCTGGTTGTTGGCGCCCATCACGAAATAACCGTCCGATGCCGCCATGGCCTGGTAAGGCGCGGTCATCTTGTTGGACGTGCCCAGCGGCTGGGGCGGCTTCCCGGTGCCCCAGTAGTCGCAGATGTCCCACACCGAGAAAGCCATCGCCGTGTCGAACAGCGCCGCGTCGATGTACTGGCCCTCGCCGCTCGACTTCGCCCCGATGTACGCAGCGAGCGTCGCATAGATCGCGAACAGCGCGCAGCCGATGTCCGCGACCGGCACGCCGGCCTTCACCGGCGGGCCGCCGGGGTACCCGGTCACGCTCATCACGCCCGTCATCGCCTGCGCCATGAGGTCGAATCCGGGGCGGTCGGCCCAGGGTCCCGTCTGGCCGAAGCCCGAGATGCTCGTGTACACCAGGCGCGGATTGATTTCCTTCACGTCGTCATAGCCCAGGCCGAGGCGTTTCATCGCGCCGGGCCGGTAGTTCTCGATCAGGATGTCGGCGTTGGCGACCAGACGCAGCAGCACCTCGCGGCCGCCCTTCGACTTGAGATTGAGCGCCACGCTGCGCTTGTTGCGGTTCATGTTCAGGAAGCCCATGCTGTCGGCCCCCTTCATCTTGAAACCCATCGATCCGCGGGTCTGGTCGCCCGTCCCCGGCGGCTCGATCTTGACCACGTCGGCGCCCAGGTCAGCCAGCAGCATGCAGGCATAAGGCCCCGCCATGACCTGGCTGATATCCAGCACCTTCACGCCCGTCAGCGGCAAGGGGCGCTTGCCGGCATCTCGCTCTTCAGTCATGCAATCACTTTCCAGCCCGGCATCGCGTGCCGGGGCAAAACGGTCTTGTCGCGTGGTTCAGCGCGGGCCCTGCCCCGCTTCGATCGGGCTGCCCGCACCCAGCATCCGCGCCAGGCGCCGCCAGCCGAACACGATCAAGGGCCAGAACAGCAGCAGCAAGGCAAGCGTGGTGATGGTGCCCACCAGGCCGTTCGACCAGAAGATACCCAACCCGCCGCCGGGCCCGATCATGGACTGGCGGAATGCGGATTCCATCTTGTCCCCGAGCACCACGGCGAGCACGAGCGGCGCGAGCGGGTAGTTCAGCTTCTTCAGCACATACCCGATCATGCCGAACACGACCATGAACCAGATGTCGAGCATCGCCCCATGCACGGCGAAGGCGCCGATGGCGCAAACCACGATGATGATCGGCGCAATGATCGAGAACGGAATGCGCAGGATCGCCGCGAACAGCGGAACGGTCGTGAGCACGATGACCAGCCCGGCCAGGTTGCCGAGATACATGCTGGCGATCAGGCCCCAGACGAAATCCTTCTGCTCGACGAACAGCAGCGGCCCGGGCTGCAGCCCCCAGATCATCAGGCCGCCGAGCAGCACGGCCGCGGTGGCCGAGCCCGGGATCCCCAGCGCGAGCATCGGCAGCAGCGCCGCCGTGCCCGCCGCGTGGGCGGCGGTTTCCGGCGCGATCACCCCTTCGAGCTGGCCGGTGCCGAACTTGTCACCGTCGGGCGACATGCGTTTGGCGATGCCGTAGCCCATGAAGGACGCGGCCGTGGCGCCACCCGGGGTGATGCCCATCCAGCAGCCGATGGCCGAACTGCGGATCAGCGTCAGCCAGTAGCGGGGCAACGTCTTCCAGGTTTCCCACACCACTTTCGCATTGATCTTGGCGTGCTTGCCTTCGAACGCGAGCCCCTCTTCCATGGTGACCAGGATTTCGCCGAGGCCGAACAGGCCGATCACGACCACCAGGAAATCGACGCCGCGCAGCAGTTCGGCCGACCCGAACGTCATGCGCAATTCGCCGCTGACCGTGTCCATGCCGATCGCGGCCAGACCGAATCCGAGCATGATCGAGATGATCGTCTTGGACGGGGTCTTGGTGTCCGCGCCGATGAAGCTGCAGAAGGTCAGCAGGAACACCGCAAAGAATTCCGGCGGGCCGAACTTCAGCGCGAATTTGGAAACCAGCGGCGCCAGGAACGTGATCAGCAGCACACCGACCAAGGCGCCGATGAACGATCCCGTAAACGAGGCCGTGAGCGCCTGCCCCGCCTTTCCCTGCTGCGCCAATGGATAACCGTCGAAGGTCGTGGCCACCGCGGACGTCTCACCGGGAATGTTGAACAGGATCGACGTGATGGCGCCGGCGAACAGCGATCCCCAGTAGATGCAGGACAGCATGATGATCGCCGAGGTGGGCGGCATCGTGAACGTCAGCGGCAACAGGATCGCGACGCCGTTGGGGCCGCCCAGACCCGGCAGGACACCGATCAGGATCCCCAGCACGAGGCCGATCGCCATCATCAGGCCGTTGTACCAGGTCAGCGCGACCGCGAACCCGTGGAACAGGGCTTCGAGATTTTCCATGAGCGCTCCTTCTGCTTTCAGTAACCGAACAGGGCTTCGAGCGGCCCCTTCGGCAGCGGCACCATGAACTGGATCTCGAACAGCCAGAACAGCGCCGCGCTCACACCGACGCTGATCAGCACGACTTTCGCCCAGTTGCGCTTGTCCATCACGCGCATGAAGCCCGCGATGAAGATCGCCGACGCCACGTAGATGCCGAGGAACTGGGTGGCCAGCACGTACACGATCGTGGGCACCAGCACCATCAGCACCAGCCTGAAGCGCTCCCAGGAGACGAAGATCTCGTGATTGCGTTTCTTCCCGAACAGCGACCTGAGCATGACCGTGAGCGCGGCAATACAGATGATGCCGCCCACCCGGAAGGGAAAGTAGCCCGCGGCGGGCCCTTCGGCGACCCAGCCCGCGCCGATCCTGTAGTTGTCCACCATCATGACCACGCCGATGGCAAAGATCGCGACCGCTGCGATCGCGTCGACCTGGCTGTGCGTCAGGCCGCCGCTACGCGGGCGGTCCAGCATTTTTTTCGAGTCCATACCCAACCCCCGCGAGCGACAAGCCCGGTTACTTCTTGGCAGCGAATCCCGCCTCGGTCATCAGCTTGGTGTGGAAAGCCTCGTCCTTTTCCAGGAACTTGGTGAAGTCGGCATCGGTCAGGAACGTTTCCTTCAACGCCTGCTTGGACAAGTACGACTTCCATTCGGGCGTGGCCACCACTTTCTTCAACAGGTCCGCGTAGAAGGCCGACTGCTCCTTGGTGGTGCCGGGCGGCAGGAAGAACGCGCGCAGCATCTGGTATTCGACGTCGTAGCCCGACTCCTTGCAGGTGGGGATGTCGGACCACGCCAGGTCGGTCGTGACCTTGTCCTTGAAGGCCATGCGCTGCGAGGACAGCACGCACAGCGCGCGAACCTGGTTGGCGCGCCACTGGGCGATGTTCTCGCTCGGGTTGTTGACGTTGGCTTCGATGTGCTTGCCCACCAGCTGGGTGGCGGCCTGGCCGCCGCTGGTGTACGGGATGTACGAGAACTTCACGCCGGCCGCTTTTTCCAGGGCGACCGTGATGATGTGGTCCTCGCGCTTGGTGCCGGTGCCACCCATCTTGAAAGTGCCGGGCGGGGCCGCCTTGACCGCCGCGAAGAACTCCTTCGCCGTCTTTTGCGGCGCCTCGGCGTTGTCCCAAAGCACGAATTCATCCAGGGCGATCATGGCCACCGGATTGAGGTCGCGCCAGTTGAACGGCAGGTTGACCGCGATCGGCAGCGTGTAGATCGCGGAAAACGCCACCATCAACTTGTGCGGGTTGCCCTTGGCGCCCTTCACGTCCATGATGCCTTCCGCGCCGCTCGCGCCGCCCATATTCAGGATCAGCATGGGTTGCTTCATCAGCTGGTGCTTGACGACGATCCCCTGGATCGTGCGCGCCATCTGGTCGGACGCGCCGCCGGCACCGGCGGGCACCACCACTTCCACCGGCTTCGTGGGCTCCCACGCGGCCTGCGCCGAAAACGCCGTGGCGCCCGCGAGCGCGGCCACCGAAAGCGACAGGAAAGACCTGCGCAGGAATTGAGGAATCACCTTCGTCATGCTGTCTCCGTCCAGAGGTTGAGAGATGCCGGGAGTCCCGGCGGGTTCTTTTGGTTCAAGCGGCACGTTCAGCCGGCCGTGCGCAAAGCCGTCGGCGCCTCGTGCGCAGCGAAATATTCCATCGCGGCCTGCACGCCCGATGCCGCCAGCTTGACGCCGGAAAGCTTCAGGCCCATCTCGCAGCCCCCGAGCGCCGCCACGAGCGTCAAGTCATTGCAGTCGCCCAGATGGCCGATGCGGAACATCCTGCCCTTCACCTTGCCCAGTCCGGTGCCCAGCGAGCAGTCGAACCGCTCATAGATGACCTTGCGCACGCGATCCGCGTCGACGCCCTCGGGCATCACGACCCCGGTGAGCACCGGCGAGTACACCGAAGGATCGGCGCACTGGATCTGCAAGCCCCACGCTTTCACCGCCGAGCGCACACCTGCGCCCCAGCGCTCGTGCCGCGCGAACACCGCCGGCAGGCCGCCGTGCTCCTGTGCGAGAAGCATGTCGCATGCTTCCGCCAGGCCGTACAGCAGGTTGGTATTGGGCGTGTACGGGAAATAGCCGGACTTGTTGGTTTCGATCATCTCGTCCCAGGCCCAGAACGACTTCGGCAGCTTCGCGCCGCGGCTCACCTCGATTGCCCTGGGCGAGAGCGCGTTGAAACTGATGCCTGGCGGCAGCATCAGCCCTTTTTGCGAACCGCTGATCGTGACGTCCACGCCCCATTCGTCGTGCCGGTAATCGGCGCAGGCCAAGCCCGAGATGGTGTCCACCATCAACAGCGCCGGGTGCTTCGCAGCGTCGATCGCCTTGCGCACCGCCGGGATGTCGCTCGTGACGCCGGTGGACGTTTCGTTGTGCACCACACAGACGGCCTTGATGGCATGCTGTGTGTCCGCCCTCAGTCGCTCCTCGACCATGCCGGCCTGGACGCCGCGCCGCCAGCCGTCGATGCCCGGCAAGCCGAGGAACTCCGTTTTGACTCCCAGCCGGGTCGCCATCTTGTTCCACAGGCTGGCGAAATGGCCGGTCTCGTACATGAGCACATGGTCGCCCGGGCTGAGTGTGTTCGACAGAGCCGCCTCCCACGCACCGGTGCCCGACGCCGGGTAGATCACGACGGGATGGCGTGTCTGGAAGATCTGTTGCAATCCCTTGAACACGCGCAAGCCCAGCGCGCCGAACTCGGGGCCGCGATGGTCGATGGTCGGCAGGCTCATCGCGCGAAGGATCCTGTCGGGCACCGGCGACGGGCCGGGGATCTGCAGGAAATGGCGGCCCGTGGGATGGAAATCGAGTGTGAGCATCGCAATCTCCTGGCGAAATATTTCCGCGATTTTTGCATGCAAAATTCAAAAGTCAACAGAAACATCCCCAATCGCTAGGCTTTACAGTTGCTGTTTTTGCATACAAAATAGCCAATATGACTGCCGACATCATCTCGATTCCCCGCGCCGCCTTGCACGAGCAGGTCACCCAACGCCTGCGCCAGATGCTGGTGGAAGGCCGCATCGAGCCCGGCGCCAAGCTCAACGAACGTGAACTGACGGAGATGCTGCGGGTTTCGCGAACGCCTTTGCGTGAAGCGATCAAGATGCTGGCCGCCGAAGGCCTCGTGGAGCTGCTGCCCAACCGCGGCGCGATCGCCGTGTCGCTCACCGAGGCGGACGTGCGTCACACCTTCGAAGTGATGGCCGGACTCGAGGCCCTGTCGGGCGAACTGGCCGCGCAGCGCATCACAGCGGATGAACTGGCCGAGATCAGGGCGATGCAGTTCGAGATGATGGCCGCCTACACGCGGCGCGACATGTCCAACTACTACCGGCTGAACGCCGAGATCCACAGCGCCATCAACGCCGCCGCGAAGAACCCGGTACTGGCGGCGACGTACAAGCAGGTCAACGCGCGCCTGCAGGCGCTGCGATTCCGCTCCAACCAGGACGAGGAAAAATGGAGCCGCGCGGCCAAGGATCACGAGAAGATGATCGAGGCGCTCGCGCAGCACGACTCGGCCGCGATGCGCGAGCTGCTGGTGAGCCACCTGTACAAGAAGCGCGATGTCGTGCTGGAGCAGTTCCGCCGCGAGGCCGGCGCGCAGGCGTCCGAAGCCGTTCGATGAACGCCCCGCTCCCGTTGAAAGCCATTCCCCGGCAGAGCGCGCAGGCTTACGACACCGTTGCCAGGTCCGGCAACGAAGTGGCCGGCTCGCTCGCGCGCCGGCTGGCCGCGGAAACGCGAGGCGAGGTGCTGTTCTCGCCGGCCGATCGCGGCCGTTACGCGACCGATGCGTCGATCTACCAGGTGATGCCGGTCGGTGTCTTCGTCCCGCAGACCAGCGACGACGTCAAGCTGGCGCTGGACATCTGCCGCGACCTGAAGGTATCGATCGTGCCGCGCGGCGGCGGCACCAGCCAGTGCGGCCAGACGGTGGGCGCCGGGCTGGTGATCGACCATTCGAAGCACCTGCGCAAGATCCTCGCCTTCGACGCCGCGACCTGCACGGCGGAAGTGGAGCCCGGCATGGTGCTCGATCACCTGAACCAGGCCTTGAAGAAACTCGGGCTTTGGTATCCCGTCGATGTATCGACCAGCGCGCAGGCGACGCTGGGCGGCATGGCGGGCAACAATTCCTGCGGCAGCCGCAGCATCGCCTATGGCAACATGGTGCACAACGTCCTCGGGGTGCAGGCCTGGACCCCGGATGGCGAACTGCACCGGTTCACGCGCTACGAAGACTGCGTCGGCACGGCGCGCGCGATCGGCACCCGCGTCAAGGAACTCGCCGCCACGCTCGCGCCCGAGATCGACCAGCACTGGCCCAAGGTGATGCGCCGCGTCGGGGGCTACAACCTCGACATCTTCCGCAACCAGAACGAGCGTCCTTACACGCACGATGGATCGGTCAATCTCGCGCACCTGTTGGTGGGCAGCGAAGGCACGCTCGCCCTCACCCGCTCGCTGACGCTCCAGCTGCGCGAATTGCCGACGGCCAAGGTGCTCGGCGTGGTGAACTTCCCCACCTTCTACAAGGCGATGGATAGCGCGCAGCACATCGTGAACGGACTCGGCGGCGACGGGTCGCTGACCGCGGTGGAACTGGTGGACCGCACGATGATCGAGCTGGCGCTGCAGAACCCGGCCTTCGCACCGGTGATCCGCAGCGCCGTCATCGGCCAGCCCGACGCCGTGCTACTGGTGGAGTTCTCCGGCAGCGACAGGCCGGCCCTGGCGCACAAGCTCGACCAGCTGGTCGAGCTGATGGGTGACCTGGGCCTGCCCGGGTCCGTGGTGCGCATGGAAGGCGACGCGCCGCAGAAGAGTTTGTGGGAGGTCCGCAAGGCCGGCCTGAACATCATGATGAGCCTCAAGGGCGACGGCAAGCCGGTGAGCTTCATCGAGGACTGCGCCGTGCCACTGGAGCACCTCGCGGAGTACACCGACGCGCTCACGCACGTGTTCCGCAAATACGGCACCCGCGGCACCTGGTATGCCCATGCATCGGTGGGCACCTTGCACGTGCGGCCGATCCTGGACATGCGCTCGGACGGCGGCGGCAAGATGCGGGCGATCGCCGAGGAAGCCTCGGCGCTGGTGCGCAAGTACAAGGGCGCCTACAGCGGCGAGCACGGGGACGGACTATCGCGCGGCGAATGGATCGCGTGGCAGTTCGGTCCGCACATCACCGAAGCCTTCGCGCGCATCAAGGCGCTGTTCGATCCGCTCAACCTGCTGTCGCCGCAGCGCATCGTCGGCCCGCCCCCGATGGACGACACCGCCTTGATGCGCTTCCCGCCGGGCTACAAAGTGATCCCGCTGCAGACCGCGCTGGACTGGAGCGCCTGGGACGTGCAGAACGACCCCGTCACCGAGCGCATCACGCCGCCCGGCACCGGCGGCGACCCGGCCCATGGCTTTGCCAAAGCCGTGGAGATGTGCAACAACAACGGCCATTGCCGCAAGTTCGACGCGGGCACCATGTGCCCGAGCTATCGCGTGACGCGCGACGAGAAACACCTGACGCGCGGCCGGGCCAACACGCTGCGGCTCGCCTTGTCGGGGCAGCTCGGCCCCGACGGCCTCACCAGCCAGGAAGTGCTCGACGCGCTGGAGCTGTGCGTGAGCTGCAAAGGCTGCAGGCGCGACTGTCCGACCGGTGTGGACATGGCGAAGATGAAAGTGGAGGTGTTGCACCAGCACCGGCAAAAGCATGGCTACACGCTCAAGGACAGGATCGTCGCGCGGCTGCCCGACTACGCACGCCACGCGAGCCGGTTCGCGTGGCTGCTGAACTATCGCAATCGCAGCCCGTTGCTCGCCAGGCTCGGCGAAAAACTGCTCGGTTTCTCCGCCCGCCGCAGCCTGCCCGCCTGGCGGTCGCGCCACTTCTTCAACAGCGCGCCGAAAACCGTTTCGGCCGAGGAGCTGCTATTGGCGGCGCGGCCGGTCGTGCTCTTCGTGGACACGTTCAACGGCTTCTTCGAATCGGGCAACGCGCACGCGGCGCTGCGGGTGCTGCAAGCCGCCGGCTATACCGTGCACGTGGCGACCAAATGCCTGCCGGACGGCAAGCACCTGTGCTGCGGCCGCACCTATTTCGCCAGCGGTATGGTGGAGGAAGCCAGGCTCAAGGCCCGGGAGATGGTGGACGCGCTGTTGCCGTTCGCGGACCGGGCGATCCCGATCGTCGGCCTGGAGCCCTCGTGCCTGCTCACGTTGCGCGACGAAATGCTGGCCATGGGCCTGGGTCCGCCGGCGCAAGCGATCGCCCGCCATGCACTGCTGTTCGAGGAGTTCCTAGCGCGCGAGTCGCAGGCGGGGCGGCTGGAGCCACTGAAGAAGAAACTGCGCCCGCTGGACAAGCGCGTGCTCCTGCACGGCCACTGCCACCAGAAGGCCTTCGCGGCCGTCGCGCCGATCGTGGAAGTGCTCAGGCTGATTCCCGGCGTGCAGCCGGAGCTCATCGAGAGCACTTGCTGCGGCATGGCCGGCAGCTTCGGCTACGAAGCCAGCCACTACGAGGTGTCGATGCAGATGGCCGAATTGAGCCTGCTGCCCGCGCTGCGCAAGTACCCGGGCGCCATCGTCGTTGCCGACGGCACGAGCTGCCGTCATCAGATCCAGGACGGCGCCCGCCGCGAGGCCGTGCACGCGGCCGTCCTGCTGGACGCGCAACTTGCGCAATAAGCCGATGGAACCCCCGGCGATCCGCGCCGCGCTGCCGGCCGACGAAGCCGACTGGCGCAGGCTGTGGCGCGGCTATTGCGATTTCTACGGCGCGGCGATCGGCAAGCAGGTCACCGATCGCACCTGGCAGCGCATCCTCGACCCCGACTCGGCGATCATGTGCATCGTCGCCGAGGTGGACGGCAAGGTGTACGGCTTCGCGAACTGCGTCGTGCACGAGAACACATGGGAAATCCAGCCGGTGTGCTATCTGGAGGACCTGTTCGTGCTGCCCTCGGCGCGTGGGCACGGGATCGGCACGGCGTTGATCGAGTGGCTGCGCAACGCCATGCGCGCCGAGGGCTGGGCGCGCCTGTACTGGGTCACGCGCGAGGACAACGAACGCGCCCGCAAGCTGTACGACCGGTTCGTGCACGCGGATGGGTTCGTGCGCTACATGATCAGGCAAAGCTGACGGGAAGCTCCACTGAAACCAGGAACCACACGAGAGGAACGATCCATGTACCGCCTCCATTGTTTCAGCCAATCGGGCAACAGCTTCAAGGTCGCGTTCTTCCTGCGCGCCTTGCACCAGCCGTGGGAAGCCGTGTTCGTGGATTTCATGCACGGCCTGACGCGCGATGGCTCCTGGCGCGAACAGACCAACGAGATGGGCGAGGCGCCGGTGCTCGACGACGGGTCACGCCGCCTCACGCAGTCCGGCGCGATCCTCACGTACCTCGCCCGCAAGCACGGCGCGTACGGCGGCCGCACCGAGGACGAGCAGCTCGAAGTCTTGCGCTGGCTATTGTTCGACAACCACAAGTTCACCAGCTATTTGGCCACGTACCGCTTCTTGAAAGCCTTCGGTGCGAAGCCGCCGGAGCCTGTCATCATCGCGTGGCTCAAAGGCCGCGTGGACGCGGCGTTCGCGATCGTCGAGAAGCATCTGGCGGCACGACGGTTCATCGTCGGGGATGCCCCGACGATTGCTGACTTTTCCATGTGCGCCTACCTGCTGTATCCGCCCGAGGAAAGCGGGTATGACTTCACCCGGAGCCATCCGAACATCGCCGCGTGGCTCGCCCGCATGCGCGAGGTCGATGGCTACGCTTCGCCATACGAAGTGCTGCCCGGAGAGCGCATCCTGCCGAAGTGGTAGGAAACGATGCGCCGCGGCCCGCCCGGTCCGAGACTTTGCCGCGAGGCCTGCTTCGAGACTGCGGCCTCCTGATGAGTACCACCCAATGCCGCGCGATTGCATTTGCCTCAGATCAAGGCAGCATGCCTGCGGCAACCTAGACTGAAACAGCCGCGCGCTGCCGCGGCCCGTGTGGCGCGCCAGAGGCTCCGGCCGATCCAGCCCAGACACTCGAATGTGAAACTCGATCAACCGTCCCAGGCACGCCGGATTTTCATCTTCAAGGAGAACTGAAATGGCAGGCTGGTTCGAGCTCAACAAGAGCAGCGATGGTCAATATCGTTTCCTGCTGAAGGCCGACGGCGGCGACACGCACCTCACGAGCGAGCTCTATCGGGAGAAGAGCGCCGCGAAAACCGGCTATGCCTCCGTGCAGGCCAACAGCTCCGTGGACGAGAGGTACGAGAAAAAAATGTCCTCGGGCGGCAAGCCGTTCTTCAACCTGAGGGCGGCGAATCATCAGGTCATCGGCACCAGCCCGATGTACGCCTCCGAGCAGGCTCGGGACGCAGCGATCGAGTGGGTGAAGGCCAACAGTGCGTCGGCGGCGATCAAGGACAACACATAGATCCGGACGGCCAGGCGCGGGCGTGATGCTCGTGGCCAACGGTCCGCGCCACTAAAGCGCGTCCCGCAACCGGTAGTACAGCATTCCCAACACGAGTGCCGGCGTGCGCATCAGCGCGCCGCCGGGAAACCGGTGATGGCGGATACGCGAGAAGAGGTCGAAGCGCTCCGCCTGGCCGGCGATCGCCTCGGCGACCAGTTTGCCCGCCATGCCTGCGAGCGCGAGGCCATGTCCCGAGAAGCCATGCAGGTAATAGATGTTGGTGCCCAGCCGGCCGAAATCGGGCGCCTTGTTCATAGTGATGTCCACGAATCCGCCCCATGCGTGCGGAATCGCCAGGTCGGCCAGCTGCGGGAACACGCCCAGCATGCTGGAGCGGATGCGGGCGATCAGGTCGCGCGGGGCGGCGCCGCTGTAGCTGTCCGCGCCGCCGAACAATAACCGATGGTCGGCGCTCAAGCGAAAGTAGTCGAGCACGAAGTTGGTGTCGGACGCCGCCGGCCGGCCGTGCATCAGCGCGTCCGCGCGCTCACGCCCCATGGGCTCGGTCGCGATCATGTAGGTGCCGACCGGCATGATGCGCGCCGCCACTTCAGGTGCGATGTCGTCGCCGTATTCGCCCAGGTAGACGTTGCCGGCCAGCACGACGAAGTTGCAGCGGCATTCGCCCTGGGCTGTCTTGACCAGCGGCTTGCCGCCGCGCTCGACGACGAAGGCCGCCGAGTTCTCGTGCAGTTGCACGCCCGCCGCGCGCGCCGCGGCGGCCAGGCCCAGGCAGTACTTGAGCGGATGCAGGTGGCCCGAGGTGGCGTCGAACACTGCCGCATCGAAGCGGTTGCTGGCAACCCATTGCCGGATCTCCTCGCGGCCGAGCCACTGCAGCGGATAGCCGTAGGCACCCGTGACATGGTCCATCCACTTGTGCAAGGCTTGCGACTTGCGCGGCTTGACCGAGAGGCTCAGGTAACCAGGGGTGAAGTCGCATTCGATGCCATGCCGCTCGATGCGCTCGCGCAATAGCCGCAGGCCTTCCAGCGAGACGTCCCAGGCGCGCCGCGTATCCGCGGGCGAGAACTGCTTTTCGATCGCGCACTCGCCGTCCGAGCCGAAACCGACGATCGCCTGGCCACCGTTGCGCCCGGACGCGCCCCAGCCGATGCGCTGCGCTTCCAGCAGCACGACCGAGTAGCCGCGCTCGGCCAGCTCGAGGGCGGAGGACACGCCGGCGTAGCCGCCGCCCACCACGCACACGTCGGCCGTGACCCGCTGGGACAGCGGCTGTGAGAGCGGGGGCCGCTCGACACTCGCCTCGTACCACGAGTTCTCGAGGACGCCGAGTTCCTTCTTGAGCAGCAAAGAGACCTCCGCACCCGCGGACCGTCATTTCACCCGGAAATTCACGAATTGCCAGGGATCGTCCTCGTCCGCCTCCTCGCGGAAGAGCGCGCTGCGGCCCTGCAACGGCGTCCAGTCGCCGTACTGGCCGACGACCTCGCCCAGGTACGGCGTGGCGACCTCGAGCACCGTGCGGAAGTCCACGTCGTCGGGTTCCACCAGCCCGGCGTCGGGATTGCGCAGCGCCCACACCATGCCGCCGAGGATGCCCGCCACCACCTGGAGGCTGGTGGCGTTGTTGTGCGGCGCCAGTTCGCGCGCCCGCTGGATCGACAGTCGCGACCCGTACCAGTAAACGCCTCTCGCGTTGCCCATCAGCAGCACGCCCAGTTCGTCCATGCCGTCCTCTATCTCTTCGCGCATGATCCGCTCGTGGTGCTGCACCTGCCAGTTCTTGCCCGCCAATTCGTGCAGCGAGAGCACGGCGTCGTCGCAGGGGTGGTACGCATAGTGCACCGTGGGCCGGTACACGACCTGGCCGTTCTCGCGCAGCGTCAGGTGGTCGGCGATCGAGATCGATTCGGCGTGGGTGACGAGGAATCCGTGATACGGCCCTTCCAGCGGCGTCCAGCTGCGCACCCGGGTCGCGATGCCGGGGCGGTTCAGGTAGATGGCGGCGTCGCTGCCGAAGCCGTGCCGGCCCGCATCCGCCGGCCAATGCTTCTCGTGGCTGCCCCAGCCGAGTTCGGCCGGCTGCAAGCCTTCGTCCACGAAGGCCTCGACCGACCAGGTGTTGACGAACTCGTCGCGCTGCTTGCGCTGCGCCGAGGTTTGCGTGTCGCGCTCGGCGATGTGGATCACCTTGATATCGAGGCGCCTGGCGAGCGCCGCCCATTCCTCGTAGCAGGTGGGCTCGTCGCACTGCAGATGCGTGTCCGCGGCGATGTTCATCAGGCCCTGCTTGGTGAGCGCGGAGATCAGCCCGGGGTTGGCGCCCTGCGTCAGCAAGGCGGTCGGGCCGGTGCGCTTGTCCAGGCGGAACGCCAGCGCCTCTTCGCGCAGCGCGTAGTTGGACCGCTGCGACGCCGACAGGCCGGGATTGTCATAGCGCCCGGGCCAGGGTTCATTGCAGGTGTCCAGATAGAACACGCCGCGCTTGCGGCAGAAGCGAATCAGCGCGAGGCTGGCGACGTCCACCGACAGGTTCAGCAGGAAATCGCCCTCGCCCAGCAAAGGCTCGAGCACGGTCTCGAAGTTGCCTTCGTTGAGCGGCGTGGCGATGACCTCCGCGCCATATTCCGCCGCGATCCCGCTCTTGTCCTCGGAGGTCTTGACGATCTTGATGCGGTTCGGCTTGATGCCCAGGTGGCGCGGCAGCAGCGGAAGAATGCCCTGGCCGATGCTGCCGAAACCGAGCATCACCAGCCGGCCGGAGAAGGAGTCGCGCTTCGGGTCCTGCTTCATCCGCGTCCCTGCCGAGCGCTTCAGGACTCGCCTGCCGGCCAGACGAACGTCGCCTGCGCCGGGCGGCCAGCACCGGTCTTGACGGTCTTCTGGCGCGCCTGGCCATTGGCTTGCGCGGTCACGCGCCAGGTGCCCTTGGATGGCAGGTCGACCAGCATGATCGGGCCTTCGCATTTCGCACTGAGCACGACCGCGCCCTTGGAGTCCTTGATCTCCACGTCCACGTCGGCGAGGTAAGCGCCGCTGCTGATCGCGAACGTCAGCATGAGGTCGTGTTGGCGCGCTTGCGCCTTGATCGCCTGCTGCTCGCCGACGCCGACGCCGCCGCAGACATAACTGGCCGCACCCGCCTTGTGCGTCTCGAGGCTGGCGGGCGCATCGGCACCCTGTGCGAGGGCAAGCGTGCACGCCTGGGCGAGCGCCAGCAGGAACATCGGCTTGTTCATGGCATGACCTCCGTTTCGGATGAGAGCACGGCAATCTGCGCCCAAGTTTGCGCAGCAGGCCGCTGCGCCGCGTCAGCGGGGCTCAGGAATTGCTGTAGGACGGAGCGTAATCCCCGCGCCCGCTGCATGGGGCCGGGCATCTTGACTCAGGTCAAGGGCGCCGCGGGAGCGGCCCCTAAACTGGGCCATGGACCTCCAATTCCTCGGAGCCACCGGCACGGTGACCGGCTCCAAATACCTGCTGCGGGGAAACGACGCCACGGTCCTGGTGGACTGCGGGCTGTTCCAGGGCTACAAGGATCTGCGGCTGCGCAACTGGTCGCCGCTGCCGGTGTCGCCGGCGTCCATCGACGCGCTGATCCTCACGCACGCGCACCTCGACCATAGCGGCTACGTGCCGCTGATCGCGCGCCAGGGTTTTCGCGGCAAGGTGTTTTGCACGCCGGCCACGCTCGACTTGTGCCGCATCCTGCTGCCCGACTCCGGGCACCTGCTGGAAGAGGAAGCCGAATACCTCAATCGCCATGGCCTGAGCAAGCATACGCCGGCCCTGCCGCTGTACACGCGCGAAGACGCTCTGCGCTGCCTGAAGCTGTTCAGCCCGGTCGAATTCGGCCAGTCGTGGAAGCCGGCACGCGGCCTGAACGCGCGGCTTTCCCCATCGGGCCATATGCCGGGCTCTTCGTTCACGCACGTCGACGACGGCAAGCGCGCGGTCCTGTTCTCCGGCGACATCGGGCGGCCCGAAGACCTGGTGCTGAAGGCGCCCACGCCGATGGACGGCGCCGATTACCTGGTGGTGGAATCGACCTACGGCAATCGCCTGCATGAACGCGCGGACGTGCTGCAGCAATTGGCCGACGTCATCAACCGCACGGCCGCGCGCGGCGGCGTCGTGGTGATCCCCGCGTTCGCGGTGGGGCGCGCGCAGACGCTGATGTACTGCATCCACCTGCTCAAGCGCAAGCACGCGATCCGCGACTTGCCGGTCTATCTGAACAGCCCCATGGCGGCCAGCGCCACGCGCGTGTACCGCCAGCACCTCGACGAGCTGCGCCTCAGCCCCGCCGAATGCGAAGCGATGGCGCGAGGCGTGCAGGTGGTGGAAACGCCGGAGGAGTCGCGCGAACTCAACACCCGCCGCGGCCCGATGGTCATCATCGCCGCCAGCGGCATGGCCACGGGCGGGCGGGTCGTGCATCATCTCAAGGCGTTCGCTCCGGACCAGCGCAACACCATCCTGTTCGCCGGTTACCAGGCGGGTGGCACGCGCGGCGCCACCATCGCAGGCGGCGCGCCCACGGTGCGCATCCACGGGGAGGACGTGCCGGTGCGGGCCGAAGTAGCAATGCTCGATACCTTATCGGCGCACGCGGACGGGGACGAGATCGTCGAATGGCTGCGCGGCTTCAGCGCCGCGCCCCGCCAGACCTTCGTCACGCATGGCGAGCCGGCGGCCGCCGATGCGATGCGCCAGCGCATCGAGCGCGAGCTGCACTGGAGTTGCCGCGTGCCCTACTACCTGGAGTCGGTGCCACTGGGCTGAGAGCGAGCCGGTCAGGCGAGGCCGCACCACATGGCGATGCGGTGCGACAGGTCCATCCACAGCGCCCACAGCGCCACCAGCACCAGCAGCAAGCCGGCTGTGCGGGTGCCCCAGTCCTGCTTGAACCGGTTGCCGGCCTGCTGCAAACGCGCGAACAGCGCCGGCGCCAGCGCCAGCGAAACGCCGCTGCCCAGCGCGAACAGCGCCATCGAGAGCGCCCCGTCGAGCGGTCCCCCGCTGAGGGACGCCACCAACAGGGCCGAATACAACAAGCCGCAGGGCATGAAAGCCCAGAGCATTCCAGCGGCGAACACGCCGC
The DNA here is from genome assembly GCA_019449555.1 of Ramlibacter sp. Lineage (GTDB taxonomy): Bacteria > Pseudomonadota > Gammaproteobacteria > Burkholderiales > Burkholderiaceae_C > Ramlibacter. Next base: position 19,785 of record JAGRPN010000280.1, read on the forward strand.
CGCGAGCGGTCGCCATCGGCCGCACGCGCGTCCAGACGTTGCGGCCCGCGCTGCTGACCCAGCCCGGCTGCCGCGCTTGGGTGACCAGCATCAGCCCCCAGGCGAGCACGGCGAGATGGAACAAGGTCCACACGGGTCTGAGCGCGGCGCTCTGCGTGGTGAGCCACCCCAGGCCTTGCACCGCGAAAGCAGCGGCGGCGCCTGCGGCCGAATAGCCCGCCAGGCGCCCGGCTTGAAATTCCACCAGCGAGCGCCACCGGGATCCGTCGCGCAGGCCGGTGAGACCGCCACAGGCCGCACCGCACATCGCGATGCAGTGCGGGCCGCCGGCCACGCCCATCAGCAGCGCGGAAAGCGCAAGCGTGGTGGACATGCGGCGGGACTAGGGCCTGTTCACACTGTTCTTGCCAGTGCGAACGTGCTTAAAACCGCGCCAATCTAGGCGCGCGACGACGCCAAGGCTGGCCGCCTTGGCTAGGAGCGTAACAACGAGTGGCGCGGTTTTAAGCACGTTCCCTGCGGGTTGCGGCCAAAAGGGCCAATCGCGTTGTTGCGGCGGCTGGCCGCACGTCAAGTGCGGCTGCACCGCCGCGCCTAGCGCTTGACCCTTTTGACTCGCAACGCATCTGGCAAGAACAGTGTGAACAGGCCCTAGATGATGCGCGAGAACTTCGTGCGGTTGCGGTCGGCCTGCAGGTAACGGTCGAACACCATGGCGATGCCACGCACGAAATACCAGCCCATCGGAGTCACCTGGATGCCGGAATCGTCGACGGTGACCAGGCCGGTACCCGTCATCTCCCGCAGCTGCTGCAGCTCCGGGGCGAAGTACTCATGGAAATCGAGCAGCCAAGCCAGCTCGATCGATTCGAACATGACCTGACCCTGGCACATGATGGCCATGATCACGGCGCGCCTTGCGAGGTCGTCCCGGCTCAAGGCGAGCCCGCGCGTCACCGGAAATTGGCCATGGTCGAGCAGGTCGCAATATTCCTCGAGCGTCTTGGCGTTCTGGCTGTACGTGGCGCCCACCCGGCCAATGGAAGAAACGCCCAATCCGATCAGGTCGCAGTCGGGTTGCGTGCTATAACCCTGGAAGTTGCGATGCAGCCGGCCCTGGCGCTTGGCCACGGCCAGCGAGTCGTTCGGCAGCGCGAAATGGTCCATGCCCACATATACGTAGCCGGCTTCCTGGAAGGACGCCAGCGACTGCGACAGCATCGCGATTTTCGCGGCGCCGCCGGGCAATTCACTGGAAATGATGCGCCGCTGCGGCTTGAAGCGTTCCGGCAGATGCGCATACGCGTACAAGGCGATCCGGTCGGGCCGCAACTCATTCACCTGCGCCAGCGTCCGCGCGAACGATTCCGGCGTCTGCTTGGGCAGCCCGTAGATCAGGTCCATGTTGATCGAGTCGAAACCGATCGCGCGGGCCTGTTCCACCAGCTTGGAGACCTGTTCGGCGGGCTGGATGCGATGGACGGCCTTCTGCACGTCCGGGTCGAAGTCCTGCACGCCGAAACTGATCCGATTGAAGCCCAGCTCGGCCAGCGTCGTGAGCCGCTGCTCGTTCACCGTGCGCGGGTCGATCTCGATCGAATACTCCCCGCCCGGCGCCAGCGCGAAACTGCGGCGCAGCATCGCCATCAGTTCCTTGAGCTCGGGATCGGACAGGAACGTAGGCGTTCCGCCGCCCAGGTGCAGCTGCGTGACGGCTTGGCCCAGGCCCAGCTCGGCCGTGTGAAGATCTACCTCGCGCGCCAGGTAACGCAGGTAACTGGCTGCCCGGTCGTGGTGCTTGGTGATGATCTTGTTGCAGCCGCAGTAGTAGCACAGCGACTCGCAAAAAGGGATGTGGATGTACAACGAAAGCGGCAGCGTCAGGGCGGCCGGTCCGGTGCGGCGCTGGACCAGCGCCTGGCTGTAATCGGCGGCCGTGAACGCCTCCACGAAGCGGTCGGCGGTCGGGTAAGAGGTGTAGCGCGGGCCCGGGATGTCGAACCGGCGCAGCAGATCGGGCGATAAAGGCGTCATCTTGTCTGTTTCTTTGATGAACAATACTGTGCGGGCGCACAGGTCCCCCGCCGTTGATCTGGATCAACTCCGACCCGACGCGGCGTCCGACAATTTGACCCAGATCAGAAGAGCCATACGATGAAGGAAGCCCCTGTGCCCACCCAGACCGTGAACCTGATACCGTCCGGCTCAACGGAGCCTATGGACGCGCACAGCATCAAGGTTGCGTGCTCCAATTGCAACCTGCGCGAACTGTGCATGCCGGTGGGCCTCAGCGCCGAGGAACTGGTGCGCATCGACGAGGTCGTGGCCACCCGCCGCAAGATCAAGCGCGGCGCCATCCTGTTTCGCAACGGCGAACCCTTCCAGTCGCTGTTCGCCATCCGCACCGGCTTCTTCAAGACCTGCGTCACCGCCGAGGACGGCCGCGACCAGGTCACCGGCTTCCAGATGGCCGGCGAGATCATCGGGCTGGATGGCATCGTGAACGACCATCACACCTGCGACGCCGTCGCGCTGGAAGATGCCGAAGTCTGCGTCATGCCGTTCGACCGGATCGGCGACCTCTCGCGCGAAGTGAACGCGTTGCAGCATCACGTGCATCGGATCATGAGCCGCGAGATCGTGCGCGAGCACGGCGTGATGCTGCTGCTGGGCAGCATGCGCGCGGAGGAACGGCTGGCCGCTTTCCTGCTGAACCTGGTGCAGCGGCTGCATGCGCGCGGATTCTCCCGGTCCGAACTGGTGCTGCGCATGACGCGCGAAGAGATCGGCAGCTACCTCGGCCTGAAACTCGAGACCGTGAGCCGCACTTTCTCCAAGTTCGTCGAGGACGGCATGGTCGAAGTGCGGCAGCGCCACGTGCGCATCCTCGACACCGATTCGCTGCGCGCCATCGTGAATCGCCAGTCGACGATCTAGCATTCCGGTAAGCGGTCCGGCGTTCTTGCCGGTCGTGCACCCCGCTACTTTGTGTTTCCGCTTCCGCGTGTAGCTGGCGCCACGCCACCGGGTTTGTGGCGCGCCGGGCGTCCGTGCCGTGTCGCTTGAGAATCGCGCAGATGTTCTTGTAACGCGCCCGCGCACAGGCGCGACATCGGTTGTGGGTCCGGCGACTCTGAGGCATGCGCGAATAATCTCAAGCGCCCCGGCACAGCCACCCGTCACACCTGCCTGCAGGATTGGTGGAACTTACTTGAAATACCCTGATGCCCTGCCGAAATTTGCAGCGGGGCCATGCCTGTCCCGGTTGTTCCTCCAGCAGTTCAGTGCTGGCGCGGCGCCAGCCCTTCGCAATGGCAAACGATGAATTCAGGCCTTCAGCACCAGCCGCATGGCCATCGTGTCTTCCGACGGCACGGGCGTGACTTCGAAACCCAGGCTGCGCGCGAGCGATGCCATGCCGGTGTTCTCCGCAAGGCATTGCCCGATGACTTCCTCGGTGCCGCGCTCGCGCAGGTACCGGAGCATCTTCTGCATCAAGGCCCGCCCCAGCCCCTGGCGCTGCCACGAGTGCGCCACCTGGATCGCGAATTCCGCCTTCACGTTGTCGGGGTCGCATACCGCGCGGACTTCGCCAGCCATGAGCGGGACGCCGTCATCGCCCGCCGGCGCCAAGGCGATGAACGTCATCTCGCGCTCGTAGTCGATCTGGCAGTAACGCGCGAGTTCGGAGTGCGGCACTTCGCGCCGCGCCAGGAAAAAGCGCAGCCGCAGGTCCGATGCGGGCGACTTGGCATAGAACGCCGCGAGCCGATCGCCGTCCTCCGGCCGGATCGGCCGCAGCAGCAATTCGTGCCCGCCCGCGGTGATGTGCTCCTCCAAGCCTGACGGGTACGGACGAACCGCGAGGCGCGCCGACTCACCCGGCACCGGCCGGCGCAACCTGATGCGCGCATCGAGCGCCAGCACGCCGTGCGCATCGGCCAGCAGCGGATTGATGTCGAGCTCGGCCAGCGCGGCCAGGTCGCAGGTCATCTGCGAAACCCTGAGCAGCGCGGCCACCAGCGCCTGCGAGTCGATCGCCGGGCGGCCGCGGTAGCCGGCCAGCAACGGGCCGATTCGCGTGCGCGAGATCAGGTCGCGCGCGAGCAGGTCGTTCAGTGGCGGTAAACCGACCGCGCGGTCCTTGCGCAGTTCGACGGCGGTGCCGCCTTCGCCGAACAGCACCACCGGCCCGAACACCGGGTCGGTCGCGACGCCGACGATCAGTTCGTGCGCGCCGGGGCGGCTTGCCATCGCCTGCACGGTGAACCCCAGCACCCGCGCATCGGGCTGCTGGCGTGCGACGCGTTGGCGCATCCGCACCGCGGCCATGCGAACCTCTTCCCCGGATCCGAGTCCCAACGCCACCCCGCCCACATCCGACTTGTGCACGATCTGCGGCGACAGGATCTTGAGAACGACCGGAAAGCCGATCTGGATGGCGGCCGCAACCGCTTCCTCGGCGTCGTGTGCCCGGCGCGTCTCGACGATGGGAATCCCATATGCTTGCAACAAAGACTTGGCCTGCTCCTCGTCGAGCCACTCGCGCCGCTCACGCAGCGCCTGGTCCAGCAACGCCTGCGCCGCCGCGGTGTCGGGCTTGAAATCCTCCAGCCGAGCGGAAGGCAGTTGCAGCAGCGCCTGCTGGTTGCGGGTGTATTCCACCCGCTGCTGCCACCCGGCCACCGCCCGCTCCGGCGTGCTGTAGCTCGCGACGCCGGCCTCGGTGCAGGCGACCCGCGCCGCCGCCACCGTCGCGCCGCCGAGCCAGCACGCCAGCACCGGCTTGCTCGCGGCCCGCATCAACGGCAGGCACGCGCGAGCGATGTCATCGGCCGGAACGATCGCGGTCGGCGCATGCATGAACAGGATGCCGTCCACTTCCGGCGCGGCCAGCAGCACCCGCAGCGCGTCGCAATAGCGCTGCACGGGCGCGTCGCCGATGATGTCCACCGGATTGCCGCGGGGCCACGTCGTCGGCAGGAATTCGTCGAGCGCGCGCACCGTGGCCTCGCCCAGCTCGGCGAGCCGGCCTCCCCCGAGCGCCAATGCATCGGCGGCCAGCACGCCCGCGCCACCGCCGTTGGTCAGCATCGCGAGCCGTTCGCCGCGCCACGGCGTCACGTGGGCGAGCGTTTCCGCCGCGTCGAATAGCGCCTCCAGCGTGTCCACGCGCAGCATTCCCGCGCGGCGCACGGCGGCATCGAACACGGCGTCCGATCCCGCCAGCGCGCCCGTGTGCGATGCCGCCGCCTTCGCACCGGCCGGGGCGCGCCCGGCCTTCACCACGATCACCGGTTTGTTGCGAGCCGCGGCGCGCGCGGCGGACATGAACTTGCGCGCGGCCTTCACCGATTCCATGTACATCAGCACCGCCCGGGTGCCCGGGTCGCTCGCGAGGTAATCGAGCGCGTCGCCGAAGTCCACATCGGCGCTGTCGCCCAGCGAGATGAAATGCGAGAAGCCGATGCCGCGGCTGTTGGCCCAGTCCAGCATCGCGGTGGCCAGCGCGCCCGATTGCGTGACGAACGCCAATTTGCCGGGCAGTGCGTTGCCGGGCGCGAAACTGGCATTGAGTCCCGCGCCGGGCACGAGCAGGCCCAGGCAGTTGGGACCGAGGATCCGCAACAGGTACGGCCGGGCCGCGTCGAGCACGGCCTGCTCGAGCGAGCCGCCCTCGAGCGCGGCAGGCTGCTTGAGGCCGGCTGACAGCACGGCGGCCGCCCGTGTGCCCTTGGCCCCGAGAGCCGCGACGATGCCGGGTACGGTGGCGGCGGGCGTGCAGATGAGGGCGAGGTCCGGCGTGCCGGGCAGCGATGCCACATCGGGCCAGGTCCGCTCGCCGGCGACCGCGCGGTTGCGCTGGTCGACCAGCCACACCGGTCCCTTGAAATCGCCGGCCCGAAGGTTGCGCCAGACCACCATGCCGAGGTTGTCGGGGCGCTCCGAAATACCGATCACCGCGACCGATGCCGGTGCGAACAGGGCTTCCAGGTTGCGTACGCTCATGCGCCTGCTTTCAACCGGCGCGCAGACCTGCCGGTCACTTCAGCCTAGTCCGCGGCCCCGCATCGGCCCTTGTTCCAGATCAAGGACGCCGGGCAAAGCGCCTTCCAGAATCATTCGATACCAAACAGGTTTTTTCCATGGATACGTACGACCGCAGTCTTGAGCCCCGCTTCGCTCAATTGCTGGCTCAGCGCGAGGCCGAGCTTCGCGCCATCCTGCGCGCCACCGGCGACGCGGCCGGGCACACCTCGGACGTGAGCAACGGTGAAGTCGTCGATTTCAAGGACATGGCCATCGAGGAAACCCAGGCCGTGGTCGAGCAGGCCAAAGCCGGGCAAGCCGCGCAGGAACTCGAAGAGATGATCGCCGCGCGCCGCCGTTTGCAGGACGGCAGCTATGGCGAATGCCTGGACTGCGGCGAGGAAATCGACGTGCGCCGGCTGATGGCGCTGCCCGCCACCCCCTATTGCACGGCCTGCCAGGCCATCCATGAACGTCCCGTGTTGGCACGGCGCTCCAGCCTGCACAGCATGAAAGGACATCACCCATGAAAACCCGATCCACCAGAACCGCGCCGGCCCGCGAGGGCCCCGCTCCGTGGAACTTCCTCTCCGACCTGGGCCGCCAGCAGATGTCGGTGTGCACCGAAGCATCGAGCGCGATGATCCGCGGCTTCGATGCCATGCGAAAGCTGCAGGAACAAGCCGCGCATGATGCGACCGAGCGCCACGCAGCGGTCGCGCGAAAGCTCCAAGGCGCCTCGCAGCCGCTCGAACTCATGACGATCCAGGCGGCGTCGATGCGCGACGATCTCGAAAGCGCGACGCAATATTGGCAGCAGCTCGCTGCCACGACACTCGAGATGCAGACCGAGGTGATGGGATGCGCGAGCCACCTGCTCGACTCCGAATCCGCGCTGGAAGCGGCGTCCGCGGTCGAAGCTCTTGACATGATTCCGGGCATGAGCAGCCTGTTCCCGCGCGCCGCGCGGCTCTGCTAGCCTGCTACGTCTGGTGAACGTACGTGCCCGGCGCGGGCACGGGCAGCCCCTCTTGCATCTCACCGGCCACCGGCGCCGACGCGCGCTCGCCCGACGAGTGATCGGCGAGCCATTGCTGCCAGCACGGCCACCAGGATCCCTTGAACGAGGGTGCGGCCTCGCGCCACGCCTGCGGATCCGCCGGCGCCTCGTGCGGCCCGTGCGAAGCGACCCGGTAGCTCGCCTGCGGATGCGCCTGCGGGCCGGCCGGCGGATTCACGATACCCACGTTATGCCCGCCCGAGGTCAGCAGGAACGTGACCGTTGCATGGGTCAGCCGCTGGATCTTGTAGACCGAGGGCCAGGGCGAGACATGGTCACGCTCGGTCGCGACGGCGAATAGCGGCACCTTGATATTGACCAGCGAGATCGCCCGGCCCGCGACCTTGAAGCGGCCCTCGGCGAGTTCGTTGTTCAGGTAGAGCCTGCGCAGGTATTCGCTGTGCATTCGCGCCGGCAGCCGCGTAGCGTCGGCGTTCCATGCGCGCAGCGCCGTCATCGGCGTCTGCGCGCCCATCAGGTATTCGTGCACGAGCTTGGACCAGACCAGGTCCTTCGAATTGATCAGTGCGAAAGCGCCGGCCATCCGCCGCCCGTCGAGGTAGCCGCGCTCGGCCATCAGGTCTTCGAGGAATGCGATCTGGCTCTCGTCGATAAACAGGCCCAACTCGCCGGGTTCCTTGAAATCCGTTTCGGCGGCGAGCAGCGTCACCGTCGTGAAAGGGTTGTGGCGGCCGGCCCCGAGCACGGCGGCCGCCATCGCGAGCAGCGTGCCGCCAAGGCAATAGCCCACGGCATGCATGCCCGTGCCGGGACTGCGGGATCGCACTGCCCGCACGGCAGCCATCACGCCCAGTTTCAGGTAGTCCTCCAGCCCGAGATTGCGCCCTTCGCTGCCGGGATTCGCCCACGAGATCGCGAACACCGTGTGTCCCCGGCCGACCAGGAACCTGATCATCGAATCGTCGGGTGTGAGGTCGAGCACGTAGTACTTCATGATCCACGACGGCACGATCAGCAGCGGCTCCGTGCGGACCGTGGGGGTCGCCGGCTCGTACTGGATCAATTCGATCAGGCGATTGCGGAACACCACCTTGCCCGGCGTCAGGGCGACGCCTTTGCCGGGCAGGAACTGCTCCACGCCGCGCGGCTTGCGGTCACCGAGCACGGCCAATGCATCGCGCCACCAGTTGGCCAATCCGTTCGAGAGGTTCATCCCGCCGGTCATCGCCGTCTGCTTGAGCACCTGCGGGTTGGTCGCGATGAAGTTCGACGGCGACCACATGTCGAGCCACTGCCGTGCCGTGAACTCCGCCACTTTCTCGTGGTGCTTCGAGACACCTCGCACGCCCGTCGTCGCTTCGCCCCACCATTGCTCCTGCAGCAGGAAAGCCCGGCTTATCGCGCTGAACGGCGGCGCTGCCCAGTCCTTGGGCGAGAAGCGCTTGTCCTGCGGCAGCGGCTCGATGCAAGACGCGCAGGTGCATGGACCGACGCAGCCGCACCGCAACGCATGCGTAATGTAGTGTTGCCACATGACGGCCTTACGCAGCGCGCTCGCCGCAAGGTCCATTTGTTTGGATGGCGATACCAGCAGATGCGTGAACCAGTCGGAATACGCGAGCGCCAGCGATGCGGGCGAGATGCCGTTCGCCAGACGGGCCAGCGCCAGCTTGACCGGGAGATCCATGGCGGCCGGTTCGTGCCCGACCGGACGTGAGTCGGTGATTGACACAGCCGTTATCGTCGGCCTGCCGCGCGGGAGCGTCTTGCGCAAGGTCAACGTTAGCGTGAATGCCTTGCACCCCACGCCGAAAGCATGCTTACCATCCAGCCATGTTGCCGGCATTCATGCGCGCGATGACAGTGGCCGAAGCGAGGCATGAGCTGGTCGCCGCGCACAAGCCCATGCCGCAGGCGCGCGGCCATGACGTCATGTTGCGCGTGCTCGCGTGCGGCGTCTGCCGCACCGACTTGCACATCGTGGACGGCGAGCTGCCGCCGCACCACGCGGCCATCGTGCCGGGCCACGAAATCGTGGGGCGCGTGGTCGCGCGCGGCCCGCAGGCCAAGCGTTACGCGATCGGGCAGCGCATCGGCGTTCCCTGGCTGGGTCAGGCTTGCGGCCATTGCGAATTCTGCGCGATCGACCGCGAAAACCTGTGCAATTACCCGGTGTTCACCGGCTACGACCGCGACGGCGGATTCGCCGAGTACGCAGTCGCCGACGAGCGCTTCTGCTTCGCCATCCCGGCCCGCTACGACGACGCGCATGCCGCGCCGCTGCTGTGCGCCGGACTGATCGGCTTTCGCGCGTGGCGGCTCGGCGGCGCCGCCACCGCGCGGCGGCTCGGCCTGTACGGCTTCGGCGCCGCCGCCCACATCATCTGCCAGATCGCGATCGCGCGCGGCCAGGAGGTCTACGCGTTCACGCGTGCCGGCGATACGGCAGGACAGGCTTTCGCCCGCACGCTCGGCGCGATCTGGGCCGGTGGCTCAGACGAAGCGCCGCCCGTCGCGCTGGACACGGCGCTGATTTTCGCGCCGGTCGGCTCGCTGGTGCCCACCGCCCTCGCCGCGGTGCACAAGGGCGGCATGGTGGTCTGCGCCGGCATCCACATGAGCACCATCCCAGCGTTCGACTACGGGCTGCTGTGGGGCGAGCGCGTGCTCAAATCCGTGGCCAACCTCACGCGCCACGACGGCGAGGCTTTTTTCAACCTGATCGCGGAGCTGCCCCTGCAGACGCATGTCCAGACGTTCGAGCTGGCCGAAGCCAACGCCGCGATCCAGGCCGTGCGCGATGGCCGCGTGAGCGGCGCGGCGGTGTTGATCCCCTGAGCCTGCGCACGCGCCACGCGCGCGTGCATTCCGCCCTCGCGTTTCGCGGCCGCGGTACCGGCAAAAGTTGCGGCATGTCAAGGCGGAATCACGAAGCACGCCTAGATTTAATTGCAGCCGCCGTGCGGCGGCGCTGACTCACGTGCAGGGGGATTCGAAACATGAAGACCGACGCGCAACTCAAGGCCGACGTCATGGATGAGCTGACTTGGGATCCCGTGATCAATGCCAGCCACATCGGCGTGATGGTCGAGGAAGGCGTGGTGACGCTCACCGGCCACCTGGACACCTTCGCGGAAAAACACGCGGCGGAACACGCCGTCCGGCGCGTCGCGGGCGTGCGCGGCATCGCGATGGAACTTGACGTGAAGCTGTCGCCTTCGCACGAGCGCAGCGATTCGGAAATCGCCGGCGCCGCGACCGAAGCGCTTCGCCTCAATCCGCTGGTGCCGCGCGGCAAGGTCCAGGTCGAGGTCGAGAGCGGCTGGGTCACGCTCAGCGGAGAAGTCGACTGGGCCTACCAGTTCGCTACCGCCGAGCAGTGCGTCAGGCCACTGGCGGGCGTGCGCGGCCTGTTCAACGAGATCACCATCCGGCCTCGCGTGGACGGTGACGACATCGCCCGGCAGATCGCGGCCGCTCTGGAGCGGCAGGCGCAGCGCGAGGCAAGGCACATCGGGGTCGAGGTCGAGGGCGGCGTGGTCACCCTCAGCGGCAAAGTCCATTCCATGGCCGAGCACGACGCGGTAATGGGAGTGGCATTCTCGACGCACGGTGTGGCGCACGTCGTCGATCACCTCCAGGTCGCGGGCTGACGGCAAGCGCCGCGGCAGGGGTGGATTTCATCAATCGTTTTCTGGAGGTCATTCATGAGCAATCTTCGTCTGCTGGACCCGGCGTTCAGCAACAACTTCGAATCGGCCCTGCGCCGTTTCTTCGCACCCGTCGCCTTCGATACCGACCTGCCCGAGCTGAAAATGCGCATCGACGTGACCGACAAGGATAACGCCTATGAAGTCAAGGCGGACATTCCCGGCGTGAAGAAGGAAGACATCAATGTGCGCATCGACGGCAACGTGGTGCAGATCGATGCCGAGGTGAAGCGCGAGAAGGAAACGAAGGGCGACGGCGACCGTACCCTGTGCAGCGAGCGCTACTACGGCAACGTGTCGCGCACGTTCAGCCTGGCCGACGACGTGGACGAAAGCAAGGCGCAGGCGACGTACGCGGATGGCGTGCTGACGCTGGCCCTGCCCAAGAAGACGGCCGAGGCATCGAAGAAACTCACCGTGCAATAGGGCGTTGCGTGAGCGCAGAACCGGCGCCGCCCAAGGCCCTGCCGGTGCTGCGCATCCGGTCGCTGTGCAAGACGTACGGCACCGGCGAAACCGCCGTGCATGCGCTGCGCGACGTGGACCTGGAGGTGCGGGCCGGCGAATTCGTGGTCCTGCTCGGGGCCTCCGGCAGCGGCAAATCGACGCTGTTGAACATCCTGGGCGGGCTGGACCGGCCCACCTCGGGCGAGGTCGAGTTCTTCGACCACCAGCTCACCGATGCCTCCGACGACGAGCTCACGCGCTACCGGCGCGAACATGTGGGCTTCGTCTTCCAGTTCTACAACCTCATTCCGAGCCTCACGGTGCGCGAGAACGTCGCCCTGGTGACCGACATCGCGAGCGATCCCATGCCGGTGGACGAGGCGCTCGAGCTGGTGGCGCTGGCGCCGCGGCGCGAACATTTTCCCTCGCAGCTTTCCGGCGGCGAGCAGCAGCGCGTCGCGATCGCACGCGCCATCGTCAAGCGGCCGCAACTGCTCCTATGCGACGAGCCCACCGGCGCGCTCGATTACGCGACGGGCAAGCTGGTGCTCGAAGTCATCGCGCGCATCAACCAGGAGTTGGGCACGACCGCGATCGTGATCACGCACAACGCCGCGATCGCCGGAATGGCCGACCGCGTGATCCGGTTGTCCGACGGCCGGATCGCGAGCATCGATGTACCCCAGCGGCGGCTGACGCCCGCCGAACTGTCATGGTGATGCCATGAAAGCACTCGACCGCAAGGTGCTCAGGGATCTTCGGCTGCTCTGGAGCCAGGCCGTGACCATCGCACTGGTGGTGGCCAGCGGCATCGGGGGCTTCGTGGCGATGCTCTCCGCGGTGGATTCGCTGGCGCTGGCGCGCGAGAGCTTCTACGAGCGCGGCCGCTTTGCCGACGTGTTCGCCATCGTGAAGCGCGCACCCGACGCCCTGACGCGGCGCCTGGCCGGGATCGACGGCGTGATCGACGTCCAGCCGACGGTCGAATCCATGGCGCGCGTCACCGTTCCGGGCAGCCCCGATCCCGTGGTCGGCCAATTGATCGGGCTCGATCTGCGTGGCACGCAACGGCTGAACCGCGTGAGCGCGCGCACCGGCCGCTTCCCGGAGCCGGGCAGCCGCGCCGGGGGCGAACTCGAGGCGCTCGTGTCGGAAGGATTCGCACAGGCGCACGGGCTGGAGCCGGGCGCCCGGGTGAGTGCGCTCGTCAACGGCAAATTGCGCAACCTGCGGATCACCGGCACGGCGCTGTCGCCCGAATACATCTTCGCCGGCCTATGGGGCATGCCCGACCTGCGCGCGTTCGGCGTGTTCTGGGTGGACGAGGACGAACTGGCAGCGGCAATGGACATGGAAGGCGCGTTCAATCGCGTGGCCCTCAAACTGTCGCCGCGCGCATCCGAGCGGGCGGTGATCGACGCGGTGAGCCGGCAACTGGCAGGCTTCGGCGGGCTGCCTGCGCACGGACGCGTCGACCAGATCTCGCACGCCATGCTGGACAACGAGATCCGGGAGCAGCAGGTGCTGGGCACGGTGCTGCCTTCCATCTTCCTCGCGGTGGCCGCGTTCCTGCTGCACGTGGTGGCGGCGCGGCTGGTGGCCACCCAGCGCGAACAGGTGGCCGCGTTGAAGGCGCTCGGCTATCCCAACCGCGTCATCGCGCTGCACTACCTCAAGCTGGTCGCGCCGATGGTGGGCGGTGGCTGGTTGCTCGGGCTCGCGCTCGGGAAATGGCTGGGCGTCGGCATGATGGGGCTGTATGCCCAGACGTTCCGCTTCCCCTCCTTGCCGCACCACATTCCGCCGTCGCTGATCTGGGCGAGCCTGGCCATCGTGACGGCCACCGCCGTCCTCGGCACCCTGACCGCGATCCAGGCCACCGTGCGGCTCCAGCCGGCGGAGGCCATGCGCCCGCCGGCGCCCGGCCGCTACCGGCGCTCCCTGCTGGAGCGGGTGCCGCGCCTGCGCACCGGGCCGGCCCTGCGCATGATCCTGCGCAACATGGAGCGCCGGCCGCTGCGCGCCGCGCTGACCACCGGTGGCATCGCCGTGTCGCTGGCGATCGTCATCATGGGCAATTTCTTCCGCGACTCGATCGAGGTGATCGTCGACACGACCTTCACCCTGGCCATGCGCGGCGACATCGCGGTCTGGACGAGCGATCCGGTGGATGCCGCCGCTGCGCGCTTGCTGGCTCGTATTCCGGGCGTGCTGCAGGTCGAGCCCGGACGCAGGGTGGCCGTGCGGTTCATCCATGGCCAGCACAGCGAAACCGGCCTGATCCAGGGCCGCGCGGCGCCGCCTGGGCTGCAGCGCGTGATCGATATCGAGGGGCGCCTCACGCCGCCGCCGTCGGCCGGCCTGCTGATGAGCGAGCGGCTGGCCCACAAGATGGGCTTGCGCGTCGGCGACACGGTGACCGTGGAAATGCGCGAAGGCCGGCGGCTCGTTCGCGCCGTGACGGTGGAACGCCTGGTGCGCGACATGATGGGCCTGAACGCCTACATGGAGCGGCACGCGCTGAACCGGCTGCTGGGCGAAGGCGATGTGGCTTCCGAGTTCACCCTCTTGACCGGGAAGGCAGCCAGCCGCTCGGTCGTGCAGGCAACGCAGGCCATGCCCCGCGTCGCCGGCGCGTTCAGCAAGGCGACCATGCTGCGCAACATGGAGGAAGTCACCGCGCGCAACATCCTGGTCATCAGTTCCATCGTCACCGCCTTCGCGGCGGTGATCGCGGTGGGCGTGGTGTACAACAACGCGCGCATCGCGCTGGCCGAGCGCAGCTGGGAGCTGGCCAGCCTGCGGGTACTGGGTTTCACCCGGGCCGAGGTCTCGGTGCTATTGCTTGGCGAGCTTGCGCTGGGCATTGCAATGGCGCTGCCCCTGGGCATGGCGCTGGGCTGGGGCCTGACTCATGCCGTGGTCGACCTCATGGCGACGGACCAGTTTCTTTTTCCCGTGGTGATCCGGCCGCGCACGTACGCCTGGGCGGCCTTGTGCGTGGTGGCCGCCGGCCTGGCCAGTGCGATGGTGGTGCGCAGACGCATCGACGCGCTCGACATGGTGGCCGCACTGAAGACGAGGGAGTAGCACGTGCTCGGACTGAACAAGACGACCTGGCTCTGGATCGGCGTAGCGGCCGCTGCTGCGGCGGCGCTGGCCTGGGCTTTTTCCCCTCGCCCGATCGAAGTGGAGGTCGCCTCCGTGACGCAGGGCCGCTTCGAGCAGGCGATCGAGGAGGATGGGCGCACCCGCCTCAAGGAGCGCTACACGGTGTCGGCACCGGTTGCCGCGCGCCTGGCCCGCATCGCGCTGCGCGAGGGCGACCCGGTGGTCGCCGGCGAACCCGTGGCCACGCTGACGCCCGTGATGTCGTCGATGGTCGATGAGCGCAGCGCCCGCGAAGCGGCAGCGCGCCTGAAGGCCGCGGCCGCCGGTGTCGAGCGCGCCGCCGCCCGCGTCGAGCGGGCCAAGATCTCGCTGCAGGAAGCGCGGCTGGAGCAGGAGCGCTCGGAAAAGCTCGCCGCCGACGGCTTCATTGCACCGTCGCGGCTGGACGCCACGCGACTGGCGCTGGCCGGTGCGCGACGCGAGCTCGAGGTGGCCAATGCGGAGCGTGAAGTGGAAGTCCATGAGCAGGCCTTGGCCGCCGCCGCGCTGCACCCCGCGACGAGCGGCAAGGGCCGGCCGCTGCACGTTCTCTCGCCGATCACCGGCGTCGTGCTGCGGGTGGTGCAGGCCAGCGAGGCGACCGTGCCGGCGGGGGCAGCGCTGCTGGAGGTCGGAGACCCCGCGCGCATGGAGGTCGTGAGCGAACTGCTCACCACCGATGCCGTGCAGGCGCAGCCCGGCCGCCGCGTCGTGATCGAGCGCTGGGGCGGCGCCGCCGTCGAGGGACAGGTGCGGCGGGTGGAGCCGGCCGCGTTCACCAAGGTCTCCGCGCTCGGGATCGAGGAGCAACGGGTGAATGTGCTGATCGACATCACCGCGCCGCCGCAATCCTGGCGCGCGATGGGCGACGGTTTTCGTGTCGGAGTGCGGATCGTCACCGCCGGCGTGGACCAGGCACTGTTGGTGCCGGTCGGCGCATTGTTCCCGCAGGGGGATGGAATGGCGGTCTACAAGCTGGAGGGGCGCCGGGTCCGCTTGCAGCCGGTCGACGTGGGCGCGCGCAACGGCACGCAGGCCTGGATCCGCAAACCCCTGTCGAACGGCGAAGCCGTGGTGGTGTATCCGCCGGCGGCGCTGGCGGACGGGCGCAAGGTGCGCGTGCGCGCGCCGTGAGGCGTAGGAGTCTGGGCTCCTAGACCTTCGGCTCTTCCAGGCGCACCAGCAGCACGGGCACCGGGCTGGAGCGCATCACGCCTTCGGCCGCGCTGCCCAGCGTGAGCCGGCTGAAACCGCGCCGGCCGTGCGTGCCCATCACGATCAGGTCGCACGCGTGCTGGCGCGCCTGGTCCACGATGACGTCCGCCACGCGTTTGCCGGTGACTTCGCGCAACAGGGTCTCGCAGTGCGCGCCGGCCGCCTCGGCCGCGCGCTTGGCCTTGCCCAGCACGTCGAGCCCGTACTGGCGCAGGCCGCGGATCATCTCTTCGTACCCGGCGGCCGAAGACATCTCGATCAGCATCGTGTAGTCGTCCACGATGTGCAGGAAGAGCAGCCTGGTGTTCTGGCCCTCCGCGAGATTGATCGCTTCGCGCAAGCCGCGCTCGGCAGTCGGGCTGCCATCGACGGGAACGAGGATTCGCTGGTACATGAGAGAGCCTCCTTGCGGCCCGATAGCCGATCCGCCCGCCGCCGGCCGCGCGGACGGGCCATTCCATTGTGGTCCATGTCGCCCTGCGGTGAAGCGTTTTCGGTTGAGAAATCTCAACGCGTCCCGGTTGAGCTGGAGGAAACATTCGGGTACTTCCAATGCATTACCCGAGGAGTGACATGGCGGATTCCAAGCCGGCGCGCTACGAGTTGCGCTTCCAGTCGCTGTTCAAGGCCGGGCCCGGTTACTCCTTCCCATGCGATCCGCAGGGCCGCGTCGATCTCGACCAGCTGAGCGAGCAGGCCCGCATCAAACGAAGCGCGCGGCGCAGTCACACGCAGCGACGCTCGCCCCGCGGCGCCTGTTACCTTGCACACCCCGCGTGTTGAGATGCATCAATCAGGAGGACTCCCCGCCGAACTAGGATGAATCGAGGGCCCCGAGGCCCCAATGCATGACAGGCTCCTTGTTCTTCGCGATCGTGCTCGTGCTCAGCGGCTGTGCGTTCCAGGCGCCACCCGTGGCACCCGCAGCCGATGTCGCCATTCCCGCCGCGTGGTCGCAGCCCACGCCCGCGGGCGAGCGGCCGCTGGCGCTCTGGTGGCGCCAGTTCGGCGATCCGCTGCTGGTGCAACTGGTGGAAGATTCGCCGCGCGCCAACAGCGACGTGCGCATCGCGCAAGCCAACCTGCGGCAGGCCCGTGCGCTGCGTGACCAGGCCGCCGCCGCGTTGTGGCCCAACCTGTCGGTGTCGGCGTCGGCCCAGCGCAGCCGCGACGGCGCCGGCGGCCGCAACCTGTTCGACGCCGGGTTCGACGCGAGCTGGGAACCGGATGTTTTCGGCGCGACCGGCCACGGCGTGACCGCGAGCGAGTCCCAGGCGCAGGCCAGCGCCGCCACCCTCGCCGCCACCGAAGTCTCGATCGCAGCCGAAGTCGCGGTCGATTACCTGCAGCTTCGGGGCGCGCAAGCCCGCGCCGCGTTCGCGCGCGACAACCTCGCCGCGCAGGAGCAAACGCTCCAGATCGCGCAGTGGCGCGAGCAGGCCGGCCTGGGTTCGTCGCTCGAGACCGCGCAAGCCCGCAGCGCCGTGGAACAAACGCGCGCGCAGCTGCCCGTCCTGGCCGCGAGCATTGCGCAGACCGGGCATGCACTGGCCGTTCTCACCGGGCAGCCCCCGGCCACGCTGGACGCCCGGCTCTCGACCGCGACCGGGCTGCCCCAGGCGCCCCAGGGGCTGTCGCTCGCGATTCCGGCCGCTGCCCTGCGGCAACGCCCGGATGTCCTGGCTGCGGAATTGCAGTTGCGCGCCCAAGCCGAACGGGTGGCGCAGGCCGATGCCCAGCGGCTGCCCAGCGTGCAATTGCGTGCCTCGTTGGCATGGAGTGCCGCCACCCTCGGCTCCGTCGGCAGTGTGGCGGCGGCGCGTTCGCTGGTGGCGAGTGTCGGGCAGACCCTGTTCGACCACGGCCTGCGAGATGCGCGGCTCGCCGTGCAGCGGGCGGCATTCGACGCGGCGCAGGAGACCTACCGCGCGCGCGTGCTCGCCGCACTGCAGGACGTGGAAGATGCGCTCGCCGCGCTGGCTTCGGCGCGCGAGCGCGTTGTCGCGCTGCGCGCCGCGGTCGAGGCGACGCGCGACGCCGCCTTGCTGGCGAACAATCGCTATGCCAGCGGTCTGATCGATTTCCAGACCGTGCTCGACACCCAGCGCACCCTGCTCAACGTGCAGGACAGCGTCGCGAGCGCCGAAACCGACCTGGCCACCGGCCATGTGCGCCTGTACAAGGCGCTCGGCGGCGGTTGGACGCCGGCGGATGTTCAACGGGAGAGCAGGACATGAGCGCCAGGGAACCCGCGATCCAATCGTTGCTGGGCACCGAAGCCAGCCGTGCGTGGTTCAAGCGCCCCGCGCTGTGGGTCACGCTGGCCGTGGTGGTCGCGCTGGCGCTCGCCGCATTCCTGTGGCAAGGCAAACGCACGGCGGATGCGCAGCCGCGCTACGTGACCGAGGTCGTGACGCGCGGCCGCCTGGTCGTGACGGTTGCCGCCAACGGCACATTGCAACCCACGAACAAGGCCGACATCGGCAGCGAGCTGTCGGGAACGGTGGCACGGGTGCTGGTGGACGTGAACGACCTCGTGAAAAAGGGCCAGGTGCTGGCCGAACTCGACACGGCGAAACTGAGCGACCAGGTGCTGCGCTCGCGCGCCGCGCTGGCCGTCGGGCAGGCCAGGGTGCGGCAGTTTCAGGCCACGGTGCAGGAGGCGACCGGCAATTTGCAGCGCTTGCGGGAAGTGGCGCGATTGAGTGGCGGGCGCGTGCCGTCGCAGACCGAGCTGGCGTCCGCCGAAGCTGCGTTGGCTCGCGCCCAGGCCGAAGCGGCCAGCGCCCAGGCCGGCGTCGCCGACGCGACGGCCGCGCTGAGCGCCGACGAAACGAGCTTGCGCAAGGCATCGATCCGCTCGCCCATCAACGGCGTCGTGCTGGCGCGCTCGGTCGATCCGGGCAACGCCGTGGCCGCCTCGCTGCAGGCCGTGACGCTGTTCACGCTGGCCGAGGACCTGGCGCAGATGAAGCTCGCCGTCAACGTGGACGAAGCCGACGTGGGACAGGTCCAGGACGGCCAGAAAGCGACGTTCAATGTCAGCGCCTATCCGAGCCGCAACTACCCTGCCACGGTGACGCGCGTCAGCTACGGCTCCACGACCAAGGACAACGTCGTGACCTATATCGCCGAGCTGAGCGTGGACAACGCCGACCTGACGCTGCGACCGGGCATGACGGCCACTGCCCTGATCGTCGCAGCGGAGCGCAATGACGCGGTGCTCGTGCCCAACGCGGCTTTGCGGTTCACGCCGCCCGCCGCGGCCGCTGCGCCGTCCGCTTCGGCGGCCAGCGGCAGCGGCATCGTCGGCAAACTCATGCCGCGCATGCCGCGACAGGCAAGGACCCGCAAGGAAGGCGCGCAGGTGGGAGGCGCACGGCAGGTCTGGGTGCTTCAGGGCGGCCAACCCACCGCTGTGTCCGTCATGGCGGGTGCGACGGACGGCCGCATGACTGAAATCACGAGTGGCGACCTGCGCCCGGGCATGGCGGTGATCACCGAACAGTCTTCCGGGAGCGCGCCTTGAGCCAGGAGCAAGCGAGAAGCGTCGCAGCACCGCTGATCCGGCTGCACGGCATCAGCAAGGTGTACGGCCACGGGCAGGCCGCGGTGTATGCACTGCGCGACGTGGACCTGGAAATCGGTTCGGGTGAATTTGCCGCGATCATGGGCCCCAGCGGCTCGGGCAAGTCCACGGCGATGAACATCATCGGCTGCCTCGATACGCCTTCCAGCGGCGAATACCTCTTTCGCGGCGTGCCGACGCAAAGCATGTCGCGCGACCAGCGCGCGCACTTGCGCCGCCGGCACCTGGGCTTCGTGTTCCAGGGCTTCAACCTGCTGCCGCGCACCAGCGCACAGGAAAACGTCGAACTGCCCCTGCTCTATCGCGGCGAGAACGCCAAGGCCCGCCACGCCGCCGCGCGGGAAGCGCTGGCTTCCGTGGGCCTGGCCGGCTGGGAGCACCACACACCGGGCGAACTGTCGGGCGGCCAGCAGCAGCGCGTCGCGATCGCGCGGGCGCTGGTCACCCAGCCCACCGTATTGCTCGCCGACGAGCCCACCGGCAATCTCGACAGCCAGCGCGGGCGCGAAATCATGGAGTTGCTGCGCGGGCTCAACGTCGATCGCGGCATCACGATCGTGATGGTCACGCACGAGCCCGACATGGCCGCTTACGCGCAGCGCGTGATCCGGTTCGTCGATGGGAGCATCGAGAGCGACGTGCGCAACGCGGTGATGCCGGCGCCCCTCGCAGTGGAGGCCGCCTGATGTGGTGGACCACCCTCATGCTCGCCCTGCGCGAGATCCGGCGCAACCTCCTGCGGTCGTTTCTCACCATCCTGGGCATCGTGATCGGCGTCGGTGCGGTCATCACCATGGTCACGCTCGGCAACGGTGCGACGCAGGCCGTCTCCGACCAGATCTCCAGCCTTGGCAGCAATTTGCTCATGATCCGTCCGGGCCAGCGCCTGGGGCCGGGCGGCGGAGGGGCCGGGGCGCCCGCTTTCAAGGAAGCCGACGCGCAGGCCATCGCGGCCCAGATCGGCGGCATCAGGGCGGTCGCGCCCGCTGCCAACAGCCGCGTCACGGTAGTCTATGGCGCGCGCAACTGGGCCACGTCCATCACCGGCTCGACCAATGCCTACTTCGATACCAACAACTGGCAGATCGATGACGGGCGCATCTTCACCGACATCGAGGAGCGCGCGGGGGCGGCGGTCTGCCTCATCGGCGCCACGGTGCGGCGCGAACTCTTCGGCTCCCAGGATCCCCTGGGCGCGCAGCTTCGGGTGAAGCAGTTCTCCTGCCAGATCATCGGCCTGCTCGCCTCCAAGGGACAGGCGGCGATGGGGCAGGACCAGGACGACACAGTGATCCTGCCGCTGCATGCCGTGCAGCGGCGCCTTACCGGCAACCAGAACGTGAACACGCTATTGGTATCGATGAAGGACGGCGTGGACGCGGAGCAGCTCAAGAAGAACATCGGGCAACTGCTGCGCGAGCGCCGCAAGCTCAGCGAGCACGACGACGACAACTTCAACGTGCTCGATACGCGGCAGATCGCCGACACGCTCTCCGGCACGACCCGGGTGATGACAACGCTGCTGGGCGCGGTGGCCGCCGTGAGCCTGCTGGTGGGCGGTATCGGGATCATGAACATCATGCTGGTGAGCGTGACCGAGCGCACGCGCGAGATCGGCGTGCGCCTCGCGATCGGCGCCCTGGAGCGCGAGGTGCTGCTGCAGTTCCTGATCGAATCGGTGGTGCTGGCCTCCATCGGCGGGCTGATCGGCGTCGTGCTGGCGGCGGCGGCGTCGTCGATCCTCGCCGACTTCATGCAGGTGCCGTTCCTGTTCGACCCCGGCATCAACCTGCTGTCGTTCGCGTTCTCGGCGGCGATCGGGGTGGTGTTCGGCTATTTTCCGGCGAGGCGCGCGGCGCGGCTCGACCCGATCGAGGCGCTGCGGCACGAGTAGAAATCCGATTCAGGCGTTCTTCGCGGCGGTCGCTTGACGCACCCGCGCCGGCGTCATCGGCAACCTGAACATGCGCACGCCGGCCGCGTCCGCCACGGCGTTGGCGATCACCGCGCCCGTGGTCGTGATCGATGGTTCTCCGCCGCCCTGCGGCGCCAATTCGTCATTTTTCACCAGCACAGCCTCGATCCGCGGCGCGTCGCTGAAGCGCGCGATGCCATAGGTGCCGAAGCCGCGGTCGAGAATCTCGCCGCCGCGAAAGCGCAGCTCCTCGCGCAAGGCATACCCCAGGCCCATCATCAGTCCGCCTTCGATCTGCATCTTCGCCCCGATGGGATTCACGACGATGCCCATGTCCTGGGCGCAGACCATCCGCACCACCCTGATCTTGCCGGTGGCCGCATCCACCCACACTTCGGCCATGGTGGCGACGCAGGTGCCGGCATCGATGCTGCATGCCACGCCATACCCCCGCCCGGGGGAGCGGACGACTGCCTTCCAGCCGAACGCGTCGGCGGCTGCTTGCAAGACTTTGCGCACCCTCGGGTTGGAGAGGTGGCGCAGGCGAAACTCCACCGGATCCGCGCCGGTTGCGCGGGCCATGATGTCCACTTGCGATTCGATCGCGAAGACGTTCATGTTCGCGCCCGGCGCGCGCCACGGCCCCACCGCAAAGGGATGGAGACTGGCGCCTGCGGCCTCGCCCAGTGAACTCCGCCCCGCCACCCGGGTGCGGATGTTCGGCGCGTCGTAGAACGCCACTGCCCCGCGCTCGCCGGACGCGTGAACGGCGCAATCCCAGAAGGAGATCCTTCCGTTGGCGTCGAGGCCCGAGGAGATCTTCACCACGGCCGCGGGATCGAAGGTGTCGTAGAAGATTTCCTCCTCGCGTGTCCAGGCCACCTGCACCGGCTTGCCGGTGAGCTGCGCCAGGCGCGCTGCTTCCACCGCCTGCGCGCTCGCGCTCTTGCCGCCGAACCCTCCGCCGACGAATGGCGTGATCACCCGCACGTCCTGCGGCTTGAGCTTGAGGCGCTGCGCGATCAGGTCGCGAGTGGGAAATGGCGTCTGCGTCGAAGCCCAGACGGTCAGCTTGCCCTCCCGCACTGCGGCCAGCGCGGTATGCGTCTCGATCGGCGCGTGGGCAACATAGCCTTTCCGATACGTGAATTCGAATATGTTGGCAGCGCCGGCTCTTGCGGCCATGACGTCGCCGCGCTCGCCGATGATCCTCTGGTCGGCGCCGCGGAAACCGGCGATGTGGTCGAAGATGCTTTCGGTGTCCGGACCGCCCTGGGGCAACCGCCATTGCGCCTTCACGCGCGCGAGACCGAGCGCCGCACTGTCCGGGTCCGCATGCAGCACGGCCACGAAGTCGCCGTCCTTCACGACCAGCGCGCCGGGGACGCTTTCGGCCGCGGCCGCATCGACGCTTTCCAGCTTCGAGCCATGCATCGGCGGCCGCAGAATCTGCGCGTAGAGCATGCCGGGAATCCGGATGTCCCCCGCGTATTGCGCGGCGCCCGTGACTTTGGCAACGCCATCGAGCCGCAGCGGGGAACTGCCCATCACGTTGAATTCGGAGGCCGCGCGCAGCACGGCCTTGCGGTCCACCACCTGCGCGATCCGGGCGCCCCTGGAAAGCTCGCCGTAGCTCACCTTCCGGCTGGGCTCGCCGGTCACCGATACGACGCCCTTGTTTGCCACCAACTTCTCTTGCGGCACACCGAGCCTTGCGGCGGCCAGCGACAGCAATGTCAGCCGCGCCTGGGCCCCCGCCGCGCGTAGTGCCGGCCCGAACATGCGCGTCGTGAGCGAGCCGAACGTGCCCATGTCCCACGGGCACCGGTCGGTGTCGCCCAGCACCATGTCCACCGACGCGAGTTCGACACCCAGTTCCTCGGCCAGCATCTGCGCCTGCGAGGTCCACACGCCCTGCCCCATTTCGATCTTGCCGGAGAAAACGGTGACGCGTCCGTTTTCGCCGATCACGAGGTATGCGTTGAAGTCGTCCGGATACTGCCGGCGCGCCTCCTGGGCGACCGCCATGACCGGATCGAGTCCGACCATCATCACGATGCCGCCGCCAAGCAGCTCGAAGAACTCGCGCCGGCTGAGTGCGCAGGCGCGGTTCATGACCGGCCTCCCATTTGCCGGCCCGCGGCTTCGATGGCGTCGACGATGCGCTCGTAAGCACCGCAGCGGCACAGGTTGCGGTCCATGTGCGCAATGACCTGCTCGCGAGACGGCCTGGGGTTCGCCTGCAGGAGTGCGACAGCCGACAGCAGCATGCCCGGCGTGCAATAGCCGCACTGCACGGCGCCATGATCGATGAACGCCTGCTGGAGCGGATGCAATGTATTCCCGCGAGCGAGCCCCTCGACGGTGACGACCTGCTTGCCCGCGACTTGCCCCAGCGGTGTCACGCATGAACGCACGGCCCTGCCGTCGACGAGCACGGTGCAGGCGCCGCACAGGCCCTCGCCGCAGCCGTACTTCGTGCCGGTCAGAGCGAATTCGGTACGCAGCGCCCTGAGCAGCGTGCTGCCCTCGTCGAGGTCCAGCCGGACCGGCCGGCCGTTGAGGCTGAATCGGATCGGGTTCATCTGCGCGCCCCATTAGCGCCACTCATGGTGCCGCTGAACCGAGTGGCACTGCCTTGACTCACATCAACGTACAGAGCATCGTCAAAATGCTTTGCAGCTGCGGAGGTGTTCCATGCTCATCGGTGTCCCCAAGGAGATCAAGAACAACGAATACCGCGCCGGCCTCACGCCCTCGGGCGTGCGCGAGCTGACGGCGCACGGTCATCGCGTGCTCATCGAAACCGGCCTGGGCCGCGCAATCGGCCTCGACGACGAGCAATACGTCGCCGCGGGCGCGCAGGTCGCGGCGACGCCGGCCGAAATCTTCAAACAGGCCGAGTTGCTCATCAAGGTGAAAGAGCCGCAATCGCAGGAATGCCGGATGCTGCGGCCGGGCCAGGTGCTTTTCACCTATCTGCACCTCGCGCCCGATCCCATCCAGACCAAGGCGCTGGTTGAATCGGGTGCGGTGTGCATCGCGTATGAAACCGTTACCGCCGAGAGCGGCGGCCTGCCGTTGCTCACGCCGATGAGCGAGGTGGCGGGCCGCATGTCGATCCAGGCGGGAGCCACCAACCTGGAGATGTCCAACGGCGGCATGGGCATGCTGCTGGGCGGAGTTCCCGGCGTCGCGCCGGCCCATGTGGTCATCATCGGCGCAGGCGTGGTGGGTACCAATGCGTTGCAGATGGCCGTGGGCGCGGGCGCGCGTGTCACCCTGCTCGACAAGAGCCTCGACCGGCTGCGGCACCTCGACCTCGTCTATGGCAACCGCATTTCCACCCAGCATTCGAGCGGACACGCGATCGAGCGGGCCGTGCTGTCGGCCGACCTGGTGATCGGGGCCGTGCTGATTCCGGGTGCGGCGGCGCCCAAGTTGGTGACGCGGGCGATGGTGAGCCGGATGAAGCGCGGCTCGGTGCTGGTGGATGTGGCGATCGACCAGGGCGGGTGCTTCGAGACTTCCCGGCCGACCACCCACGCCGACCCGACGTTCGTGGTGGACGGGGTCGTGCACTACTGCGTGGCGAACATGCCGGGCGCCGTTGCGCGCACATCGACCTTTGCGCTGAACAACGCCACCCTGCCGTTCGCGATCGCCTTGGCGGACAAGGGATGGAAGAAGGCGTTGGCGGACGACGTGCACCTGCGCCGCGGGCTCAACGTGTGCCAGGGCGAGGTCACGTACCAAGCCGTCGCACGCGCCCTCGGCTACAAGTGGCGCGATCCCCAGACGCTCACCGGCTGATCGTTCAGCGCACGCGGTGCACCGCAACCCCGAGCGCAGAGCAACCCAGCAAGGCCATCATCGCGTACTCCAGCGGATGGTCGAAGAATCCGCTACCGCCCTTGAGGAACAAATCGCGGATCACCACCAGGTAATAGCGCAGTGGATCGGCCCAGCTGAGCCACTGCAGCACCTCCGGCATGTTGCGGATGGGAAAGGCGAACCCCGACAGCACGATCATCGGCATCAGGAAGAATGCCGCCGACATCATCGCCTGCTGCTGCGTGCCGGCGTAGGTGGAGGCCAGCAGGCCGAGTCCCTGCGTCCCCAGCAACAGCACGAGCGTGGCACCCACCACGCCGGCGAGCTGTCCCCGCAACGGAACGCCGAACCAGCCCACCGCCACGGCGGCGATCAGCAGCGCATCGAAGATCCCGACGCACGCCACCGGCAGCATCTTGCAGAGAAGGAATTCGAGCCGTCCCATCGGTGTGACCAGCAGGCGCTCCAGCGTGCCGAATTCGCGCTCCCGCACGACGACCATCGCGCTCAGCATCATGGTGGAGACGAAGATCACGTTGGCCATGATGCCGGGCACGAAGAACCACCGGTCTTCCAGGTTGGGATTGAACCAGGCGCGCTCCTCCACCACGATCGGCGGCACCTGGCCGGCCCGCACCAACGAGGCCTGGGCGACCAGTCGGCTCAGTTCGCCGGCGATCAACTGCGCGCTGTTGGGGTCGGAACCGTCGGCGAGCAGCTGGACTTGCCTGCGCCGCGTGAGATCCGCCGGTATTTGCAGGATCACCCGGGCATCGTTGCGGTCCATCGCGGCACTGGCACTGCTCATGTCGGGCACGACGTCGAGCGTGTAATGCCCGGTGGCGCGGATCGCCGCGATCAACTCGCGGCTGGCCTGCGTCGTGTCGTGATTGACCACCGCGATATCGGCGTGCCGTACGTCGAACGTCGCCGCATAGCCGAACAGCAGCAGCTCGATCAGCGGCGGCGCGACCAGCACGAAGCGCATGCGCGGGTCGCGCAGCAGCTGCAGGAACTCCTTGGTCAGCAGCGCACGCACCCGACGCACCGAACGCACCAGCCAGCCCGTCATGATTGGAGCCCCAGGACGCGCGCGCGGCGCATCATCAGGCCACCCAGCACCGCCAGTTCGGCCAGCAGCGCCCCGACGTTGATCCACAGCACCCCCACCGTGGTGCCCTTGAGGAAAATGGCCTTGCTCAGCGTCACGAAGTAGCGGGCCGGCACGATGGCGGTCACGACCTGCACCGCCTCGGGCATGTTGGCGATGGCGTAGATCACGCCGGACAGCAGGAAAGCCGGCAGGAACGTGGTCACCTGCACGAGTTGCGCGGCCAGGATCTGGTTGCCGGCCAGCAGCGAGATCAACGCCCCCTGCGCCATCACGACCAGCAGGAACAGGGCCGAAACTCCCGCCAGTTCGATCACCGATCCGCGCAGCGGGACGTCGAAGATCATGAGCGCGGCGGCAGCGCAACCCATCACATCGATCAGGCCCACCGCGAAATACGGCAGCAGCTTGCCCAGCAGGAACTCGCCGCGCGTCAGCGGCGTGGTGCGCAGCAGCACGATATTGCCCGACTCGATTTCACGCGCGATCGTGAGTGCCGTCATCAGCGTGCCGACCACCCCCATCACCATCACGATGACGCCCGGAACGATGGCATACCGGCTCTCGTTGGTCTCGTTGAACCAGGTGCGCATCTCGACCGTCACCATGGCCTCGGGGCGGTGCAGTTCGAGCGCCCGGTCATTCACCATCTGGAGCACTTCGTTGCGGACCAGGCGGGCGGTATTGGAGTCCACGCCATCGAGGATCAGCTGCACGCGGCCCTGGCCTGCGCGAAGGTCGCGCGCGTACTCGGCCGGGATCACCACCGCGGCCCACACGTCGCGGGCGCTCACGGCGTCGCGCAGTTGCGCGCGGCTCGTGAAATACCTGACAACGTGGAATGCACTGCCGGCTTCGAAATGCGCCGCCAGATCGCGCGATTGCGCGTCCTGGGATTCCTGCAACAGACCGATGGGCGCATGCACGACGTCCAGCCGGATCGCGTAGCCGTAGATGAACAGCATCATCGCGGGTAGCAGGAACATCAGCGCCAGGCTGCGTGCGTCGCGCAGCAGGTGCCGGACCTCCTTGCGCGCCATCGCGAGCACATTGCGCGCTTTCATGCCGGTGCCTCCTGCTCTTCCAGGAGCGCGACGAAGACATCTTCCAGTTCCGGCGCAGCCTGCGTGTCGATGACCAGCGTCAATCCTTCGCGCGCAGCAGCGTCGCGCGCGGCGAGCGACCACTGAGGCAGTGCTACGCCGGGCTGCAGCCGCACGCGCAGCCGTCCCGCGCGCGGCAGCACTTCGCGCACCTGCGGCTGCCTGGCGAGCCACGCGGCGCAGCGCGCGGCGTCGCCGCTGCGCACCTCGAGCGGAGGCGAAGCCAGCGGGCGCGCCAACAACTCCTGCGGGGTGCCGCCGGCGATGACTCGCCCCCGGTCCATCAATGCGAGGCGATCGCAAAACAGCGCCTCGTCCATGTAGTGCGTCGTGACGAGCACGCCGATGCCGCTTTCGGCCAGTTCGTACACGAGTTCCCACAGGCGCTGGCGCGCCAGCGGATCGATCCCGGAGGTGGGCTCGTCAAGGAACAGCACGTCGGGCTCGTGCAACAAGGCCGCAGCCACCGCGAGCCGGCGCTGGTAGCCCAGCGGCAGGCGCGCCGCGCGCTCGTCGACGGCATCGACCAGGTCGAAACGGTGCAGCGCCCAATC
Source organism: Ramlibacter sp. (assembly GCA_019449555.1). GTDB lineage: Bacteria > Pseudomonadota > Gammaproteobacteria > Burkholderiales > Burkholderiaceae_C > Ramlibacter. Next base: position 47,464 of record JAGRPN010000280.1, read on the forward strand.
GATGCGCTGCTCCGACGTTGCGGCATCCAGACCATAGAGCCCGGCCTGCAAAGCCAGGTTCTCGCGCACCGTGAGCTCGCCGTACAGCGTGAAGCGCTGCGTGACATAGCCGATGCGCGAGCGCGCCCGCCGGGCGTGCCTCACCATGTCGACGCCGGCCACGGTCACCGCGCCGCGCGTGGGCGCCAGCGTGCCGCACAGCATCCGGATCGCCGTCGTCTTGCCCGCGCCGTTTGCCCCGAGCAGGCCGAAGACCTCGCCGCGGCCCACGTCCAGGTCGAAGTCGCGCACGGCGGTGAACGCGCCGAAATCGCGGCCCAGGCCGCGGGCCTGGATCGCTGTTTCAGGCACGGCCGCGCTCCCGCTCGGCGAGGGCCAGCTCACGCAGCGCGAGGTCGTGCAGGCCGGGTGTGGCCGGCGACGCGTACAGGCCGGGCGCTTCCCGCGCGAGCCACGCCTGCAACGCGGGCAGCCGCGCGCCGGGCTTCAGCCACAGCTTGACTTGCCGCCCTACCGGGAAAGCCAGGTCCACCTGGGCCTGCCGCAGCAGCGTCGGCACGCTGTCGCGCGCATCCGGGCCGGCCAGCACGCACAGGTCCGCCCCGACGGCTGCAACGAGATCCTGTGGCCGTCCCTCGCGGATCAAGCGGCCGCCCTGCAGCGAGGCCACGCGGTCGCAGCGTTCCGCCTCCTCCATATTGGCCGTCGCATACACGATCGCCACGCCTTCGCCGCGCACGGCCTCGAGCAGTTGCCAGAACGCGCGCCTGGACACCGGGTCGACGCCGGTGGTCGCCTCGTCCAGGAACATCGCGCGCGGCCGGCTGACCAGCGCGCAGGCCAAGGCCAGCTTCTGCATCATGCCGCCCGAGAGCTGGCCCGCGCGCCGCTCCTCGAAACCGCGCAAGCCGGCGCGGGCGATCAGGTCGCCAATCGAGGCTTCGGCTTCGCGGGCCTTGCGCCCATGCAGGGCTGCGTAGAACTGGAGGTTTTCCCGTGCCGACAAGTCGGTGTACTGGCCGAACGTCTGCGGCATGTAGGCGATGGACTCCCGCAGCCCCGGCTCCTTCACATCCCTGCCGAGGATGCGGATGTGCCCGGAGGCCGCCGGCAGTTGCCCGATCAGCAGGCGCAGCAACGTGCTCTTGCCCGCGCCATCCGCGCCGGCCACGCCGAAGATCTCGCCGGCCTCGACCTGCAGGTCGACCCCGTCGAGCACCAGGCGCTCGCCGTAGCCAAAGCGCAGGCCGGCCGCGCTGACGGCTGGAGGGTCTATGGCAGCGTCCCGTCGGCGGCAATCGCCACGTCCGCGGGCATGCCGATCTTGAGGATGCCGTCCGGGTCGTCCACATCGATCGTCATGCGGTACACCAGGTCGACCCGCAATGCGCGCGTTTCCACGGTCTTCGGCGTGAACTCGGCGTGGGGGGAGATGAAGGCGAGGCGCCCGGACAAGCGTCGCCTGCCGGCGCCGTCAACGCGCACTTCGACGCTCTGGCCCAGCCGAACCCGCGGCAGGTCCGGCTCCGGGAGATAGACGCGCACCCAGGGATGCGCCGTGTCGGCCAGGCGAAGCACAGGCGTTCCGGCCCCGACCACTTGCCCGGCTTCGGACATGCGCACGCTGACCACGCCGCCGATGGGGCTGGCCAGTACGGCATAGCCCAGCTGGCGCTCGGCCGATTGCCTTGCTGCCGCGGCCGCGTCGACCTCGGCTGCGGCGCGTTCGATGTCCTCCTTGCGGGCACCGGCGCGCAACAGCGACAAGCTCTGCACGGCTTGGTCGAGACGCGCGGCGGCCATATCGGCGGTACTGCGTGCACGGTCCAGCTGCTCGGGGGCGACGAACTGCCGCATGACCAGTTCCTGTGTGCGCGCCACCTGCTGGTCGGCGAATCGCTTGTCGGCCTGCGCCTGGGCGACGGCAGCCTGCGCCACGCCCAACTCCTGCGGCCGCGCGCCCGACTTCAGCGCGGCCAGGGACTTGTTCGCGGCGAGGAGTTGTGCGCGCGTGCGCTCCGCCACGAGTTGGAGGTCGGCCATGTCGAGCTCGGCCATGCGCTCACCCGCGCGCACGACGCGGCCTTCGTCGGTCAGCAGTCGCGCGATGCGGCCACCGACCTGGAACGAGAGGTCGACCTGGCGCGCATCGACCGTGCCGGACAGCACGACAGGCTCACTGTCCGGGGCGGGCGACCAGGGCCAGCGGCAACCCTGCAGCAACAGCAGTCCCAGCATGGCGGCACCCATGCGGCACTTCGCGACGAGGCGTGCCCTTGCACGCAGGCGCCCGGGGGCGCTCATGGACTCGTTCATGCGTGAACCATAGGCGAACGGCGTCGCGCGCCCTTGAGCGGCGTCAACGAAGCCCGCCCCGCCCGCACAACTTGAGGCGCATCAAGGACTTCGCGCGCCTGGCAGACTATTCATTCAATATGGCTGCCGCGGGCCGGTTTATTGTCGCGTGCGGCGGCGCGAAGTTTTCAAGGAGAAGAGCCATGAGATACGCCCTAGCCTTTGCACTCGCCCTCCTGGCGGGCACGGCGATGGTCACCACCGGCTGCGCCGTCGTGCGCGAGCAGGAAAGCGTCGGGGCCTACGTCGACGACGCCACCCTCACGACGCAGGTGAAGGCGAAATTCATCGAGGACAAGACGGTAGACGCAGGCGCCATCAAGGTGGAAACGCTCAAGGGCGCCGTCTCGCTGTCGGGGTTCGCGAAATCCAGCGCTGAAAAGGCACAGGCCGAATACCTCGCGCGCGGCACCAAGGGCGTGCGCGAGGTGCTCAATCACATTATCGTGAGGCCCTGAAGACAGCAGCGGGCCTGCCCTGGCGCGGGATGGCCACAGGCGTTCAGTGCACACGCACGTCGAAACGCTGCTTCAGGCCTTCCAGGTCCAGGATGCGGATGTGGCGCTTGTCGACCTCCAGCAGGCTGTCTTGCTGCAATAAGGTGAACGTGCGGCTGACGGTCTCGAGCTTCATGCCCAGGTAGCTGCCGATCTCCGCGCGGCTCATGCGCAAGTGGAACTCGCGCTCCGAGTAGCCGCGGGCGCCGAAACGCTCCGACAGGTTCAGCAGGAACGCCGCCAGGCGTTCGTCCGCGTTCATGCTGCCCAGCAGCATCATCAGGCTGCCCTCGCGCAGGATTTCGCGGCTCATCAGGCGGCTGATCACATGGTGCACGCCGGCGGCTCCGCTGGCCATGTCGCTCAGGTGCGCGTAGGGGATGGCGCAGATCTCGGTGTCTTCGAGCGCGGTGGCGGCGCTGGCATGCCGGCCTTGCGCCACACCGTCGAGTCCGACCAGTTCACCGGCAATGTGAAAGCCGCTCACCTGCTCGCGGCCGTCGGCCAGCATGAGGCTCGACTTGAGCGTTCCCGCCCGCACGGCATAGATGAACTGGAAACGGTCGCCTTCGCGGTACAAGGTCTGCCCGGCCAGCACCCGGCGGCGCGCGAACATCATGCCGTCCAGCCGGTTCACGTCGGGTTCCGTCATGCCGCTGGGCAGGCAGATGTCGCGCAGATGGCAGGTCGAGCACAGCGTCTTGATCGCGGTGGGCGGGGCGGCTTCCGCGGCCTGGCGCAGGATGCGCACCGGGGAAATACGGGGAGACGGCAGTGAAACAGTGGACATGGGCAACTCCGTGACGGGCAGAGGGACTCAGTGGGTGTGCCGCGAGGCGTCTGCCACGGCCAGCACCAGTTGATCGAATTCGGTCGACTTGTCGAGGAAGCGGTCGGCGCCTTCCTGGAGGTAGCGTTTGCGGTAGGCCGGGCCGGCGTGGATGCTGAACACCACGAAAGCGATGTCGGGCTCGGCATCGCGGACCTTGCGCAGGACTTCCAGGCCCATGCCGCCTTCCAGCCGCACGTCCAGCACCACCACGTCCGGGCGGGCATCGAGGATGCCGGCGACGGAGGACTGGGGCGTCCCGGCTTGCCCGACGACGGCCATGCCGCCGGCATCCAGCAGGGCGGCCACCCGCCCGCGGACCAGGGTCGAGTCGTCGGCGAGGAAAACTTTGACGGGGGCGGGGCGGCGAGGCATGGACGTACTTTGCCTGCCACCGAGGCGCGGCAACATCGGTGGGCACTGAATGAACCCCTCGGTGGAGTCCGATTTGCGCGCGTGGCCCCTGCCGATGAGGCCTAGGAATCGTCCGATGCCCCGCCCGGTATTGCGTTGCCGCAAACGAGCTCCTCCCCGCCCCGCCCGATCCCGGCCGGACGTGGCATAACCGGGGCATGGACACCGCGGCTTCTTCGCCTCCAGGCGAGGCGCTCGCCAGGGCCCTCGCGCGGACCCTGGGCGCCGAGTTGATAGAGACGCACATCTCGTGGGTATTGCTGGCCGGCGAGCATGCCTACAAGCTCAAGAAGCCGGTGCGGCTGCCGTTCGTCGACTACGGAACGCTCGAGGCGCGCCGCCATTTTTGCGAAGAGGAAGTGCGGCTGAACCGGCGGCTCGCGCCATCGCTTTATCTCGGCGTCGCGCGCATCACCGGCAGCCTGGCCGCACCCGAGCTGGATGGGGCCGGGCCGGTGCTGGAATATGCGGTCAGGATGCGCCGGTTTCCGCCGGGCGCGCTCTTTAGCGAGCAGCTCGAGGCCGGCTCGCTACGCGGCGCCGACATCGACAAATTGGCCGGGCTGCTCGCGCATTTCCACGACGGCGCACCTGCCGCGGCGCCCGCAGATGGTTTCGCGAGCGCCCCATACCGGCGCCGCGTCGCGCTGGCCGCGCTGGACGGCGCCGCCGCCGAACCGCCGGCGCGAGCGCGATTGCGGAACTGGCTGGAAGCGGCCGCGACGGAACTGGCGCCGCTCTGGAACGCCCGCGCCAGCCAGGGCCGGGTGCGCGAATGCCACGGCGACCTGCACCTGGACAACCTGGTGCGCATCGACGGTGAAGTGGCCGCGTTCGACTGCATCGAGTTCGATCCGGCGCTGCGTTTCATCGACGTGCTCGACGACCTGGCGTTCACCGTGATGGACTTCAGCGCGCACGGCCGGCACGACTTCGCCTTCCGCTTGCTCAACGGCTGGCTGGACCACACGGGCGATCACGTGGCGCTGCCGTCGCTGCGCTTTTCAGTCGTGTACCGGGCGCTGGTCCGCGCCCAGGTGGCCCGCCTGCGTGGGGCGGGTCACGAGGCGGCCGCACGGCGCTACCTCGACAGCGCACTCGCATGGATGCGGCCCGGACAGCCGCGCCTTTACATCACGCATGGACTACCGGGCTCGGGCAAGACTTACCGCTCGCAGCGGCTGCTGGAGAGCGAAGGTGCGATCCGCCTGCGCTCGGACGTCGAGCGCAAACGGCTGTTCGGACTGGCGATGCTGGACGATTCCCGTGCGCACGGCCTGGACCTGTACGGGCAGGACGCCACTTCGCGCACCTACGCCCACCTGTTCGACACGGCGCGGGAGGTGTTGCGCGCTGGCTATCCGGCGATCATCGATGCCGCGTTCCTGCGCCGGGACGAACGCGCACAGGCGCAGACGCTCGCGCGCGAACTCGCCGTGCCGTTTTTCATCCTCCATTGCGAGGCGCCGACGGAGGTGTTGCGGCAGCGGCTGCTCGCCCGCCGGGGCGACGCATCGGAGGCCGATGTGACGGTGCTGGAACGATTGCAGACGGCGGCCGCTCCGCTCGAAGCGGCCGAGCTGCAATTCGTCCTCGCAACGCCGCTCGATACGCCGCCGGCTGATGGGCCCCCGCGTTAGCGCCGGCGGCTCACTTGCCCGGCGTGCTTTTCTCGGCCGACCTCCTGGCCGCGTCGGCGGCTTCGCGCGCGGCCTGCCCTGCCCTTTGCAGCGCGTCGCGGGTTGCTTGGGCCGCCTTCGCCGCTTCCTCCTTGCCGGCGCGCCCGGCATGCCTTGCGGCTTCGTCGGCCTTGGCAAGCGCCTCTCGCGTCGCACGGTCGGCGTTGCGCGACGCCTCCTCGGCCTTGCGCGCCAGGTCCCTGCCATCGCCTTGTGCGCGGGAGGCCACCTCGACCAGCTTGCGCTGCGCATTGCGCACTGCGTCGGCCGCCTTGCGAACGGCGCGCCGGATCGTTTGCGCGGCGCTGGCCGAAGTGTCACCGGCCGCTTTTTCGGCGCTCCGCCCGGCCGCTTCCACGGCCGCCGCGGCTTTACGTGCAGCTTCCGCGGCCTGCTCGGCCTTGCTGGCCGACCGGGGCGCGTTCGCCGCGGAATCCGCATCCGCCCCAACCTGAGCAGCATCCTTGGGCGCGTCCTGTGCCGCGCAGGCGCCCATGGCGGTCATTGCAACGACAAATGCGATCGCGTGAAATCGTTGAACGTTCATTTCGCTCTCCCGAACCGCAAGTGCTTCAAGCATGTGGCGCGAAAGCTTCGCGCGTCTTCGCCGGGCGGGCATGGCGGATCGCGCTGCGGCCCATCGTCGCATCCAGCAGGGGCATCAGCTCATCCATCGGTCGCGTGTTCAGGACGTCGCTCGCCTGCAGCCAGCCACGACGGGCCTGGCCGATGCCCAAGCGCAGGTTGTCGAACTCCAGCGTGCTGTGCGCATCCGAGTTGATGCTCACCAACACGCCCTCGTCGCGCGCCATGCGGCAGGCGACATCGTCGAGGTCGAGCCGCGCGGGATGCGTATTGAGCTCCAGGAAGCAGCCGCGCTCGCGCGCCTTGCGGATCACCCGAGGCAGGTCGATGTCGTACCCGGCGCGTTCGTCGATCAGGCGCCCCGTCGGGTGGGCCAGGATGCTGAAGTGAGGATGGTCCATGGCGCGCAGCAGCCGCTCGGTCTGCTTTTCGCGTGGCAAGTCGAAGCGATGGTGGATCGCGCCCACCACGAGGTCGAGTCGTTTCAGCACGGCATCGGGCAGGTCGAGCGCACCGTTCTCGAGGATGTCGACTTCCACGCCCTTGAGCAGCTCGATCCCTTCCAGGCGCGCATTGAATTCGTCGATGCGTGCCATCTGGCGCGCCAGCCGCCCCGCGTCCAGGCCGCGCGCCAGCGCCAGCCGCTTCGAGTGCTCGGTGATCGCCAGGTACTGCAGCCCGTGCTCGCGGGCCGCCGCGGCCATCGCCTCGAGCGTCGCGTAGCCGTCACTCTCCTTCGTGTGCGAATGCAGGTCGCCACGCAGGTCGGCCCGCTCCACCAGCCGCGGCAGGCGAAACTCGCGCGCTGCCTCGAGTTCGCCGCGGTCCTCGCGCAGTTCGGGTTCGATGAACGGCAGGCCCAATGCGCGATACACCGACGCCTCGGTATCGCCGGCGATGCGTGTGGTGCCGCGAAAGAGGCCGTATTCGTTCAGCTTCAGCCCGGCATCCTGCGCGATTCGCCGCAACGCGATGTTGTGGGCCTTCGATCCCGTGAAGTACAGCCACGCGGCGCCAAAACTGGCTGCCGGCACTGCGCGAACGTCCACCTGCAATCCGTTCTTGAGCACCGCGCTGGATCGCGTGCCGCCGCTGGACAGGACGCGGCGCACATCGGCCCCGCCGGTAAAGCGCTCCATGACCGGGCTGCCGCGCCTCGCGGTGACCAGCAGGTCCAGGTCGCCGACGGTATCGCGCCTGCGCCGCAGGCTGCCCGCGGCGACGGCCTGCTGCACGCCCGGCACGGCTTTCAGTTCGGAGAGCAACCCATCGCAGACTTCGGTCGCCATCCCCAGCCTGAACCGGCGGGCCCCTGAAATCCGCTCGGTCGCCGCCGCGACGATCTGCCGCTCCGTTTCGACGCCGAATCCCCGCACGTTGCGGATGCGCCCTTCGCGCGCCGCGGCCAGGAGTTGCTCCAGTGTCTCGATTCCCAGTTCGTCATGCAGGGTGCGCACGCGCTTCGGACCGAGCCCGCGGATCGTCAACAGCACGGTGAGCGCGGCCGGCAGCTCTTTTTTCAGCTCCTCGAGCTGCTTGCACGTGCCGGTGGCCACCACCTCGGCGATCTTGCCAGCCAGGTCGGGGCCGATGCCCGGCAATGCATCCAGGTCCTCCCCGCCTTCGAGCATCGCCTTCACGCTACGGCCGAGCTCGGACAGCGTTCTTGCCGCGTTGCGGTAAGCGCGGACGCGAAACACGTTCGCCCCCTGCACTTCGAGCAGGTCCGCGATCTGGCCGAAAGCGGCCGCGACGTCCGCATTGACGACAGGCATGGCGAATCCAACCGGTTAATACATCTCCGGCTGCTCGCCGGCGGCCGGCCCGGGGGCAGTCTCCTTCTGCGGCGCGTTGGCGATCATGCAGTCCACGGTGAGGATCAGGCTGGCGATCGAGCCGGCGTTCTGCAGCGCCAGGCGCGTGACCTTGGCCGGATCGATGACACCCATGGCGAGCATGTCGCCGTACTGGCAGGTGGCCGCGTTGTACCCGAAGCTGCGCTCCGCCGACGCATCGACGCGGGCGAGCACGATCGACGGCTCTTCGGCCGCGTTGCTCACGATGCGGCGCAGCGGCTCTTCCAGCGCGCGTGCCACGATCTTCAGCCCCGAATCCTCGTCCAGCGTGGGCAGCGTGATGCCCTGCAATGCCTTGCGCGCGCGCAGCAGCGCCACGCCGCCTCCGGGCACGATGCCCTCCTCGATGGCGGCCCGGGTCGCATGCAGCGCGTCTTGCACGCGCAATTTGCGTTCCTTGAGCTCCGTTTCGGTCGCGGCCCCGACCTTGATGATGCCCACGCCGCCCGCGAGCCGGGCAATCCGGTCGTCGAGCTGCTTGCGGTCGTAATCGCTCGTGAGCCCTTCACGCTCCTTCTTCAGCATCGCGACACGATCCCGGATCGACGAAGGATCGCCGGCCCCGCCGATGACCGTCGTGCGGTCCTTGTCCACCTCGACGCGGCGCGCGCGGCCGAGGTCTTCCAGAGCGCACTTCTCGAGGGTCAGGCCCGCTTCGGCGGCGATCACCTTGCCACCGGTCAGCACCGCCATGTCCTGCAGCATCGCCTTGCGGCGATCGCCGAAGCCGGGCGCCTTCACCGCGCACGTCTTGATGACGCCGCGGATGCTGTTGACCACGAGCGTGGCAAGCGCGTCGGCCTCGACCTCTTCCGCGATCACCAGCAACGGCTTGCCCGCCTTGGCCACCGCTTCCAGCAGCGGCACCATTTCCTTCAGGGCGCTGAGCTTCTGGTCGTACAGCAGGATAAGCACGTCCTCCAGCACCGCGGACTGCTTCTCCGCGTTGTTGATGAAGTACGCCGACAGATAGCCGCGGTCGAATTGCAGTCCTTCGACCACTTCCAGCTCGCTGGCCATGCCGGAACCGTCCTCGATCGACACGGCGCCTTCACGGCCGACCTTGTCTATCGCACGAGCCACCAGCTCGCCGATGGAGCGGTCGTTGTTGGCGGAAATGCTCGCCACATGGGCGATCTCCTGCGAGGTGGTGCAGGGCTGGGCGATGTTCTTGAGCTCGGCCACCACCATTTCGACCGCGCGGTCGATGCCGCGCTTGAGGTCCATGGGATTCATCCCGGCGGCCAGGTATTTCAACCCTTCCTTGATCATCCCGTGCGCGAGCACCGTCGCGGTGGTGGTGCCGTCGCCCGCCATCTCGCTGGTGCGCGACGCGACCTCGCGCAGCAACTGCGCTCCCATGTTCTCGAAGCGGTCCTCGAGTTCGATCGCCCTGGCCACGACCACGCCCGAATTGACGATCTGCGGGGGGCCGAAGTCACGGTCCAGGATCACCGTACGGCCGCGCGGGCCAAGCGTGACTTTCACCGCGTCCGCGAGGGCATCGACGCCGCGGCGAATCCGGTCGCGGGCGTCCTGCCCGAATAGAAGCTGTTTGGCTGCCATATGAAACCTCCGGAAGCACGCTGGCAGTGACACACGCTGCCCGCTGGACGAAGCACCTCTTACACAGTAGGTCGGCCCCGTGCAAATTTCGCGGTCGCCATGAAGACAGATTGCGCTAGCTCAATGTCACCGGACGCTCCGGTGTTTGATTGAAATCAACGAAGACACGGCGCGATCGCGATGCGCGGCAGCGAGCGCAGTTGTCCTACAAGCACGGACATGCGGTGGTGAAACACTCGACGTCAACGATCACAAAGAAGTCCGCCCATGGAATACGTTGCGACCGACAATGGCAGCCCGCACCTGCACGACCCGTTTACCCAACCGGATGTGGCCGAGGCAGCCGAAGAAGGCTCCCGGGGGGTTGCGCCCGGAACCCCAGGCGAGTCGAGCGACACGCTCACGCTCTATTTGCGGGAGATCCGGCGAACGCGGCTGTTCACGCCCGAGCAGGAATTCGAAGCCGCGACACGCGCGCGCGCGGGCGACTTCGCGTCGCGCCAGTCGATGATCGAGCACAACCTGCGCCTGGTGGTGAACATCGCGAAGAGTTATGCCGGCCGCGGCGTGCCGCTGTCCGACCTGATCGAGGAAGGCAACCTCGGCCTGATGCATGCCATCGACAAGTTCGAGCCCGAACGGGGTTTTCGCTTCTCAACGTATGCGACCTGGTGGATCAGGCAATCGGTGGAGCGGGCGGTGATGAACCAGGGCCGCGTGATCCGGCTGCCGGTGCACGTCGTGCGCGAGTTGCAGCACGTCTTGCGGGCGCGGCGCACGTTGGAGAACGACCCCGAGTTCGCCGCGGCCCGCAACGGCTTCGAAGGCGAAGGCGTGCGCGTGGAGGACGTGGCGGCGCTGCTGGGCCGCGACGTGCAGGAGGTGGCCGACCTGCTGGCATTCGCAGAGACGCCGAAGTCGCTCGATGCGGTGATGGACCGCTCGGACGACGAGCACACGCTGGGCGATTTGCTCGCGGACGACCTCACGCTCGATCCCCTCGGGGTCACACAGAACCACGAGGTCGAGCGGCTGCTGAACAACTGGATCGAAGGCCTGACCTATCGCGAACGCGAGGTGCTGGAAGGCCGGTTCGGACTGCATGACCGTGAGCCCGACACGCTGGAGGTCCTGAGCGACCGGCTGGGACTCACCCGCGAGCGCGTTCGCCAGATCCAGAACGAAGCGCTGCTCAAGCTCAAGCGCCGCATGGTGCGCGACGGCGTCACCCGGTTCGCGCTCTTCTAGGCCGCGCCGTCCGGCGACGCCGGCGGCCCCGCGAATCCGTCTCTCCTGCCTCGCCCGGCTATTCCCGGGCGGGTGGCGCAACCGGCACCGTGAAGTGGAACGTGCTGCCCCGGCCCGGCGCACTCTCGGCCCAGATCCGCCCGCCGTGCGCCTCGACGATCCCCTTGGCGATGCACAGCCCGAGTCCCGCGCCGCGGCGCTCGCCCTTGCGCGCCTGCCAGAAGCGATCGAACAGGCGAGGCATGTTGGCCGCGGAAATCCCCTCGCCGGTGTCGGCCACCCAGAAATCGATCTCCCCTTCGCCTGCCGCTCGCGCGCCGAGCGTGATGTCGCCGCCGGCCGGTGTGAACTTGGCCGCGTTGCCCAGCAGGTTCTCGAACACCTGGAACAGCCGGTCACGATCGCCCCAGATGTCCGGAAGCTCCCGCGGGAGCTCGACCCGAAGCTGAAGCGAGCCTGAAGCGACGAGCGCCTTGTGGGATTCCTCGGAACGCAGGACGATCTGCGCGGGGGCCACCCGCTCGGGTTCGATCGGAAGGGATCCGCTCTCCATGAGCGCGGTGTCGAGAAGATCCTGGATGAGACGATTCATTCGCCTTGCCGCACTCTCGATCGAGTCGCCCAGCTTGCGCACGCGAGGCCCCAGTTCCGCCTCGAGCCGCTGCAGCAGCGTGGCCTGGAGGACGATCGTGCCCAACGGGTTGCGCAGGTCGTGCGCGACGACCCCGAGCACCTCGTCTCGTGTGCGCACGGCCCGCTGCGTGGTGCGGAAGAGCCGGGCATTGTCCAGCGACAGGGCCGCGCGCCGGCCAAGCTCCGCCAGCAGCCGCAGGTCGGTGTCTCGATACCGTTGTTCGGGACGACAGGAGCCAACCACCAGCGCTCCCAGAAGCCGGCCATGGGCGGCCAACGGGACACCCATCATGGAAGTGGGAGCAAGGGCCTCGAGCAAGCCCAGATGTTTCTCGCTTTGCGCCAGCCCCCGCACGGCGTCCGGAGACATTTCCGCCAGCAGCTGCGGCTGCTTCGATTGGATGATGGTCCAGCCCAGGTGGGGGCGGCGGGCGTCCAGGGGAAACGGCCCCAGCCCCTCGTAAAGCGCCACCTTCGCCGGATCGGAGCCCATCGCTTTTACCGGCCGAAGCTCACCCAGCTCATCGACCAGATCGACGAAGCAGAAGTCCGCGTGCTCGCCCATGGCGAGCTGGGCGACGCTGGTGAGCGTGCTCTCATAGTCGAGCGTCTCGGCCAGCACGGTCCCCACCGCGGCGAGGAACAGCTCTTCGTACTCGCGTCTCTTCTGTTCCGATATGTCCCGCAAGACGATCGTGTTGATCCACTTGCCCGTCCCGTCGTGCAGCCTGGAGACGGCGGCATCCGCCGGAAACTCTTCCCCGCTCTTGCGAAGGCCGACGATCGAACGGCGGTCCTGTTCGATCTTGATCCCGATGTCGGAGCCGCTGTTGAAATTCGCGACGTGCTGGTGGTGGAAGCGCCGGAAGCGCTCCGGGATCAGGAGGTCCAATGGTTGCCCGAGGACCTCGCCCTGCGACCAGCCGAAGATCTTCTCGGCGCCATGGTTGAACATGACGATGCGCTGCGACCCGTCGACGGAAACGATGGCGTCCGCGGCGATCGAAATGATGCCCGCGAGTTTTGCCTCGGACGCGCGCAGCGCCTGCTCCACGCTTTTGCGCTGCGTGATGTCGCGGTCGACCCCCCGGTAGCCGCGGAATTTGCCGGAGCCGTCGAAGAGCGGCACACCGCTCGTCTCCAGGACGACCAGATGCCCGTCGCGGTGGCGATTGGTGTTCTCGAGCGACGAGAAGGGCTTGCGCTCGGCGGCGATGGCGGCAAAGGGTTCCGCCAGCCTTTGCGCCTCTTCGGGCGGCATCAGGTCGAATGGCGTCCGCCCCAGCACTTCCTCGGGCTCGTAGCCCAGCAACTGGCGCACCAGCGGACTGGCGTACGTGTAGACGGCGTTTTCGTCGATTTCCCAAAGCCAGTCGCTCGTCGTCTCGGCCAGTGTGCGAAAGCGCTCCTTGCTCGTGCGCAGCGTCTCCACCGACACCTGCAATCGCCGAAGCCGCTCGACGTTGTCCAGAGCGATGGCCGCCTGGTCGGCAACGGCCGAGAGCAACTCATCATCGCCGGAACCCTCAAGAGCGCGCGCCCCCTCCCAGTAAACAGCCAGCATGCCCAGCATCGCTTGCCCGCCGATCACCGGGACGCAGACGAACCGGTCCGACGAGTGGAAGCCGAGTACGCGGCGCAGCTCGCCCTCCATGCGCTCGTTCAATGTGATAGCCACAGCGGCTGTCCTGGCCGCAGCGAGTCCGACCGAGCTAACCACCCGGGCCAGCCCGTCCTCCTGCGCGAGGATCAGCATGCAGGCCGTGGCACCGGTGAAGGCGGCGGTTTCTTGCACCACCAACCGCAAGATATCGCCGTAGTTTTGCGCGCCCGCAATGGCGCGGGTGATGGCGAGAATCTCACGATAACGGGATCGCTCGCCCGTGATCAGCTCGCCTTCATTGCGAGCAGCGTATTGCGCCATGAGCAACGCTCCGTCCTCGCCCCCGGACGGGTGCATCGCGCCAACTGCTTGCGCAGGGAGCCGCCGTTCGTATCGGTCCATCGGGCTTTTCCCCTGTTTCAGAAAGTGATTATGTGTTAATGGACGTGTAAATAAAACCCCTCATTCGACGCTATCACGTAACCGAATGTGTTCGGCGGCTCTGGCATGCCGACGAGCCGTCAGCCGGCTTTGGACGCTGCCGGCCCGGCCAACACGGGTTCGGCGCAATGCGCTCCGATCTCCAGGCGCGCCGCATCGCGCAGCCGGACCGCCTCGGCCCAGTCGGTTGCCTGCGGCTGAACGAGTGCGCCAAAGTGGATCCGCACCGCGCTTCGGCGGGGCCACCACGAGCCGTCGCGCAAGACCGACCGCGTGCCGCGCAAGCTGACGGGCAACACGGCAACGTGCGCCTGGGCGGCCGTGGCGAATGCGCCCAGATGAAAGGCCTTGAGCCCCGGCGCGCGGCCGAACGTGCCTTCCGGGAAGAACACCAGGGTCTCGCCCGCTTGCGCGGCCTGGGCGAGTCGCCTTGCGTCCTCGACACTCGCATGGACATCGTCGCGCACGACGAAGCGCGTGCCGATCCGGGACAGCAGCCAGCGTACGGGCGGAAGGCGCCCAAGCTCGTCCTTGGCCACGAAGCACGCGCGCGCCGGCAAGACGGCAATGAGCAGCAGACTGTCGATATAGCTGGCGTGGTTCGCCACCACGACCACGGGGCCTTGCACGATGCACGCGTCGCCTTCGACCTCGATCGGCAGCAGCGACAGGCCCAACGCGCCGCGAGCGATGGCGCGCACGGCGCGCTTGCGGGTGGCGCGCTCGGGCACGAGCGCCGCGGCGGCCGCTACGGCCGCTGCGCAGCAAAAGACCGTCCACAGCCATGCCGCATAAACGAGCGCCGCGGCCCATGTCGCGGGGCCGCCAACGCGTGATTTGAAAGCATCAAACCACAGTGCCGCGATCTGCAACGGGACCGGCCGCACGCGCCCGCCCAGGCGCCCCTGCTCGTAGAGCGCGCGGCAGGCCGCCCGGCGAATCTTGCCGCTGGAGGTCTTCAACACGGTGCGCGGCTCGGCCAAAACGATGTCGTCCGCGGGGACGCCGAGAACCGCAAGCGACAGGTCGGCGACGCGCGCGCGCAACTCGGCGCGCTGCTGCGGCTGCTGCAGCCGCGTTTCCACCAGCACCACGACGCGCTCGGTGCCGCTGCCCGGATCCGTGGCCGCGAACACCGCCACGCAGCCGCGGCGGATGCCCGGCACCGCATCCAGCGCCTGCTCCAGGTCGTACGGGTGGATGTGCTGGCCGCCGCGGATGATCAGGTCCTTCGCCCTGCTGGTCAGGAACAACTCTCCCTCGGCGACATAGCCGACATCACCCGTGTCGAGCCAGCCGCCGCGGAACAGGGCCCGTGTGGCTTCGGGATTGCGCACATATCCCGCCGTGGCAGAGGGACCCCGGAATTCGATGCGCCCCTCGCTGCGCTCAGGCAATTCCTGTCCCCGGGGGTCCACCACCCGGATCTCATGGCCCGGCAGCGGCAGACCGCAGCTCACCACCCGCATGGCAGGTCGGGCTGGTGCGGCAACCACCGCGCGGCCGGATGCCTCGAGCTCGCCGCGATCGATGGAATCGATCCGGGGCCCCCGAGCCAGCGGCGGAAACGCAAGGCCCACGCCGCTCTCCGCCAGCCCATAGACAGGCATCATGGCGCGCGCATCGAAACCCTGCGCTGCAAAGCGTGCTGCGAAGCGCTCCAGCGTCGCCGCGTGCACGGGCTCGGCGCCGTTGAGTGCAGCACGCCACGAGCGCAGGTCCAAGCCCTCCAACTCGTCGTCGGGAACCCGCGTCGCCAGGATCTCGTAAGCGAAGTTCGGTGCGGCGGAGAGCGTCGCCCGGTAATCGCTGATCGCGTGCAGCCAGCGCGACGGTCGCGCCAGAAAAGTTTGCGGCGGCATCAGGTACAGGGGCACGCCGTGGTAAAGGCTGCCCAGCCAGGCGCCGATCAGCCCCATGTCGTGATAAAGCGGCAGCCAGCTCACGAACACATCGCTCGCATCGGCCTTCACCGCTTCCCCCATCGCACGGATGTTGGCCAGCAAGTTCGCATGACTCAGCACCACGCCTTTTGGCTGCCCCGTGCTGCCCGACGTGTACTGGAGCAGTGCCGTGCCCTGGGCTTCGCGGTTCGCCGGTTGCCCTGCGCTGCCGCGACCCGCGAGCCCTTCCAGGGTGAGCGCCGCACGCAAGCTGGGTACGCTGGCCCTGAGGATGCGGGCGGCCGGCAAGGCCGGCCCGTCGCTCAGCAGCAGCACGGCGCGTGCATTGACGAGGATGCCGGCCTGCCGGCGCAGATGGTCCTCGATCTGCGAGGCACGCAGCGGTGGATAGATCGGCACGGGAACCGCCCCCGCGAGCAACACGCCCATGAAAGCCCGGAAGAACGCGAGGCTGGTGGGCAGCATCATGGCCACCGCCTCCCCAGGTGCAAGGCCCCAGTGGCGCAAGCTCGCCGCGACGGCATGTGCCTGATCCCACAACTGACGGCAAGTGAGTTCTTGCGCGGGCGGCCCGTCGCCGATCAGGCAAAGGTGGCGGCGATCCGGGGCCCGTTCGGCGTGCCACTGCAAGACTTCGACCAGGGTTCGGGCATGGCGCGGCGGCGTGACCGCCGCAGCGCCGGCATCCGCAGCCGGCAGCGTCGGGCGGCTCACGGGCACCGGCCCCCGCGGCGTGGCGGCAGCCAGTGCACGCAAGAGATCGCGCGGCGTCTGCGCCTCCTGGACCGCGGCATCGGGCAAGCGGGCGTTGAACGCCCGTTCCATCCGCAGCATCAGTTCCATCCGCGCCAGGCTGTCCACACCGAGCGTGCGGTCCAGTTCGTCGTCCAGGTCGATCGGCGGCACGTCTTCCCCTCGGAGTTCTCGCAGCATCGCCGAAATCAGCGCGAGCAACTCTTCGCCGCTCACTACGGAAGGCTTCCTGCCGTCAATAGCTGCGGAAACGCCGGGAGCATTGCCCATGGGATGGCTACTCGATTTGGCCGTGACCGGCGGATGCGTTGCAGGGATCCGCCAGGCGGACGAGCTGGCCGCCCCCCTCACCATGCGCACCGTCGATCTCTACCGTGGCGCCTGGCGCGCGGTAGCGGTCACAAAGTTCGAAACCAATTTGCGCCACCAGATTCAATCTAGTGCGCCCCGGCTTGTTTACCTTGCGATGGGTCAACCACGCCTAGCTCCTGCGCGGTCGCGGTCGTGGTCGCGGTCGCGGTCGCGGTCGTTCATGATGCGATGGTGCGCGACGATGCTTGCGTTCCATCAAGAGGCGATGGCACGCCTGCGCCTATGGTCTGACAACCCTGCTGAGGACTTGCGATGATCGACGAATTCATTCACGAACCGCGCATCGGCTATTTTTCGATGGAGATCGCGCTTCGCAACGACATCCAGACCTACGCTGGAGGGCTGGGGATCCTGGCCGGCGACACGGTCCGCTCCGCCGCGGATCTGCAGTTGCCGATCGTCGCGGTGAGCCTGGTCTCACGCGCCGGCTATTTCCGGCAGGAGCTCGATCCGATCGAAGGCCAGGTCGAGCGGCCCGCAGTGTGGGAGCCGCGAGAGCGGATGCGGCAACTCGAGGCAAAGATCGCCGTTCCCATCGAAGGGCGGCCAGTCTGGATCGGTGCTTGGCTTTACGTGCTCGAAGGGCAGCTCGGTGGCCGCGAGCCGGTGCTCCTGCTGGATACGGACCTGGACGAGAACGGGCAAGAGGACCGCGAGATCACCCACCATCTCTACGGCGGCGACCAGCGCTACCGCCTCAAGCAGGAGATCGTGCTGGGTATCGGCGGGGTCCGGATGCTGCAGGCACTCGGCTTCGAGATACGGCACTACCACCTCAACGAGGGCCACTCCGCGATGCTCGGGCTCGAACTCTTGCGGCGCTTTTCCTACCGGCCCGAGGATGTGCGGCCCGGTGAACCCCCTTACGACTTGCCGCGTGTGCGCGAGCTGTGCAGCTTCACCACTCACACGCCGGTCGAGGCCGGCCATGACCGGTTCGACTACTCCCTCGTGCAGAGCGTGCTCGACACAGGTGTCGACCTGGCCACTCTCAAGCATCTGGCCGGCGATGACAACCTCAACATGACCCGGCTTGCCCTCGGCTTGAGCGACTTCGTGAATGGCGTCGCCAAGCGGCATGCGGAGATCTCCCACAAGATGTTCCCCGGCTATCAGGTCCATGCGATCACCAACGGCGTCCATCCGTTCACCTGGGCCGCCGAAAGCTTTCGCAAGCTCTACAACCGTTATCTTCCCAGCTGGTGTCATGAGCCGGAACTGCTCGTGCGCGCGGACTGTTGCATCCCCGAGGGCGAGATCTGGGAAGCGCATTGCCGGTGCAAGCTCGATCTCATCGAGCACGTGCAGTCGCTCACCGGGATCCGCCTGGAAGCCGACATCCCGCTGATTGGCTTCGCACGGCGCATGACTGCCTACAAGCGTCCCGATCTCCTCTTTTCGGATCTTGCGCGCCTGAGCGCGATCGCGCGCCAGCGGCCGTTCCAGGTGGTGCTCGCCGGCAAAGCGCATCCGCATGATGGGGGCGGCAAGGAATTGATCCGGCAGCTGCTCGCTCATTCGCGTGCGCTCGCAGGGATCCTGCGCGTGGTGTACTTGCCTGACTACGACATGGACATTGCGCGGCTCATGGTGGCGGGCGTCGACGTCTGGCTCAACACGCCCCTGCGCCCGCTGGAGGCCTCCGGCACCAGCGGAATGAAGGCGGCGTTCAACGGGGTCCCGAGCCTGTCCGTGCTGGATGGCTGGTGGATCGAGGGCTGCATCGAAGGCGTGACGGGATGGGCCGTCGGCGATACGGTCGAGGCGGACGCGACCGACGCGGCCAGCCTGTACGACAAGCTGGAACAGGTGGTGCTTCCGCTGTACGACAGCAAGGATCCGGCGCGCTGGACCAAGGTCATGAAGGGCGCGATCAGCAAGAATGCGTCGTACTTCAACAGCCACCGGATGATGCGCCGCTACGCCACGGAGGCGTATATCCGCTGAGGGAACCCCGCACCGATCGCCCTCGAGTCATGGGAGCCGGCTCAGCCCGGCTCCGGCAGCAGTGGCGTGAAATGGGTGCGGATCACTTCCGCCCACGTGAACCTCTCCGCGGTCTGCCGCGCCTGCCGGCGCATGCGTGCAGCAGCCTGCGGACGGCCCCTCAAATGCAGCAGTTGACGGACGAGCTCGCCCGGGCTGTTCGTCTGAACGGAGATCGCGTCGAATCCGGGCGTCGCGTAGTCCTCGCCGGTCGCGCCGAGGAAACTCAGCCCGCCGCAGGCCATGGCTTCCAGGCCCACCAGCCCGAACGGCTCGAACCCGCTGTTGGCAAGCACACCGTCGCTCGCCCGGTACAGCAACTGCAGCTGGGCCCGCGACAGCGGGCTCTGGACGAGGACGATATCGGCCGCGCATGCGGCTGCGATCGATCTGCAGAGCGACTTTTGAGTGCCGTCCCCGCAGGTGATGGCGCTGCTGGTCAGGCCGAGCGCCTGTGCGCGTGCGGCCACCTCCTGGCCGTGCGCCTCTTTGCCGCCACGCGCCACGAACAGCGGCTGCTCGCCGTGCGCCTTCAGGTCGGCTACGGCGTCCAGCGCCATGATCCAGCGCTTGTCGGGGTCCCAGCGGGCGACCTTGGACAGCAGCAAACGCCGGGCAGTGACCTTCTTCAGGGAATACACGGCGGCGCGGTCGCAAGGATCGAACCACTCCGCCGGGATGCCGTTCGGGATCACGAGCGGGTCGACGCCGAAACGCCACATCTCGTGCTTCATGAAGCGGCTCACACTCGTGATCGTCACCGCCTCCTGCAAGGCCGCCCACGGGATCCGTGCAAAGCCGAACGTGTTGTTGGCGTTCCAGAAACAACGCACGCCGGACCAGCCCCTGGCGGCTGCGCGCCTGGCCACGTCCACCATGCTCCAGGCGGTGTGCCACTCTTCCCCGATCACGATCACCGGCCTGCCCTCGGCCATCAATGCAGGGAAGAGGTTTTCTTCCAGCCAGCGCGGCAGGGACCGGTTCCAATCGTTGAGCTTGCCTTCTTCACCGTCGTAGACGCCTTCGGGGTGGTATTTGCTGATCCATTGGCACCAGCGATGGAGATGAAGCGTGCTCCCGGGGACAACTTCATGACCCGCCAGCTCCGGCGAGCCTATGAAAAAGAGGTGCGTTTCATAACCCTCTTGGGCCAGTGCGCCGGCGAGACCGCTCACGCGCGCACCCAACCCGCCCGCGAGCGCATACCGGTCCGGGCCCTCGAAGCTCAGCAATATGAAGACAGGGGAGCGCGGTTTTCTCTCACGCCAACTACTCGTTCGATCCATGCGCTGTACCACTCGATGGGATTGAAGTGAACCGGCGGACAGTGCGGAGGGCCAGGCCCTCACCTATGTGCGCTGCTCGCGATGTTTGCGGCAAGGATAGGCGCTGCGGCGATGTTGTCGTGTTTTATTTAGCTGGGGCGATCTGCTGAGCTGCCGATTGATGGCTTGGGCGGCCATGGACCATTCACCGCAGTGCCATCCTGCGCTCGACCTCCAGGACGTTCAAAGTCGTCTTGAGGACCGAGTCCGGGTTGAGGCTGATCGAGTCGATGCCGGCGCGCACCAGGAACTCCGCGATCTCCGGATAGTCCGACGGCGCCTGCCCGCAGATGCCGGAGTGGCGGTGATTGCGCCGGCAGCCCTCGACGGCCAGCCGGATCATTTCCATGACCCCTTCGTCACGCTCGTCATAGTCGAAGGCGACGAGGTCCGAGTCGCGGTCGACCCCCAGCATGAGCTGGGTGAGGTCGTTGGAGCCGATCGAGAATCCATCGAAGTGGCGGGCGAACGCGTCGATCTGGATCACGTTGTTGGGGATCTCGCACATCACGTAGATCTCGAGCCCGTCGACGCCGCGCTCGAGGCCCAGTTCGGCCATGCGGGCGACCACCTGCTCGGCCTCGGCGACCCGCCTGCAGAACGGCACCATCAGGATCACGTTGCTCAGCCCCATGGTTTCGCGCACGCGTTTCATCGCGGCACATTCGAGGGCGAATCCCTCCGCGTAGGCGGGATGCGCGTAGCGTGAAGCACCGCGAAAACCCAGCATCGGATTGGACTCCTTCGGCTCGAAGGCGGCGCCGCCGATCAGGCTGGCGTATTCGTTGGTCTTGAAGTCGGACAGGCGGACCACGACCGGCTTCGGGTAGAAAGCGGCGGCAATCGTGCCCACGCCCTCGGCCAGCCGCTCGACAAAGAAATCCGTGGGGCGGGCGTAGTTGCCGGCGAGACGCTCGATCTCATTGCGCTCCTTGGCGTCAGTCACCTTTTCCGGATGCACCAGGGCCATCGGATGGACTTTGATCGCCTCGTTGACGATGAACTCCATCCGCGCCAGACCTACCCCATCGTTCGGCAGGAAAGACAATTTGAAAGCACTGTCGGGGTCGCCCACGTTGAGCATGATCCGGGTGGCGGGCCGCGCGAGCGCGGCTACGTCGGTGCGGCGCACCTCGAACGGCACCGCGCCGGCGTACGCGTGTCCGATGTCGCCTTCGGCGCACGAAACCGTGATCTCCTCCCCTGTGCGGATGCTGCGGGTTGCGGTATCGGCCCCGACGACTGCCGGGATGCCGAGTTCGCGCGCGACGATGGCGGCGTGACAGGTGCGGCCACCGCGGTTTGTGACGATCGCCGCGGCCGTTCTCATCACCGTGCCCCAATCGGGCGTGGTGATGTCGGCGACCAGAACCTCGCCGGGCCGAAATTGAGCCAGGTCGGCAACGTGATCGATCACGCGCGCCCGGCCACTCGCGACCTTGGCCCCCACCGCGCGGCCGGTAGCGCGCAGCGGCGCGGAGCCTGCGAGCAGGTATTCCTCGATCACGTGGCCCTTGACCTGCGAGGCGACTGTCTCGGGCCGCGCCTGCACGATGTACAGGTGGCCATCGGTGCCGTCCTTGGCCCACTCCATGTCCATCGGGCTCGGCCGGCCCGCCACGGCGCTGTAGTGCTTCTCGATCTTGATCGCGCAGTCGGCCAGCTCGAGGACGTCCTCATCGCCGATGCAGAAGCGCTCGCGCTCGCGGCGATCGGTCGGCACATTCCTGGTGCTGCTTCGCCAATCAGCGGTCGCATACACCATCTTCACCTTCTTGCCGCCGAGCGTGCGTTTCAACACCGCGCGGTAGCCTTTCTCGAAAGTCGGCTTGTGGACATAGAACTCGTCTGGATCGACCGCGCCCTGCACGACGTTCTCACCCAGGCCGTAACTGCCCGTGATGAATACGACGTCGCGAAAACCGGTTTCCGTGTCCAGCGAGAACATCACGCCCGCAGCGCCGATATCGGAGCGCACCATCTTCATCACGCCCACCGACAGGAAAACCTTTGCGTGGTCGAAGCCCCGCTCGATGCGATAGGCGATGGCGCGATCGGTATACAGGCTGGCGAAACAGCGATGCACCGCGTCGAGCAGGCGCTGCTCGCCGCTCACATTGAGGTAGGTCTCGTGCTGTCCCGCAAAACTGGCGGTCGGCAGGTCCTCGGCCGTGGCCGAGCTGCGCACGGCCAGCGTGAGGGCCGGGCCGTACTCGTCCAGCAGGCGACGATAAGCCGCCAGGATTGCCGCGGCCAGCTCAACGGGGAGCGGCGCCGCGTAGACGATTTCGCGCGCCTGCGCCGCGCGCCGAGCGAGGTCGGCGACGTCGGTGATATCGACCCCGTCGAGCGCGGCGCGCAGCCGCGGCACCGCTCCAGCGGCATCGAGCACGTCGCGGTACGCGGCTGCCGTGATCGCGAAGCCGTTCGGCACGCGCACCCCTCGCGCCGTGAGTTCGCGATGCATCTCACCCAGGGACGCGTTCTTGCCCCCGACCGCTGCCACGTCGGCGGCGCCAATTTCGCTGAAGAAGCGGACGTAATCACGCGCGGCCTGTGTCATATCGCGGACTCTCCCAGTGCCAGTCAAGTGTGCCGCGCCTTCAGCCGACGCGGTGTTTGCCGATGCTCACGCGCTTGGCCTGCCGGCCCTCGCCCGCCAGATCGGGAATGAATTGGACCTGGGCGCCCAGCTCCAGGTGCTCGAACGGCACGCCCGCAACGTTGTCGGGACCGAACCAGTACTCGTCCCCATCCGGTGTGCGGACGAAGCCGCATCGCCCTTCATCGGCGAAGCGGACCACCTCTCCATGCAAGGGCACGGCGTGCAGCTTCTCCTGTCCCCGCACGCGCCGCACCGAGTCCTCGAGCTGGCGTCTCATGTCGTCGAAGGCCTCGCGCAAGGCGACGTAGACATCTTCGTCATGCACGCGATGCACGCTCAGCTCGTGGTCCGGCACCGTCACGTCCACGCGCACGGCGAAGGACCGTCCCTGCTGCTGGTGCCTGGTCGCCAGCTCGATGGTGACCCGGCACGCCATGATGTCCGGACGGAACCGGTCGAGCTTGCCGGCCTTCAGCCGTGCGGCAGCCTCGACGGCGTCCGACAACTCCATTCCGATGAAGCGGATCTCAAGGGGCTGTTTCATGACTCTGTTCTCCTGGGGCGTAGTGGCCCGCGTTGTTGACGGCTGCTGCCGCGTCATCCCGGCCTGCCGATCGGCATCAAGGCGATCGGCCGCTCGCCGCGGGGCAGACGCAGCGCACGCGCAACGGCGTCGTCGTCGAACGCACCAACGACCACCGTGCCGAACCCCTGGGCGGCTGCCTGCAGGGCCAGGTTCTGGGATGCGGCGCCGGCCTCGAACGCGACATACCGGCCGGCCCGCGCGCCGTACTTGCGCGCCGTGCGCTCTTCGACCGCCGCGATCACGATCACCGCTGCGGCGTCGGCCACCGGTTGCTGCCCGAGGGCGGCGCGCGACAAGGCCGGCACGATGCTTTCGCCGACCTCCCGTCGCAACCCGTGCGAACCCGCGACGTAGCGATACACGCCCGGAGCCAGACCTTCCACGCGCGCGGCGACCACATGCAACTCCAGTGGATAAAGCGCCCCGGCCGAGGGCGAGGTACGGCCCCCGTCGGCGGCGGTGATGCCTTGCGCGGCCCACAGAAATTGCGACACGGCGGCCAGCGGTACCGGTTGTGGCGCGTAGCTTCGGACGGATCGTCGCCGCACCAGCGCCAGCCCGAGCGGCTGCGCAGAATTTCTTTCCGGCGCAGGAAGAGCGACGAAATCCAGCTCATCCGCCATTGCGCCGGCCGGTGTGCCGGCAAGAACTTCCGGCGCGCCCAACGCCAGCAACGTGCGAGCCATCATGGCGCGGCGCTCCATTTGTCTGCGTTGGATATGTGGCCCCGGCTCACTCCGGCGGCAGTTCGAGCGGCTCGACGCTGTCCACCTTCGGCTCGTCGCGCTGCGGGTGCTGCTTGATGACACGCTTCAGCCGCTCATCCGTAGCGACGCTGCGCCGCTTGCCTTGCTGGGTCTCGGGTCCTCGGGACTCTTCCTTGCGAGGCGCTGGTTTTTGCTGTCGATTCATTTGGATCTTTCATCGAGCCGCTGCGCGCACCACTCATCCGCAGCGATGTCGCGCACGGCTCCTGACTTCACGCCTTCAATGGGCCGGTCCTGCAGCGTGTTTGGCCGCCGGTTCATGCGCAAATTCCAGGTAGGCGAACAGGGCTGCGAAAGCGAGGAAGATGAGCACGTTCACCCAGGCCGTGAGCGGCACATCCGGATCGGTCACTTGCCGGACCAACGCGACCACGAAACCCAGCACGTTGGCGACCAGGGTACCCAGGACGACGTGCCGCGCTTCCGCCGTGGCGCTGTCGCTGGCGGTCCAGTTCATGACGGCCAGGGCCAGCAGGCAGCCGCCATACAGCATCGAGTTGTACACACCCGGCCCGTTCATCTGTTCCGCGCCGTAGATGGCCATGAGGCCATTGGGCGACAGCAGCATTGCCACGCCGAACACGGCGGACACGACGGCCAGGGTTTTCATGATCAAGGAACGGTTCATCGCATCTCCTTTCGTCACGCACGCCGGCTCGACTGAACGGGTCAGGTGCGTCAAGGGTTTCTCGCGTTCTGCGCGAGCGCAGCTCCGAACGAATGCTGGCGCCCGATCAATTTCCAATCTAGTGCCCCTCATGCTGCTTGACCATGCGATGGATCAAATCTCGGGGTCCGCTCTTTCTCGCAAGCGGCAGCGCAACCCATCGGACCGTTTGCGCAACGCTTGAGCCCGACGCGGGCGCGTCGCACAGCGCGGCAGTGGCGCGGCCCGATGCGCGAGCCCGGGCAGACGGCTTATGCATCTCAGCGACAGCACTTGCTCCAGGTCATTGAATCCTTCGATCCGCCAACTAGAGTCCAGTGCGCGGCCGGCGCGGCGCGCTGGCGACACGCGAGACACTTTTCCCAGCCTTGAAGGAGCTCGTATGAGAACCCATCTGCAACTGTTCGAACCTGGATTCACCACTCCTTTCGAATCCGCCTTCCGCCGCTTCTTCTCGCCCATGCGTTTCGAAACGGATGTGCCGGCGCTCGAGATGCGACTGGACGTATCCGAAAAGGAACACGCGTACGTCGTCAAGGCCGACATTCCCGGCGTGAAGAAGGAAGACATCAACGTGCGCATCGACGGCAACGTCGTACAGATCGACGCCGAAGTGAATCGCGAGAAGGAAACGAAGGGCGACGACGGCAAGATGCTGCGCAGCGAACGCTATTACGGCAGCGTCTCGCGCACGTTCAGCCCCGGCCTGGAGGTGGACGAAACGAAGGCCGACGCCAAGTATGCCGACGGTGTCCTGACGCTGGAGCTGCCGAAAAAAGCTTCGGACGCGGCGAAGAAGCTGGCGATCCACTGAGCACGGGACTGGAATCCCGGGGCGGCGCTCGGATCCGCTGTCCCCGACAATGCAATGAGCCCTCGCCCCGCCGCCTTGGTCGACCGCATCGTCAAACGCCCGGCCGAACTGTCGCCAGCGCCGCACCTGCTGGATTACGACGCGACCTGCAGCGCTTTCAGCTGGGCGCAAGCCGCAGCGTGGCTCGACGGCCTGCCGGGCGGTGGTGGCCTGAACATCGCTCACGAAGCGGTCGACCGGCATCTGCTGCACGGCCTGGGCGCGAAGACGGCGATCCGCTGGCTCGGCAAAACCGGCGAGCGGCGCGAGATGAGCTATGCCGAACTGGCCCGCGCTACCAACCGGTTCGCCAATGCGCTCGCCGGCCTGGGGGTGCGGCCGGGTGAACGTGTCTTCGTCCTGATGGGACGCCTGCCCGAGCTGTACGTGGCGGTGCTTGGCGCACTGAAGGCGCGCTGTGTCGCGACGCCGCTCTTTTCCGCGTTCGGACCGGAGCCGATCGCGACACGCGCTGAAATGGGTGACGCGCGCGTGTTGGTGACGACATCCGAACTTTACCGGCGAAAAGTGCAGGGCTTGCGATCGAGATTGCCGGGATTGCGCCACGTGATCGTGGTCGGCGACGCCGGCAGCGATGAACCCGACGTGCACCGGTGGAACAGCTTGCTCGACTCGGCCACTGACGAATACACGATCGGGCCGACCGGCGCCGAGGACCTGGCCTTGCTCCATTTCACCAGCGGCACGACCGGACGGCCCAAGGGGGCCATGCACGTCCATGGGGCCGCGGTGGCGCACATGGCGACCGCGCGGTACGCGCTCGACCTGCATGAAGACGACGTGTTCTGGTGTACCTCCGATCCGGGCTGGATCACGGGCACCAGCTACGGGATCATCGCCCCGCTGTGCAGCGGCGTCACCAATGTGGTGGTCGAAGCCGAGTTCGACGCGCAGGCCTGGTATTCCGTACTCGAACACGAGCGCATCAGCGTCTGGTACACGGCGCCGACCGCGATCCGCATGATGATGAAGCTGGGTGCTCAAGCGCTGCGCGGGCGCGACCTGTCGGCGCTGCGTTTCATGGCCAGCGTAGGCGAGCCGCTGAACCCGGAAGGAGTGATCTGGGGCCTGCAGGCGTTCGGCATGCCGTTTCACGACAACTGGTGGCAGACCGAGACGGGCGGCATCATGATCGCCAACTTTCTCGCGTTGGACATCAAGCCGGGCTCGATGGGTAAACCGCTGCCCGGCATCACCGCGGCGATCGTGCGACGCGGCGAAACCGGCGGCGTGCACGTGATCGATGCACCCATGGTCGATGGCGAACTGGCGCTCAAGACGCCGTGGCCCTCCATGATGCGCGGCTACCTGAACGAGGACGAGCGCTACCGCAAGTGCTTCGTGGGCGAGTGGTACCTCACCGGCGACCTGGCCCGGAGGGATGCGGAAGGCTATTACTGGTTCGTGGGTCGCGGCGACGACGTCATCAAGTCGGCGGGGCACCTGATCGGCCCGTTCGAGGTGGAGAGCGCGCTGATGGAGCATCCCGCCGTGGCCGAGGCCGGCGTGATCGGCAAGCCCGACCCGATCGTGGGCGAAGTGGTCAAGGCCTTCGTTGCGCTCAAGTCCGGCTACGAGCCGGGCGAATCGCTGCGTCGCGAGCTGCTCGGCCATGCGCGCAAGCGTCTGGGCGCCGCGGTCGCGCCCAAGGAAATCGACTTCCGCGCCAACCTGCCCAAGACCCGTAGCGGCAAGATCATGCGCAGGCTGCTGAAGGCTCGGGAGCTCGGCCTGCCCGAGGGCGACCTGTCGACACTCGAAAGCGATGAGAAATGACGGACAAGATCCACCTCGATCGTGCGCACCTGCATCACCTGTACCGGCAAATGCTGCGCATTCGCCGCTTCGAGGCCAGGTGCGTCGAGCTGTACCAGGCGCAGAAGATTCGCGGCTTCCTGCACCTGTACGACGGCGAAGAGGCGGTGGCGGTCGGCGTGATGAGCGGGCTTGGGCCGCGCGACGCCGTGGTGGCCACCTACCGCGAACACGGCCAGGCGCTGGCGCGTGGGGTGCCGATGGATCGTCTGATGGCCGAGATGCTGGGCAAGCTCGAGGGCTGCTGCCGGGGGCGCGGCGGCTCGATGCACGTCTTCGACCGCAAGCGGCGATTCTTCGGCGGCAATGCCATCGTCGGCGGCGGGCTGCCGCTCGCGGCCGGCATCGCGCTGGCCGACAAGCGATTGGGCACGGGTGCGATCACCGCGTGCTTCTTCGGCGAGGGGGCGGTCGGTGAAGGCGCCTTCCACGAGACCATGAACCTGGCCAGCATCTGGCAATTGCCGCTGCTGTTCGTCTGCGAGAACAATCTCTACGCGATGGGCGTGCCGTTGGCGGATTGGGAGGCCGAGACCGACATCTACCGCAAGGTGCAGGCCTACCGGATGCCGGCTGAACAGGTGGATGCCATGGAGCCGGTCCGGATGGAGGCCGCGGCGCGCCACGCGGTCGAGCACGTCCGCGCCGGCAAAGGTCCGTTCTTCCTCGAATGCCGCACCTACCGGTTCCGCGCGCATTCGATGTTCGATACACAGGCCTACCGTACGCGCGGCGAGATCGAACAATGGAAGCAGCGCGACCCGATCGAGCGCCTGCGTGCGTGGATGGCCGACAACCACCTGCTCACTGACGGGGAGTCCGCGGAAATCGACGCCGGGATCGCCGCGGAAATCGATTCCGCGGTGGCGTTTGCCGAAGCGGGAACGCTCGAGCCGGTGCAGGACCTGGAGCGCTTCGTGCTGATGGATGAAGTCGTGCAGGAGCTGCACCCGCAGGGGGTCGCATGACCGCAACCCCGACCCGGATGACGTACCGCGAGGCCTGCCGGCAGGCGATCCGCGACGCGCTGCTGGCGGACCCGCGCACGTTCGTCATGGGCGAGGACGTGGGCAAGTACGGGGGCTGCTACGCGGTCACCAAAGGCCTGCTCGAGGAATTCGGGCCGGCCCGCATCGTGGACACGCCGCTGGCCGAGAACGGCTTTGTCGGCGTGGGCGTCGGCGCCGCGGTGGCCGGCCTGCGCCCGATCGTGGAGATCATGACCTGCAACTTCAGCCTGCTCGCACTCGACCAGATCCTGAACAACGCGGCAACGCTGGCCCATATGTCGGGCGGGCAGTTCGCCGTGCCGCTGGTGATTCGCATGGCGACCGGCGCCGGACGGCAACTGGCCGCGCAGCATTCGCACAGCCTGGAGGGCTGGTACGCGCACATCCCGGGCTTGAAGGTGCTGGCGCCGGCAACGGTGGAGGACGCGCGCTACATGCTGGCGGCGGCACGGGCCGACCCGAACCCGGTGCTGATCTTCGAGCACATCGTGCTCTACAACGCCGAAGGCGAACTCGATCCGGCCGTGACCACCGTGGACATCGAACATGCGCGGGTGCGCCGGCCTGGCAAGGATCTGACGCTGGTCACCTACGGCAACAGCCTGCCGAAATGCCTTGCCGCCGCCGATGCGCTGGCCGGCGACCGCATCGAAGCCGAGGTCATCGACCTGCGGGTGCTGCGGCCGCTCGACAGCGAGACGATCATCCGGTCGGTGTCGCGCACCCGCCGCTGTGTCATCGTGGATGAAGGCTGGAAGAGTGGGTCGGTCTCAGCCGAAATTGCCGCCCGCCTGGCCGAAGACGCTTTCTTCGAACTCGACGCCCCGATCCGCCGCGTCTGCAGCCGCGAGGTGCCGGTTCCGTATGCCGCGCAGCTCGAAGAGGCGGCGCTGCCGCAGGTCGCCGACATCGTCGCCGCCGCGCACGCGCTGGCTCAACCGCACTGAGCGCAGGATGGCCGACTTCCTGCTGCCCGCACTGGGCGCCGACATGGAAACCGGCAAGGTCGTGCAGTGGCTGGTCAAGCCCGGTGACCGGGTCAAGCGGGGCGACGTCGTGGCGGTGGTCGAAACGCACAAGGGCGCCATCGACGTCGAGATCTTTCTCGACGGCGTCATCGATGACCTGGTTGCGCTGGACGAGGAACTGCCGGTCGGCGCGGTGCTCGCACGCGTGCGGGACGCGCAGCAAGCGGGAGTCGCGCCGGCTGCACCGCCTCCACAGGTCACGGCGGCTGCGCAGGCGCGAGCGCCATCGCCTGCGCATGTGACTGCGACAGCGACTCCCGCGACTGCGGCGACTCGCGCCAAGGTCAGCCCGGTCGCGCGCCATCGCGCGCAGGCCTTGGGCATCGATCCCGACCGCTTGCATGGCACGGGCCCGGACGGCGCAGTAACGCTTGCAGACGTGGAACTGGCTTCGCAGCCCCAGGCACCGCCGGGGCCCACGCCGCCCCGGCGCGGGTTCGACCCTGCCCTGATGCGCCAGGCGATCGCCGCTGCCATGAGCCGCTCCAAGCGCGAGATTCCGCATTACTACCTGGCCAGCACGGTCGACTTCGGCGCGGCTGCAGCCTGGCTGGAGAACTGGAACCGGGATCGTGCACCCGAGGACCGGCTGTTGCCCGCCGTGCTCCTCCTCAAGGCCACGGCGCAGGCGCTGGCCGAGGTGCCGCAACTCAATGGCTTCTACGAGGGCGGCGCCTTCCGCCAGGGCCCCGGCATCCACATCGGCTGGGCTGTCGCGCTGCGCGGCGGGGGCCTCGTGGCGCCCGCGATCCACGACGCCGATCGCAAGACGCTGCCCGAGCTGATGGCCGCGCTGCGCGACCTGGTCCAGCGCGTGCGCACCGGCGGCCTGCGCAGTTCGGAACTGACCGATCCGACCGTCACCGTCACCAGCCTCGGCGACCGCGGAGCGCAGAGCGTGCTCGGCGTGATCTATCCGCCGCAGGTTGCGATCGTCGGCTTTGGCCGCGTGGTCGAGCGGCCCTGGGTGTTCGACGGTCGCGTGGTGCCGCGGCTGGTGGTGGCGGCCAGCTTGGCGGGCGACCACCGCGCGAGTGACGGCCACATCGGCGGCCAACTGCTCGCCGCGATCGATCGCGCCCTGCAGGCGCCGGAAAAACTGTGACGACGGAGGACTCGTGAACGAACAGGACGTGCGCAGGATGACCGCCGAGGTGCTGGCGGGCATCGCGCCCGAGGCCGACCTGTCGAGCGTCGGCGATGACGAAGACCTGCGTGAAGCGCTGGACCTCGATTCGATGGACTTCCTGAACTTCGTGATCGGCCTCGGCCAACGCAGCGGCGTGAACATTCCCGAGGCCGACACGCCCAGGCTCCATACGATGCGCAGCCTGGTGGCTTATCTTTGCTCCCCGTAGGTCACGATCGCGTCCCGACGCTGCCGGCGACCGCCGGCTGGAACGCGACCTGCTCCCTGGTGGACGGAGGCAGCAATTCATCGCCGAATGCAAGCAGTCGTGCGGTGCCGCTGCCGACCTCGACTTCGTGAGACGTGAATGCCCGAACCAGGATCGGCGCATGCCCGAGCACTTTGGCGATCTCGGCCACTGCGTTGGAGGCGCCCCCCGAACCCATCGTGAACACGACCG
>JAGRPN010000281.1 GCA_019449555.1 Ramlibacter sp.
AGGGCCTGGCCACCGCCTTCGAAGCCCGCCAGATCAAGCGCAACGAGGAATTGCTGAGCCTGATCCGCGCCCGCCTGCACGTCATCGCCAAGAGGCGCGAGGACCGGCTCGTATTCGACCTGCAGACCGCCGTAGCCGAGTCGTTCGGCTACAAGACGCAGACCAATCTGGAAGGCCGGGTGATCGCGCGCGCGAGCGAAGCGCTGATGAAGCGCTTCTACTGGGCGGCCAAGGCCGTGAGCCAGCTCAACCAGATCCTGCTGCTGAACATCGAGGAGCGGCTGAACCCGAGCGAACACCAGCCCGAACCGATCAACGAGCGTTTCTCGAACAAGGCCGGCATGATCGAGGTGGCGAGCGACGACCTGTACCAGAAGCACCCGCAGGCGATCCTGGAGACGTTCCTCGTGTTCCAGACGACCGTCGGCGCGAAGGGTCTGTCGGCCCGCACGCTGCGCGCGCTGTACAACGCCCGCAAGGTGATGGACGCGCGCTTTCGCGACGACCCGGCCAACCACGCGACCTTCCGCGCGATCCTGATGGCGCCCTCGGGCATCACGCATGCGATGCGGCTGATGAACCAGACCTCCGTGCTGGGCCGCTACCTGTGGGCATTCCGCCGGATCGTCGGGCAGATGCAGCACGACCTGTTCCACGTCTACACCGTGGACCAGCACATCCTGATGGTGCTGCGCAACGTGCGGCGGTTCTTCATCGCCGAGCATGCGCACGAGTACCCGTTCTGCTCGCAGCTCGCCGCCGGCTGGGACAAGCCCTACATCCTGTATGTCGCGGCGCTGTTCCACGATATCGCCAAGGGCCGCGGGGGCGACCATTCGGCGCTGGGCGCGCGCGACGTGCGCCAGTTCTGCCGCGACCACGGCGTCGAAGCCGAGGATTGCAGGCTGATCGAATTCCTGGTGAAAGAACACCTGGCCATGAGCCGCATCGCGCAGAAGGAGGACCTGAGCAACCCGGACGTGATCGCCGCGTTCGCGCGGCGGGTCGGCAACGAGCGCTGTCTCACGGGGCTGTACCTGCTCACGGTGGCCGACATCCGCGGCACCAGTCCGAAGGTGTGGAATGCCTGGAAAGGCAAGTTGCTGGAAGACCTGTACCGCTATACCTTGCGCGTGCTGGGCGGGCGGGCGCCCGATCCGCACGCCGAGATCGAGGCCCGCAAACGCGAAGCGCTGGTGCAATTGGCGCTGTACGCGCTGCCGTTCGAAGCGCACAAGAAACTGTGGGACACGCTGGACGTGGGCTATTTCATGCGCCACGATGCCGGCGACATCGCCTGGCACGCGCGGCACCTGTCGCGCCACGTCGGCAAGGCCAAGGCGATCGTCAGGGCGCGGCTGTCGCCGGTCGGCGAAGGCCTGCAGATTGTGGTGTACACGCCCGATCAGCCCGACCTGTTCGCCCGCATCTGCGGCTATTTCGAACACGCCAGCTTCAGCATCCTGGACGCCAAGATCCACACGGCGAACAACGGCTACGCCCTCGACACGTTCCAGGTGGTGAGCTCGATGCTGCCCGAGCACAACCGCGAACTGATCAGCATGGTGCAGGCGGAACTGCAGCACACGCTCGAGCAGGCCGGCCCGCTGCCGCCGCCCAGCCGCGGCCGGGTGTCGCGCCGCGTGAAGAGCTTCCCGATCACCCCGCGGGTGCAATTGGCCCCCGACGAGAAGGCTCAGCGCTGGTTGCTCAGCATCTCGGCGAGCGACCGGGTCGGCCTGCTCTACTCGATCGCGCGCGTGCTGGCCCGCCACAAGATCAACCTGCAACTGGCCAAGATCTCGACGCTCGGCGAGCGCGTCGAGGACACGTTCCTGATCGACGGCGCCGAGCTGCAGCAAAACCGCAAGCAGATCGAGATCGAGACCGAGTTGCTGGACGCGCTGGCGGCTTGAGCCAGTACCGTTCGGGCTGAGCCCGTCGAAGCCTAATCGTCCGGCCCGGCGTCGAGGTCCGGAAAGAGCACGTCGGTGAAGCCGAATTTCGTGAAATCGCGGATGCGCATCGGGTAGAGCTTGCCGATCAGGTGATCGCATTCGTGCTGCACCACACGGGCATGAAAACCTTCGACCGTGCGGTCGATCGCGTCGCCGTACTGGTCGAAGCCCGTGTAGCGGATGCTCGACCAGCGCGGCACCAGGCCGCGCAGGCCCGGAACCGAGAGACAGCCTTCCCAGCCCTCTTCTTCCTCGGCGCCGATCGGTGTGATCACCGGGTTGAGCAATACGGTGCGCGGCACCAGCGGCGCGTCCGGGTAGCGGGGATTGACGCTTTCGGTGCCGAAAACGACCAGCTGCAGATCGACGCCGATCTGCGGCGCCGCCAGTCCGGCGCCATTCGCGGCTCGCATCGTGTCGAACATGTCGGACACGAGCAGGTGGATCTCGTCGGTATCGAACGCGGGCACGGGCTGGGCCACGCGCAACAGGCGCGGGTCGCCCATCTTGAGGATTTCTCGGACGGTCATGGCATGAAGCATAGCCGCGGACGGCACAATCGGTTCATGCACTCGCCGCTGCCCGACCCGAAACTGCCGCCGTTGCCGCCGCTGTCACGGCCGGTGCGGTGGCTGCTCAAAGCGGTGGCGGTGATCAGTCTGGCGCTGGGCGTCATCGGCGCCTTCTTGCCGG
>JAGRPN010000282.1 GCA_019449555.1 Ramlibacter sp.
CGTCGGTGCGCAGGCGGATCGCCACCTTGCTCGCGGCGGCGTGCTTGACGACGTTGGTGAGCGCCTCCTGCACGATCCGAAGCAGCTGCAGGATCACGTGCGGGCTGATTTCGACCAGGCGCTCCTGCGCGTCGACGTGCCAGGTGGACGCGAGGCCCGCATCCTCGAGCAATTGCTGCCAGCGGAAACGGAAGCTGCCCCATGCCTGCAGGAAGTCGTTGCTTTCCGGGCTCATGGCCTCCAGGGTCAGCCGCATGTCGGCGATGCATTCGCGCAGGCCCTGCACGATCGCGCCCTGGTCCAGCCGGCCCACCTCCGCGCCGGACAGGGTGAGGAACAGCTGGGAGCCGAGCCCGTCGTGCAGGTCGCGCATGATCTGCTGGCGCTCTTCCACGGCCGCATGCCGGCGTTCCAGCTGCCGCAATCGCTCGTAGTTCTTCGCGAGGGCCGATTCGCGCTCGGCCACGCGGAATTCGAGCGTTCGATTGAGCTGCTCGATCGCTTGCAGCGTGCCGACCAGCCGCGCGGCGAGGATGCCGCCCATCACCAGCAGGAGGATGTCCGCCGCGTAGTGCAACAGGAACAGGCGGTGGGTCGCCGCCTGCGGCGCCAGCGCGCGCAGCACGGACGGCGCGGTGGCGACCAGGTAGTCGTGGGTGCCCGCCAGCACGGCCAGCGAGAGGGCGAGGCTCAGCATCGCGAGGGCGACGTCGCGCTGGCGCCATGCCGCGATGACGCTGATCAACAGCACGGCGACGCCGATCGGCAGCAGGCCCCCCGCCCAGAATCGCCCGATCAGCTCCTCGTCGCCGCCGCTCGCCAGGTACCCGAGCGGGCCGAGCAGCCAGTACACCGAGAGCGCCCACTTCAACCGCGGATAGCGCATGCCGGCCAGTTCCATCGCGAACAGCAGCAGGACGATCACGAAACCGCCGGTGGCGGTCTGGTAGATCGTGCGCCACGCGTGCCACGCCCCGGTGGGCATCACTTCGAGCACGAAGGTGAGGGTCCGCACGCCCCACAGCAACGCCGCGGCGCCGAACAGGCCATACAAGGCTTCCTCGCGCCGGCGCCACCAGACGAACAGTCCGAGCATTCCGACGATGACGCAGGCGACGACGGTGAACTGCGCCATCGTGCGGACCCAGAACAGGCGGCGGTCGTACTCGGGCAGCAATTGCGCCTGCGGGCCGATGGCGAGCAGGGGCAGGCGGCCGCGCGATATGGAAGAAGCGGCAACGCGAATCAGCAACTGGTTGGTTCCGGGCCGCAGCCATTGCGCGGGGATCGGGACGAGCTGCGGGCGTTCCCAGCGGACCACCACGTCCGCATCGGGCTCGCGGACGCGGCCCAGCGGCGTGCCGTTCAGGAACAGGCGTCCGCCGGTGTAGAAGTATGGCAGGTAAACGGCCCACTCCTCCTGCGGCGCCGGCCAGGGCGCCTCGAACTCGACCCGGAACCAGGCGATCGACCGGTCGAACGAAAAAGGCAACTCGACCCGCTGCCATTCCTGCGTGGCGCGCGGCGGCACGCTGTCGGAGCTGAAGAAAACGTCGGCTTGCAGGGGCCGCACCGGTTGGCTCCAGGCGCCGGCGCACAGCGTCGTCAGCAGCAGCAGCAGCAGGGCCCTCAGCCACCCGCTATAGCAGACCCAGCTGGCTGGCTTCATAGACCGCTTCACCCCTGGAATGCACGGCGAGCTTCTGGTAGATGCGCTTGACGTGCGTGATCACCGTGTGAGGCGAAATGGACAGGATGCTGCCGACTTCCTTGAAGTTCAGGCCCTTGGCGACCAGCCGCAGGATCTCCGTTTCGCGCTCGGAAAGCGGCGACTCGTGATCGATGGTCTCGATGGGCAGGATGTGTTCCGCCGATGCGGCGGCGGCCGGCGTGCGAAAGCTTTGCAGCACGCGGCGCGCGATCGCCGGACTGATCGGCGATCCGCCGGCATGCACTTGCAGGATCGCTTTCGCGATGTCCTTGGGCAATGCATCCTTCAGCAGGTAGCCGGTGGCGCCGGCGCGGATGCTCTCGATCAGATGCCCGTCGTCGCTGAACATCGTGACCACCATCACGTCGCGCCTCGAATGGTCCTTCATGGCGTACCGGATCACGTCCACGCCGTCGCCATCGGGCAGCCCGAGATCCACCAGGACGACGTCGGGCGAGAGCGTGTCCAAGAGCGCGCGGGCACCAGCCACCGTTCGCGTCGCACCGCACAGGGACAGGTCGGCGTCGGCGGCGATCGCGTCGCAGAAACGCTGCGAGAAGCCCGGCTCATCCTCGACGACGAGCACCTTGATAGTCATATGCGCACCCCCGTTGTGCGGAGGTTAGTTATACAGTGCCGCCCCCACGCGCCGATGGGCCAAATGTCACAGCGTTACGTCTTGTGCGATGACGTTACGATGGCTCATGCGTTGGACCGGCCGGCAGCCGCGCGCGCCCGCGCGTATCCTTCGAGCCTGCGAAGGCCTCACGCATGAGCCATATCGGCAAATCCCCTTGCGACGAAGGCGCCGTGCTGTACGGCACCGCGCGCGCGCCGTGCGCCGATGCCGCGCAGCGCTGGACCCTGGCGGCCGCGATCCTCGGGTCGAGCATGGCATTTCTCGACGGCACGGTCGTCAACGTCGCGCTGCCCGCGATCCAGCACGACCTGCATGCCAACGCGTCGCAGGCGCAGTGGGTGATCGAATCCTATGCGCTGTTCCTCGCCGCCCTGCTGCTGGTGGGGGGCGCGCTGGGCGACCGGTTCGGGCGCCGGCGCATCTTCCTCATCGGCGTGGCGGTCTTCACGTTGGCGGGTACGGCCTGCGCCTTCTCGGCCGGCGTGGGCGCATTGATCGCCGCGCGTGCGGTGCAGGGCGTGGGTGCGGCCCTGCTCGTGCCGGGCAGCCTGGCGCTGATCAGCGCTTCCTTTCCGCAGGAGCGGCGCGGCCAGGCGATCGGCACCTGGTCGGCGTTCAGCGGTATCGCCGCCGCGGTGGGACCGGTCGTGGGCGGTTTTCTCGTCGACCGGTATTCATGGACCTGGGCCTTCCTCATCAACCTGCCGCTCGGCGCGGTGCTGCTGGGGTTGTGCATCACCAAGGTGCCCCAAGATCGCACCACGCATGACCGCCGGCCGGGACTGGACATCGCGGGCGCGACGCTCGCCACGCTCGGCCTCGCGGGAATCGTCTTCGCTTTCATCGAGGCGCCGAACCTGGGCTGGAGCGCGGCAGCGGTGCCGGGCACGCTGCTGGGCGGCACGCTGGCGCTCGTCCTCTTCCTGGTGGTGGAGGCGCTCAGCCGCGCGCCCATGCTGCCGCTGTCGTTGCTGCGCATCCGCAATTTCGCCGGCGCGAACCTGCTCACGCTGTTGCTCTATGCGGGACTGGGCGGCGGGCTGTATTTCTTTCCCTTGAACCTGATCCAGGTGCAAGGCTACGGCGCGGCCGCGGCGGGGGCGGCGCTGCTGCCTTTCGTGGCGATCATGTTCGCGCTGTCGCGCTGGGCCGGCAAGCTGGTGGATCGCTTCGGGCCGAGGCCGCCGCTGGTCGTCGGCCCTCTCATTGCCGCGGCGGGGTTCGCGCTGTTCGCGCTGCCTGGCGTCGGCGGCAGCTACACGCTGGGCTTCCTGCCGGCGGTGAGCGTGCTGGGATTCGGCATGGCGGTGACGGTGGCGCCGCTCACGACCACGGTGATGAATTCCGTGGGATCCGAACTCGCGGGCCTCGCCTCCGGCGTCAACAACGCCGTCTCGCGCGCCGGTGCGTTGCTGGCGATCGCGGTGTTCGGGGTCGTGATGCGCGCGGCGTTCGACCCGGCGCTGGAGAGCCGCATCGCGGCCCTTCACTTGCCCCGCGCCGTCCAGCGCGAGATCGAGGAGCAGCGCCCGCGGCTGGCCGCGATGACGCCACCCGCGGACGTCGATCCGATGACAGCCGCTTCGATCCGCCGTGCGGTGGGCGAGGCGTTCGTGGCCGGGTTCCGGCGTGTGATGCTGGTTTGTGCCGCGCTCGCGCTACTGAGCGCGTTGAGCAGCTGGCTCCTGATCGGCGGCGCGCCGCGGGCGGGGCCCGCTGCGGGGCGCAGGGCCTGAGCGCGCACCAAGTGGCACGCCGGCGCGCTTCAGTTCATGCCGCTGGGGCGCACCGCCGGCATGGCCAGTTCCCGGCCGACCATCGCGCGGGCGAAGAGGTAATTGATGCGCGCCCGCTCGCTCAGCTGGTCGAGGTCGACCTGCCCTTTCGGATCGCAGGGAAACGCGAAGCCCCGCCCGTGGTCGAACAGGGACTGGAAGCGCAGCTCGAACTGGTTGGCGGTGGACTCGATCATGGCGGTCTCCGTAATGCAGGTGCATGACGGTTCTACTATGGCCCGCGCGCGCGCCGGCCGGCATCGGCGCCCACTGAATCGGACCCTCGGCGCTGTCCGAATCGGAGGTTCAGCGCGGCCGCAGGAGGGCTAGGAATCTTCCGAGTTCCCAGTTCGCTTTCGGGTGACTCATCAACGTCGGCTATTCCTGTGTCGAGCTCGAGCTGCCGCTGCGCGCGCGGCACGGCACAATCGGCTTCCAATGAGTCCCACGCCAGAACCCCCCGCCGCCACCGCCAATTCACCCGCCCTCGAGCCGCTGACCCCGGAAGACTTCGACGCGCAGGACGCGGAGCTGGACTTGCTGCGCGAGCAGCACGAGGAAATTCCGCAGTGGGAGTTCTGCGAGGGGTTTCTCGCCGCCCTGGTGTGCTCGCGCCGCAACGTGCCGCCCGAGGAATACTGGCCGGTCCTGCTGGGCGAGCGCTTCAACCCGATGTCGCATATCGAATTCGTCTGGCGCTGGCGCCGGCGCTGGGCGCAGGTCGCGGCCGCGCTCGACGCGCCGGTCGAACAGCTGGACGACGAACGCTGCTACCTGCCCGAAGTGCTGGACACGCGCGGCGAGGTGCTGGCGCTGCCGCCGCAGGAGCGCGGCGAGATCGACGTCGCCGGCCTGCCCTCGTACGCGCAGGTGTGGGCCCTGGGCTTCCTGTACGCGGTCGAGAGCTGGCCCGAGGATTGGGCGGCGCCGCGCGACCGCGAAGCCGCCGAGATGCTCGAGAACGCGCTCGGCCTCATCACGCAGCTGACGGAGGACGACCGGGGCGCCCCGTCAACGTCCGTGTTCTCCGAGGATGGGCCGCCCAGCGTCAGCGAGCAGCGGATCGAGGATTTCCATGCCGCCATCTGGGGGGTGTACGACCTGCGCCAGTTGTGGAAAAGCCTCGGTCCGCGCGCGCAATCCGTGCGCAAGGCGCCGGAGCCGGGCCGCAACGATCCCTGTCCTTGCGGCAGCGGCAAGAAATACAAGAAGTGCCACGGCGCGCTTTAGCGTGCGCCGCGCGGCCGCAGCGTCAGGCGGGCGTATCGAGCCGGCGCACGAACGGCAGGCGCTGCGAGGCCGTGAAGCCGGCGCTCTGGAAAAATCCGAGCAGGGGCAGGTCGGCCAGCTTGACCACCGTTTCGACGCGCTCGACCTGCAAGGCCGACAGGTTGGCGAACAACTGCTCGAGCAATGCGTGGGCGCAACCGCGGTGCGCGTATTCCGGATCGATGCCGATCGTGTCCACGACCGCCACCGGCTCGGTGCGGCCGAAATCCCCGAGGTCGGCCCGAGCCATCAGGAAACCGACGATCGCGCCGTCGAAGCGCGCCGCCAGCGACACCCGCAGCGCCGAATCGCCCATCGCTTCGTCCAGTCGGCCCCCGATGTACGCGCCGCGGTCGCGCCCGGTGATGGCGCGGTCGATGCGCACGATCTCGCGCAGGTCCTCGGGCGTCATCGCCCGCACCTCGAACCGCTCCACCGCCTGGCGCTCGTAGTCGTTGGGCTGCCGCTGGCCGAAATCCACTTCCCCGCCGGGCCCATGGCCCGCCGCCAGCGTGACGGCGGCGTCGGCCGGCAGAGGCCGCTTGGCCCGGTCCAGGTCGGCGTCCACGATGACTTTGGGCGCCAGGATGAATCCCATGGCGTCGAGCCAGCCCAGCATCTGCGCATTGCGCCAGCCGGCGGACGTGCGCACGTCGCGGATGCGGTGCCGCCGTCCCCAGTCGGCCAGCGCCTGGAACAATCGGGCGCCGCCGCCGTGGCGGCGCGCGTCGGGACGCATGCCGACCATCTCCAGCCGCAGCCCCGGTTCCCTGCGCCCGAACTCGCCCTCCAGGACGCGCGCCAGGATGTAGCCGGCCAGCCCCCGCTCGTCGCAGGCGGCGAACTGCGCATGCAGCGCCGGTTCGCGCAGCGCCTCGGCCAGCCGGCGCTCGATGTAATTGCGCCGCCAGCGACCCTCGATGGCGGCGTCGATCGCGACGACCGATGCAAGGTCGTCGCGCGTGAGGGCGCGGATTGTCAGCGTCGTCGGGTCGGCGGTCAGGGTCATGGTCTTTGCTCCTCGTTTCAGTCGCAGGCGTAGGCGAACGCCAGGTCGCGGTCTTTGTCCTCGTCGAGCATGTCGTCCAGCAAAGGCAGCAACGCCATCGTTTCCTTCTGGATATGGGCGACCTGTCGCTCCACCAGTTCCATCGAGCTGCGCCGCAGCAGCGCCCAGCCGGCCTCGTCGATGCGGCCGGCCGCGGCGGCGCGCGCCACCGGCAGCAGCTCCGCGGCGACTTCCCGGATCGCCTGGTGCTCCTCCACCAGCAGGCCGGCCATCTCGCCGTCGCCGGCTTCTTCCATCAGCGGAAAGAGCTCGTCTTCCTCGAACTTGAAATGGCGGCCGATGTCGTGTTCGAGCGCGCGCGCGAACTGGCCGATCAGGCCCGAGAGCGCCGGATCGAAGCGCGGTGCGCGCGTCAGGGCCTGCTCGACCTTGCCGAGCAGGTCGAGGTTGCTGCGATGCTCCTCGTCGAGGATGCGGCTGACCTGACCTGAGAAGTTCATGGGCTCGCCTTTTCAATGGTATTCAAATACCAGAATACCATGTGCAAACGGCACGCGAACTTGAGCTAGCTCAATTGCGCCGCACTTGCATCCGGCGCAGCACGGTCGCGCAGAACAGCCCGAAGGCCAGCGCGCCGGCGGCGCCGATGGCGGCGCCGGCCAGCGCGGCCCAGGCGTTGTCCAGCGCGATGGCCAGGGCCAACAGCGCCAGCGCCGCCAGGTGGCACCAGAAGTGCACGGCCAGCGCGTCATCGCGCGTGAGCGCCGAGGGCGTGAGGCCCCGCCGGCCGCCCCCGCCCGCGTGCATGGCGGCCAGGAACGGAACGATCCGCTGCAGCATGCCGAGCAGGAAACTCAGCAGCCAGACGCCGATCAGGGCGAGGCCGAACCAGGTTGCCAGGCGGGGCACCGGCAACTCCAGCAGCAGCGCCAATGCGAGCACGAGGCTCGCGGCCAGCCCGGCCCAGCCGATCTTCACGAGCAGGAACGAGCGACCGAGTTCGCGCCGCATGCCGGTTTGCAAGGCGCGCAGCATCAGCCGCAGATGCAGCGCCACGCCGGCGCCGCCCGCCAGGAGGGCGGCCCATCGCAACGGGGTCGGCGCGGCGCCGAACGCCGCCGCGCCGGCAAGCAACAGCGCCGCCGCCGCCAATGTGAAAGACGTCAATTGCTCGCGATCGCTCGGCGAGTCCGAGAGCGCGAACATCGGCACCAGGATGTAGGACAGGCCGAGCACCAGCATGCCCATGAAACCGTAGGGCGCGAACACCAGGTGCAGCGCCAGCGTCGTTTCGCGCGGCGGCGCCGCCGCGATTCCGAGCCAGGTCCCGGCGAGCGACAGCGCGGTGGCCAGCACCACCAGCAATGAAACCAGCGCCGCCCACCCGTGCGCCACGACCCCCGGCATGCCGCGTGCGCCGCGCAGGTTGCGCACCATCAACACCGCCCAGGCGGCGAATGCGATTGCCACCGCGACCGC
The DNA here is from genome assembly GCA_019449555.1 of Ramlibacter sp. Classification (GTDB taxonomy): domain Bacteria; phylum Pseudomonadota; class Gammaproteobacteria; order Burkholderiales; family Burkholderiaceae_C; genus Ramlibacter. The sequence goes on from JAGRPN010000282.1 coordinate 7,884, forward strand.
GCCGGCCGCCAACAGCGGCGGCCGCGCCAGTCCCATGCCGAGCGCCAGGACCGGAACGCCCGCCGTGTACAGCCACCAGATCGCCGCCAGCAGGCGATGGCCGGGCGCCGGCTGGCGCGTGGCCACCGGCAAGAGCTGGGCGCCGGCGCCCAGTGCCGTCATCCCCAGCACGCCCAGCGTCACGAGGTGCAGCGCGGCCAGCGGCCAGCCCAGCGCGCCCGGCGCCGCGGGCCACATGGCGGCCCCTGCGGCGAGCGCCAGCCAGGCCAGCACGTGGAAGAAGGCCGCCGCCGCGAAAAACCGCAGCGGGATCGAGGCCGGCAGCAGCCGGCCTTTGGCGCCGCCCAGGAAAGCGCCGGCCGGGCTCACGGGCATCGCCGCAGCACCAGGCGGAACTCGTCCCCGGGGGCTTCGACGCGCTGCGCCTCCCATCCGGCCTCCGCCACCTGCGGATAGAGCATCACCGGGTCGCGGTCGTGATGCACGATGATGGGCGTGTCATCGCGAATGGACCGGACCAGTTTCAGGATCGCGACCAGCGGCTGCGGCGGCGGCGAGCCGCGCACGTCGATGTGCCAGCCGTCGCCCGAATGCCATTGCCGCATCGCCGGCGCCCCTCATCTACTTGTCGTACTGCTTGATGAGGGCGCGCGCGTTTTCCAGCAGGGCGGCACCATTGGCCCCCTTGGCCGAGACTTCCTTGACCCACTGGTCGTCGATGTCGGCCGTTGCCTTGGTCCAGCGGGCGATTTCCGCCGGGGACAGCGTGAACACCTGGTTGCCGCGATCCGTCGCCAGCTTGTGGTTCGGACCGACCACCACGTCGAACTTTTCACCGGCCAGCGCGGAAGCTTCGATGCCGCTGTTCTTGTCGATCACCTTCTTCAGGTCGGCGGGCAGGCTGTCGTACTTGGCCTGGTTCATCACGAACGCGAAGATGGAGTTGGCGAACTTGGGCTGTCCCGGGGGGACGTCCAGGTGGCTCTTCGCGACTTCCTGCAATTTGGCCTGCGGCACGCCTTCCCACGGCACCATGGCGCCGTCGATCACGCCCTTGGACATCGCTTCGGGCACGGCCGGCAGAGGCATCTGCACCGGGGTGGCGCCCAGCGCGGCGAGCATCTTGGAGTTCAGGCGCGTGGCGGAACGGATCTTCAGGCCCTTGAGGTCCTCCATCGTCTTCACGCCCTTGGCGCTCGTGAGGTGGAACGACGAGCCGTCGTTGGTATGCACCCACAGCGGCTTGACGCCCGCGTACTCGTCCAGTGCGTTCTTCTGCACGTACTGCCAGAACGCCTGGCTCGAGCCCTTGCCGCTGCGCGTGAAGAACGGCAGCTCGAAGACTTCGCTCTTGAGGAAGCGGCCGGCCGAATACGTGGGAAGGGTCCACACGATATCGGCCACGCCATCGCGTGCCTGGTCGAACAACTGGGCGGGGGTGCCGCCCAGTTGCATCGATGGATAGATCTGGCACTTGAGCCGGTCGCCCGAGTCCTTGGCGATCTTGTCGCACCAGGGCTGGATGATGTTCAACTGCGCGTTGGAGGTGCCCGCCAGGAAGTGGTGCACCTTGAGCACCACCTGCTGCGCCATGGCGGGCGCCAGGGTGCCGGCGGCCAGGGCCGCGGCGGCAGCGAGTCGGAAAGCGGATCGGATACGCATGGCAATGTCTCCAGTAGTTATTGAGAAAGGAATCACGAAGGAATCACGAGGCAATCATGGCTGAAACGTGCGCACCAGCACCAAGGAAAGCGCGGGGAAGAACATCAACACCGTGATGCGCACGAAATCCGACAGCAGGAACGGCACCACGCCCTTGAAGGTCTCGGTCAGCGGGACCTTCTTGGCCAGGCGGTTGATGATGTACGCGTTCATGCCCACGGGCGGGTGCACCAGCCCGATCTCCACCACCATCAGCGCGAGGATGGCGAACCAGATCGATTTTTCGGACTGGCCCAG
>JAGRPN010000283.1 GCA_019449555.1 Ramlibacter sp.
AAGCTGATTAGCTCTATAAATTAGTCCTCTTGACTGCGTCAAGAAGACACAAAGTTATGCCTGACGACCATAGCGAGGTGGTACCACTCCTTCCCATCCCGAACAGGACAGTGAAACGCCTCTGCGCCGATGATAGTGCGGGTTCCCGTGTGAAAGTAGGACATCGTCAGGCTCTTACAGCCCGAAAGGCCCAGCAGAAATGCTGGGCCTTTTGTTTTTTCAGGCCCGGCGGAAATGCTCGGCCCGTGTTTCTTCCGGCCGCGCGATCACGCGTTCAGAACGTATTCGCCCTCCCGCGTCGCCGCACCGGAGCGTGTCAGCTCGCCGGCCAGCTGCTCGATCCACGTCGCCATGTCCAGGTCGGCGAACCAGCGGCTGCGCACCAGGCAGAAATACGGCGTCGCCGCCGCCCATTGGACGAAATCGGCGAGCCGCAGCCGCTGCAGTTCCAGCAGCTTGAATTTGAGCAGCACCTTTGCCGCGTGGGCCGCGTGTTTTTGCGGATCGCGCACGAAGCCCTCCAGCCGGCGCCGGGCATTCGCGAGCGACAAGGCCGCATCGGCGAAAACTTTCCCGTGACCGGGAATGACGATCGCCGGCCGCAGCGATTCGATCACATCCAAGGTTTTCCCGACCGAGTCGAACGCGCGATCTCCTTCCAACTCCTGGAACACGATACCGAAGCCGTTTTCCCACAGCGCGTCCGCCGAGATCAATATGCGCGACTGGGGCTCGAACAAAATCACCGAATCGGGGTCGTGGCCCGGGGCGGAATGCACCTGCCATGGCCGGCCCGCGAGCGCGAGCTCGGCATTCGGCTCGAGCAAGCCCTCGATGTGAAAGCGCGGGCACTGCTGTCCGGTCGGCTCATACGTCAGCGCGACCGGATCCCAGTCGCGCACGTGCGGCGCCTGGCCCGGCGGAATATACGTGCGGACGTCCGGCCACGCCGACTGGACCGCCGCATTGCCGCCGCAGTGATCGCTGTGCAGGTGCGTATTCAGCAGCAGATCCAGCGGCCGGCCGCCGAGCGCCTGTCGCACCAGCGCCACCGTCCGCTCTGAATGCGTGCAATAGCCGGTGTCGACCAGCGCCGCGTGATGCCGGTCTTGCAAAAGGATGTTGTTGCTTGACAGCCAGCCGCGCTCGAATACCGTGATACCCGCGGGAAGTCGGATGGTTTCGGCCATGCCAAAGACTAACCGAAACGAAACGCAGGCTAGTGCTTGCCCGAGCGCAGCTCTCGCCTGAGGATCTTGCCCACGTTGGTCTTCGGAAGCTCGTCGCGGAACTCGATGTACTTCGGCACCTTGTAGCCGGTGAGGTTTTGCCGGCAGAATCCGGCCACGTCTTCCTCGGAGAGCGTGGGGTCGCTCTTCACGATGAATACCTTGATCGCCTCGCCCTGCTTTTCGTCGGCCACACCGATGGCCGCGCATTCGACCACGCCGGGGCAGAGGGATACGACGTTTTCGAGTTCGTTGGGGAACACGTTGAAGCCGCTCACGTTGATCATGTCCTTCTTGCGATCCACGATCCTGATGTAGCCGCGCTCGTCGATCGTGCCGATGTCGCCGGTGCGCATGAACCCGTCCGCGGTGAACGCCTTTTCCGTCTCCGCCGGCTGCCGGTAATAACCGCGCATCACATTCGGGCCCTTGATGCAGATCTCGCCCGGCTCGCCCATGGCGACCGAATCCCCGTTGTCGTCCTTGATGGCTATCTCGATGCCCGGCAGCGGCAGCCCGATCGTGCCGGTGAACTCCCTGCTGGTCACGACGTTGTTGGTCCCGATCGCAACGGTTTCACTCATGCCCCAGCCCTCCACCATCGGGCAGCCCGTGACTTGCTGCCAGTGCCTGGCAGTGCCCTCCGATGCCGCCATCCCGCCGGCCTGCGACAGGCACAGCTGTGAAAAGTCCACCGACTTGAACTGCGGGTGCTGCAGCAGCGCGTTGAAGAGGGTGTTGACGCCAGGCAGCAGGTGGAAAGGTCGCTTCCTGAGCACCTCGATGAACTTGCCGAAGTCGCGCGGGTTCGGGATCAATGTCAGATACGAGCCCCAGCGGATCGCGAGCAGGCACAGGGTGAGCGCAAAGATGTGATACAGCGGCAGGGCGGCGATGCTGTTGGTCTTGCTCACGTCGCCGATCCGCTTGAGCGCGGGGGTGAACCACGCCTCGGCCTGCAGGATCGCGGCCACGATGTTGCGGTGAGTCAGCTCCGCGCCTTTCGACAGCCCGGTAGTCCCGCCCGTGTATTGCAGGAACGCGAGGGAATCCAGGGTCTGCGGCGCCGGTTTCAGCGCAATCGAGGCGCCTTGGGCGATCGCGCGTTTGAACGGCGTCACCGTGCGGCCGTCCGAGAGGGGCAAGCGGTACGCCGGGACCATCTTCGCGAGATGCCGGACCGCGAACGTGATCCACCTGCCGAACCAGAAACCGAGCAGGTCGCCCATCGACGCAACCACCACATGCTTGACCGGAGTGGCCGTTATGACCTCCTCGAGCGTCCCGGCGAAGTTCTCCAGGATGACGATCGCCGTCGCGCCGGAGTCGACCAGCTGGTGCTCGAGCTCGCGTGCGGTGTACAGCGGGTTCACGTTCACGCAGGTGTAGCCTGCGCGCAGCACGGCCGCCATCGTGACCGCGAATTGCGGGATGTTCGGCAGCATGATGGCGACGCGCGCGCCCGGCTCGAGTTGGCGGTCCTGGAGCCAGGCACCCAGCGCCCCGGACAGCTGGTCGAGCTCGCCATACGTCATCCACTGTTCCATGCACACGGAGAATGGGCGTGACGCGTTCTTCCTGAACGACTCTTCCAGCAACTGCGTCAGCGAACGGTATTGCTCCGGATCGACATCGTGCGGCACCTCTTCGGGGTAGCTTCCAAGCCAGTACTTGTCCATTCAAGACTCCTTCGGCCGCGATTGTGAAAGCACCGCGCCATGCGGGGCTAGCGGGCTTGTCCCAGGGTGCGGCCCAGTTCCGTCCCGCAGGCGACAAGGTCCTGGTCGAACAGCGATTTCA
>JAGRPN010000284.1 GCA_019449555.1 Ramlibacter sp.
AAATCCCAGCAGATTGGCAAAGGCAGACCAGATGGCAACGGGGGCAAGCCAGAAGAGCAGTAGCGACAGCCCGGAAATGCTGCCGAAATAGATACTCCACGCCCAGGTGACGGAGCGCGTATAGGCAACGAGTGCCGGCGAAAGGGTACCGTGCACCATGCGGGCGAAGCCCGCGACCATGGGTCTGCGGCCGGCCTTCAGGGTCCTGCCGAAAGCCACGCAGAGCAGTGCATAAACGCCTGCATGCTGCAGCAGAAAAATCCAGTTGTAATGCGTGACCAGCCAGGCGCTGATACCGTAGAGCCATGCGCAGGCCGCAAGCCATGAGGCCAGCATGAGCGCGCGCCGTGATGAACGCCATGCCATCGCGAACGCCAGCCCGAGGACCGGAACGATGGCAACGAGAGCGTCGAGCCGATCAGGCGTGGCCGAAGCGGCGGCCCAATGGGCGAGAACCGAATAGCCTGCACCGAATATGAGAACGGCGCCCCAGCGGCACGCTTGCTTGAATCCTGTCCCGCGCTGCGCTTTCACTTGGTTCGCTGGGCGGCGATATGGTCGCTCAGGCTGCGCAGCGAATGAAAGATGGCGTGGTTTTCCTCGTCGCCCGCCCGCAATTGCAGGCCGTATTGTTTGGAGACCACGAGCGCGATCTCGAGAATGTCGATCGAATCCAGGCCCAGTCCGTCACCATACAAGGCCTGGTCGGGTTCTATGTCGGCCGCGGCGACTTCGAGGTTCAAGGCACTCACCACCAGTTCCGCGACCTCACGCAGCAGGGCCGCATCAGCCGGCGGGGAAGGAGCTTGTGCAGTCAGTTCGGACATAGGCCTGATGCCGTGTGGGTGGGATTGCAATTGGGAATCGCCATGCAAGTGCACAGGGCGTGCCAAGGGAAGTTTCAATCTTAGCTGAAGCGCCTCGCGGCGCTACTGCTTGCCCACTCGATTCAATGGGGAATTGTTTTCCAGGCTGCCGCTCCCCGCCGGGCAGCTACAAGCGTGGCAGGAACTGCGGGTATTCGCGTGCCATGAAGGCCAGCAGCGACTCGCGTATCTTGCAGGCCAGGTCGAACGCCCTGGCGGCCGTCGCACCGGAAACCAGCGCACGCACTTTCATCCTGGCTTCGGTCGTGTCGACCACGGTCAAGGAGCACACGCGACCGTCCCATTCCGGTGCGGCCTTTACCAGGCGCTCGAACTCGGCGCGGACCGGGTCGAGCGGCGTCGCCATGGCGAAGTAGAAGATCACGCTTTGCAGTATCTCGGCGTTGGTGCGGGTCCAGTTTTCGAAAGTGTTCTCGACGAACCACTGGAGCGGCACGATCATGCGGCGCTCGTCCCAGAGCCTGAGCACCACGTAGGTGCCCGTGATCTCTTCCACGCGGCCATTCTCGCCCTTGACGACCAGCACGTCGTCCAGGCGCAGGGGCTGTCCCAGCGCGAGTTGCAGGCCCGCGATCAGGTTGCTGAAGACGGGCCGCGCGGCGATGCCGGCCACGAGGCCGATCACGCCCGCCGAGGCGAGCAGGCTGGCGCCGAGCTGGCGCGCGCCGGGGAAAGTCATCAGCGCCATCGCCGCGCCGCCGATCACCACCAGCACCATCGCGCTGCGCGAGAAGACCTTCGCCTGGGTCTGGATGCGGCGCGCCTGCAGGTTATCTTCGACGTTCGCGGGATGCAGCGCGATCATGCCGTTGGCCAGGCCGGCGATCACGCTCATGGCCAGCCACGTGAGCGCGCCGATCAGCAGCAATCCGTTCAGGTGCCGGATGCCGTCGATGTAGCGCAAGTCGTCGGGTGCGGCGGTCCACACCACCTGCAGCGAGGCCAGCGGGAGCGCCGCGCCGGCGGCATGCTCGGTCGCCTCGATGAGGGCGCGCAAAAGGACGGAGCCGCGCACGGCGCGCAGCAGCACGGCCCGGCCGATCCGGTGCACCACCAGGGCGGCTATGAACGCGAGCAGGGCCGCGAGCCCGGTCGTGGCCCAGGGATTGCGCTGCAACAGTTCGGTCAGTTGCACGCGTGTCCCACCCGATCAGGTTTGAGCGTCGTCCAGATCCGCCGCGGGCTCGTCCGCTGCCGGCAGCGGGAGGATCGGCGACTGGCGCAGCTTCGCCTTTTCACCGGCGCTCGCGAATTTGCTGTACTTGCCGAGGATCGCCACCAGCTGCCCGTAGATGCGCGGGTTGCCGGCGATGCATTCCTTCTGCTCCATGAATTCGGCGTCGCCGGTGAAGTTGCCGATCAGGCCCCCGGCTTCGGTCACCAACAGCGACCCGGCCGCGACGTCCCACGGTGAAAGCCCGGTCTCGAAGAAGCCGTCGGCGAAACCGGCGGCCACGTAGGCCAGGTCCAGCGCGGCGGCGCCCGGCCGGCGCAGGCCGGCGGTGCGCTGCATGACCTCGGCCATCATCTTCAGATAGTTGTTGAAGTTGTCGCCCGGGCGGAACGGGAACCCGGTGGAGATCAGGCATTGCCTCAATTCGGTGCGCTTGGATACGCGGATGCGCCGCTCGTTCATGTACGCGCCACGGCCCTTGGTCGCGGTGAAGAGGTCATTGCGGCTGGGGTCGTAGATCACCGCCTGTTCGATCTTGCCCTTGACCGACAGGCCGATGCTCACGCAGTACACGGGAAAGCCGTGGATGAAGTTGGTGGTGCCGTCCAGCGGGTCGATGATCCACACGAAATCAGAACCCTGGCTGCCGTGGACCTTACCCGACTCCTCGGCCCAGATCGCATGGCCGGGATAAGCCGTGAGCAGCGTCTCGATGATCGTCTGCTCGCTCGCATGGTCCACTTCGGTGACGAAGTCGTTGACCTGTTTCTGGGAGATGCGCACCGACTCGACGTCGAGCGCGGCCCGGTTGATGATCGCGCCGGCGGCGCGGGCGGCCTTCACGGCCACATTGAGCATGGGATGCAGGTTGGCGGACGACATGGATTTTTAAAATCTTTGATATCTTGCGGGACAGATCTTCAGCTCTGTCCTCAACTGATTAAGTCTTGCCGGACAGTGGAAGTGTCCACTCAGGATCAGGAGCGATGCAGCGGACCCGGCGATGCGGATGGCTGCGAGTGACGGGCATTTTCCCATGAATCGGCTGCCGGGGTGGCTCGGCCCGTGTGGCCCCTCGCCGGCGGCGGTCGCAGAGCTGGGACAATCCGGCCGATGCACACGCGCTTCGTCCTGATCAACACCAGCCACGCCGGCAACGTGGGCGCCGCCGCGCGCGCCATCAAGGTCATGGGCTTCGACGACCTGGTGCTGGTCGCGCCGCGCTGGCCCGACGTGCTGACGCGCGAGGAGACGATCCAGCGCGCCAGCGGCGCCACCGACGTGTTGCAGCGCGCGCGCATCGTCGCCACGCTGGACGAGGCGCTGGACGGCGTCACGTACCTGTGCGCGACCGCCATGACGCCGCGCGACTTCGGACCGTCCACGTTCGCGCCGCGCGAACACCTCGGCACGCTCGCCGGCTCGGGGCACAGCGTGGGGTTCCTGTTCGGGTCCGAGCGATTCGGGATGAACAACGACGACGTGTATCGCTGTCACGCGGCGCTCAGCATTCCGGCCGATCCGCGCTACGGCTCGTTGAACCTCGCCGCGGCGATCCAGGTGATCGCGTACGAGTGGCGCACCGCCCTGGGCGGGTTCCCGGTGTCCGTTTCGACGGCCCCGGAGCCGGAAAACCTCGCGGATGCCCAGGCGGTGGCGGGCATGCTGGCCCATTGGGAGCGAGCGCTCGTGGACATCGGGTTCCTGGACCCCGCTGCGCCGAAGAAACTGATGCCGCGGCTCAACCAGCTGTTCAATCGCGCCCAGCTCACCCCCGAGGAAATCCACATCCTGCGTGGTGTTGCCAAGGCCATGTCGCAAGCGGCTGCCGGGCTTAAACGATAGACTTCATATACCAACTGAACAGACCTGACCATGTTCACCCGCCTGCGCTCCGATATCCAGTGCATCCTCGACCGCGACCCTGCCGCGCGCAGCAAGTGGGAGGTGCTCACCTGTTATCCGGGCCTGCACGCGCTGATGATGCATCGCATGGCCCACTGGTTCTGGACGCATGGGCTGCGCTGGCTCGGGCGCTTCACGTCGCAGTTCTCCCGCTGGCTGACCGGCATCGAGATCCATCCCGGCGCGAAGATCGCCGACCGGGTGTTCATCGACCACGGCATGGGCATCGTGATCGGCGAAACGGCGGAAGTCGGCGAAGGCTGCACGATCTACCAGGGCGTGACGCTGGGCGGCACGTCGCTGACCAAAGGTTCGAAGCGGCATCCGACGCTGGGCCGCAACGTCGTGGTCGGCGCCGGCGCCAAGATCCTCGGCGGCTTCACGGTGGGCGACGACGCCAGCGTGGGCTCGAACGCGGTCGTGACCAAGCCGGTGCCCGCGGGCGCCACCGCCGTCGGCATCCCGGCGCGCATCATCCAGGCCGAGGACGGCAAGCGGCGCGAGCAGGTCGCGAACAAGATGGGCTTCTCCGCTTACGGCATCACGGAAAGCGACGATCCGCTGTCGCAGGCGATGAAGGGCCTGATCGACAACGCCTCGTCGCACGAGCATCAGATCGCCATGCTGTGGCATGCCGTCGAACAGCTGTCGGCGACGAAGAAGGGCCCCGAGTGCGTGCCCGAGGACGCGGCGGTGAAGGAAACCTTCGAGGCCGACAAATTGACGCAGCTGGTGGGGAAGTAGTTCGTCTACTTCGGCGCCCGGATCGCCGACTTCGGCCGGAAGGCCTTGCACACCTCGTCGTGCGTCTCGAAGTACGGTCCCCCGATGAGATCGATGCAATAGGGCACGGCCGCGAAAATGCCGGCCACCAATTGCTCGCCGCCCGCGCCCTTGAGCCCTTCCAGCGTTTCCTGGATCGACTTCGGCTGCCCCGGCAGGTTGATGATCAGGCTCTTGCCGCGGATCACGGCGCACTGGCGTGAAAGAACCGCCGTCGGCACGAACCGCAGGCTGATCTGGCGCATCTGTTCGCCAAACCCCGGCATCTCCTTTTCAGCGATGGCGAGCGTCGCTTCGGGCGTCACGTCGCGCGGCGCCGGGCCGGTGCCGCCGGTGGTCAGCACCAGCGAGCAGCCGGCATCGACCAGTTCGATCAACGCGCCGCTGATGCGATCCTTTTCGTCCGGGATCAGGCGCGGCTCGAATGTGATCGGGTTCTTCAGCGCGCGGCTGAGCCACTCCTGCAATGCAGGCAGGCCCTGGTCCTGATAGGCGCCTGAGGAGGCGCGGTCGCTGATCGACACGATGCCGATCCGGACGGGGTCGAACGGTTCTGTACTCATTTCAAACTCCTGTCATGCCGGGCTGGACGAGCCTGCCCCGGAACTCGACACCTCGGCCTTGGCAAGCTGCTCGCGTACGAGCTGGAAGATTTCGCGGTAAGCCCGGCCGCGGCGCGGCGCGAGCCCTTTCGAGAGGGCCTGCGCGTCGGGCTGGGCATCCTTGCGCGCCTGCCGGACCAGCGCGCGCAATTGTTGCGAGTCGGTCTGCGGATGGGCATTCAGCCACTGCTGCAGCGCCTCTTCGCTGGCGATGAGTTCGTCGCGCCATTTTTCCGCCTCGTGCAGCGCCAGCGCTTCGCCGGCGGAACCGGCCCGCTGCTCTTCCAGCGCATCGCGCACCGCCTGCAGCGTGGGCTCGTCCAGGCCGCGCATCAGCTTGCCGATGTACTGCATCTGCCGCCGCTTGCCCTCGAAATTGGTGATGCGTTTGGCCTCGGCCAGCGCGTCGGCGAGCTTGTCGGCCAGCGGGAGGCCCTGCAGCAGGTCGGCACGCAGCTCGAGTAACGCCTCCCCCAGCTTCTGGAGGTCGGTGCTTTCGCGCTTCAGGTCGGTCTTGCTGGCTTCGGTACCCTTGAGCTCGGCTTTGAGCTGGAGATCGAGTTCGCTGCCTTCAGCGACGAACTGGCCGCGGACGAAGTAGCCTTTTTTGGGTTTGCGTGACATGGGCGCGTGGCATGCGGGCCAAGTATCATAGCCCCGCCATGAATAATCCCGATCCCCGCGCCGACACCGGTTTTACCTATAGCCGAGCCTCTTTCGAAGAACTGGTGGACACCGCGCTCGCGCTGGCGAAGAAGCTCGGCGCGACCGACGCGGGTGCGGAGGCATCCGAGGGCTGCGGCCTGAGCGTTTCGGTGCGCAAGGGCGAGCTGGAGAACGTGGAGCGCAACCGCGACAAGTCGCTCGGTGTGACCGTCTACGTGGGGCAGCGGCGCGGCAACGCGAGCACTTCGGACTTTTCGCGCGCCGCGATCGAGCAGACGGTGCAGGCCGCCTACGACATCGCCCGGTTCACCGCCGAAGACCCGGTGGCCGGACTGCCGGATGCCCAGGACATCGCGGGCCCCGACGAGCAGCCGGACCTCGACCTGTTCCATCCATGGGACATCGACAGCGAACGGGCTGCCCAATTGGCGCTGCAGTGCGAGAACGCGGCGTTCGCCACCGACAAGCGCATCACCAACAGCGAGGGCGCCGGCGTCTCGGCCCAGCAGAGCCATTTCTTCAGCGCCCACTCGCGCGGTTTCCGCGGCGGTTACGCCAGCTCGCGCCACTCGATTTCGGTCGCGCCGATCGCCGGCAAGGGCGACGACATGCAGCGCGACGCCTGGTACAGCTCGATGCGCAACGCGAGCGAGCTCGCCGCGCCCGACGCGGTGGGACGCTACGCGGCGGAGCGGGCGCTGGCCCGCCTGCACTCACGCAAGATCGCCACCCGCGAGTGCCCGGTGCTGTTCGAGTCGCCCCTGGCGGCGGGGCTGCTGGGGGGCTTCGTGCAGGCGGTCAGCGGCGGCGCGTTGTACCGCAAGAGCAGCTTCCTGCTCGACTCGATCGGCAAGCACGTCTTCCCCGAGCACGTCGACATCGTCGAGGACCCGCATATTCGCCGCGGCAAGGGCAGCGCCGCGTTCGACGAGGAAGGCGTGCGCACGCGCGGGCGCAAGGTGGTCGATGCGGGACGGGTCGAGGGTTACTTCCTCAGCAGCTACTCGGCTCGCAAACTGGGGATGAAGACCACCGGTAACGCGGGCGGCTCGCATAACCTGGAACTGACGTCGCGCCTGACACGCCCCGACGACGACCTGCCCGGGATGCTGCGCAAATTGGGCACCGGCCTGTTCGTCATCGAATTGATGGGCCAGGGCGTGAACTACGTGACCGGCGACTATTCGCGCGGTGCGAGCGGCTTCTGGGTGGAGCACGGCGAGCTCGCGTTCCCGGTGCAGGAAATCACGATCGCGGGCAACATGAAGAACATGCTCGCCGGCATCCAGGCGGTGGGCGCCGACACCTATAACTACGGCGCCAAGACCGTCGGCTCGATCCTGATCGATCGGCTGAAGGTGGCTGGGTCTTAACCGGCGAGCGCCGCCTTCACCGCCGCCGAAACCAGGCTCATCTCGGCCTTGCCGGCCAGCCGCGCTTTCGCTGCGCCCATGACCTTGCCCATGTCGCCCGGGCCCTTGGCACCGACTTCGGCCACGATGGCCTTCACCTCGGCGGCGATCTCGTCGGCCGACAGCCGCGCCGGCAGGTAGGCCTGCAGCACCACGATCTCGGCCGCTTCCTTGTCGGCCAGGTCCTTGCGCCCGGCCTTGTCGAACGCTTCCACGCTGTCCTTGCGCTGCTTGATCAATTTGTCCACGATGCCGACCACGGCAGGGTCGTCCAGCTCGATGCGCTCGTCCACTTCCTTCTGCTTCATGGCGGCGGTGAGCAGGCGGATGGTGCCCAGGCGCTCGGCGTCCCGGGCGCGCATGGCGGCCTTCATGTCTTCGGTGATGCGTTCCTTGAGGCTCATGAGCGTTTTCTCCCTGGTTGGAAACGACAAAGCCCGCGTGAGCATCCTCAGGCGGGCTTGAAACGCGCGGCAGGCCCGGCGGGCCTCCGGCAGCTCGGCAGGTCAAGCCCTAATAGAGCTTCTTGGGCAGCTGCATGCTGCGCACGCGCTTGTAGTGGCGCTTGACGGCAGCGGCTTTCTTGCGTTTGCGCTCGGCGGTGGGCTTTTCGTAGAACTCGCGGGCCCGCAGCTCGGTGAGCAGGCCCAGCTTTTCGATGGTCCGCTTGAAGCGGCGCAGGGCCACGTCGAACGGCTCATTCTCTTTTACACGGATCATTGTCATGCGCGAATCGATTCCATATGTGCGGCCAGAGGGTGCTCGGGAAGATCGGGCCCGGACGCCGTGACTGCGGTTTCCCCAACTGAAGGTGATCAGGCCGTTGAGGGTTTGCCAGCAAAGCCCGACATTATAGCCCCGCCCGGGCCTGCAGCAAGCGCCGCCGCTGCAAGGAGGGTCAAGCGAGGGGGCCGCGCCCCTGCGCCCGCCCGGATGCAGCCATCGCTTGCGCGCAGGCGTGGGCGCTGGCCCAGGCCCACTGGAAGTTGTAGCCGCCCAGCCAGCCGGTGACGTCGACCGCTTCCCCGATGAAGTACAGGCCCGGGACCTTCGATTCCATCGTTTGCGAGGAAAGGTCGCGCGTGTCCACGCCGCCGGCCGTGACCTCGGCCTTCGCGTAGCCCTCGGTTCCGGAAGGCACGAGCGTCCAGCGTCCCAGGCTCTCGGCGAGCGCGGCCAGCGCCTTGTCGCTGGCTTCGTTGATCGGCCGCTGCCATGCACTGTCCTGCTGGACCCAGGCGTCCGCCAGCCGCGCAGGAACGAACGCCGCGAGTTCGTTCGCGATCAGTTTGCGCGAGCTCGCCTTGGCGCGCGAGAGCTCGCGCTGCAGGTCGGCGCCCGGCGCGAGGTCGATGCGGATCGGCTGGCCGGCCCGCCAGTAGCTCGAAATCTGCAGCACGGCTGGACCGCTCAGGCCGCGGTGGGTGAACAGCAAATCCTCGTGAAAAACCACTTTCCCCGAGCCTCCCGATCTGCGCCCTCTCCCTTCGGGGGAGGGCGGGGGTGAGGGCAAGAGGCTGGCGGTTTCGATCGCCACCGGCAGGGACAGCCCGGCGAGCTGGGAGTAGGGCGCCCAGCCTTCGCCGCCGAACGTGAGCGGCACCAGCGCCGGCCGGGGCGGCACGATCCGCAGGCCGAACTGGCGCGCGATGCGGTAGCCGAAGTCACTGGCGCCGATCTTCGGAATGGACAGCCCGCCGGTTGCGATGACGACATGGCGCGTGTCGATCGGGCCGCGATCGGTCTGGACGCGAAAACGAGACTGCTGCGCCTGCGCGGCGCCGGCCGGTTCGATGCCACTGACCCCGCAGGGCTGCCAGCGCGTCACGCCGCCGGCTTCGCATTCGCGCAACAGCATCTGGATGAAATCGTCGGAGGAGCGGTCGCCGAACAATTGTCCCTTGTGCTTTTCGTGGAAGGGGATGCCGTGCCGCTGCACTAGCGCGATGAAATCCTGGGGCGTGTAACGTGACAGCGCCGAGCGGCAGAAGGCGGGGTTGTCGCCCAGGAAATGCTTGTGCGGCGCGCGCGGGTCGAGGTCGTGGTTGCTGAAATTGCAGCGGCCCCCGCCGGAGATGCGGATTTTCTCCGCCACCTTGGGACTGTGATCGACCAGCAGTACCTTCAACCCGAGCTGCCCCGCGACTCCCGCGCAGAACAGCCCGGCCGCGCCGGCGCCGATGACGACCACATCGAATTGCATGGGCGCCGAGTGTAGGCGCCCTCTTGGCCGCAGCCCTTCAGGCCGCGCGTTGCGCCGCGCCCTGGACGGCTGCCGCGACGCCGCCGATCACGTCGCCGACGACGATCACGGCGGGGCTGGCGAGCTGCTCGCGCTCGATGGTCCCCGCCAGTTCG